>JAYRNW010000259.1:0-14268 GCA_041911995.1 Casimicrobiaceae bacterium | reverse complement strand
CGTTCCGGTGCGACAGCGCCCGCGCCGCGATGAAGCCGCCGATGCCGAGCGGGCTCACGGTCGACTCGGCGCCGCCCGCGACCATCAGGTCCGCGTCGCCGTACTCGATCAGGCGCGCCGCCTCGCCGATGCTGTGGTTGGCGGTCGAGCACGCGCTGACGGTGCCGAGGTTCGGCCCCTTGTAGCCGTAGTGGATCGACGCGAGGCCCGAGATCATGTTGATGATCGAGCCGGGCACGAAGAACGGCGAGATCTTGCGCAGGCCGCCCTGCGCGTAGTGCGCGTGCGTCTCCTCGATCATCGGCAGCCCGCCGATGCCCGAGCCGATGCACACGCCGACGCGCTCCTTGTCGCCGGTCCAGCTCTCGAGGCCGGCGTCGCGCACGGCCTCCATCGTCGCGACGAGGCCGTAGTGGATGAACGTGTCGTAGCGCCGCGCTTCCTTGCCCGACAGGTACTGCGTGACGTCGAAGCCCTTGACCTCGCCCGCGATCCGCGACGGGAACGCGGAGGCGTCGAAGCGCGTGATCGGCGCGATGCCCGAGCGGCCGGCGACGACGCTCGCCCACGCGTCCGCGACGCCGATGCCGACGGGGGCGATGATGCCGAGACCGGTGACGACGACGCGGCGGCGGGACATGGCGGCGATGGGGCGGTTCGGAAACGGTGGACTGCGGCGAAGGCGGGAACGCGCGGCTTCCGGGCGCGCGGCAACCGGGGAGCCGGCTCGGGGCGGGCGGACGCCGCGCGCGGGTCCGCCGCCGCCGACGGGACGCTACTTCTTGAGGTGGCTGCCGACGTAGTCGATCGCCTGCTGCACGGTCGTGATCTTCTCGGCTTCCTCGTCGGGAATCTCGGTCTCGAACTCCTCTTCGAGCGCCATCACGAGCTCGACGGTGTCGAGGGAATCGGCGCCGAGGTCGTCGACGAACGACGACTCGTTCTTGATCTCCGCTTCGTTGACGCCCAGCTGCTCGGCGACGATCTTCTTGACGCGCTGCTCAACGTTGTCCATTGCTCTCCTCCCCCCGTGACGGGGCCTCCGGAATCAAACCTGCGGATTCTACCAGATCGCGCTCCCGCCGCCCCCGCAGGCGACCCCGCCCGCGGGACGGGGTCACGCCATGTACATGCCGCCGTTCACGTGCAGCGTGGCGCCCGTCACGTAGCCGGCGCCCGGGCTCGCGAGGAAGGCCACCGCGTGCGCGACGTCCTCCGGCGTGCCGAGGCGCGCCAGCGGAATGCGGGTCAGCAGCGCGGCGCGCGCGGCCTCCGGCAGCGCCTTCGTCATGTCGGTGTCGATGAAGCCGGGTGCGACGCAGTTCACCGTGATGTTGCGGCTGCCCACTTCCTGCGCCAGCGACTTCGTGAAGCCGACCAGCGCGGCCTTGGCCGCCGCGTAATTGGCCTGCCCCGGGTTGCCGCTGGTGCCGACGACGCTGCCGATCTGGATGATCCGCCCGTGGCGCGCCTTCATCATCCCGCGCAGCACCGCCTTGGCGAGGCGAAACGCCGGCTTCAAGTTGGTCGCCATCACAGCGTCCCACTCGTCGTCCTTCATCCGCAGCATCAGGTTGTCGCGCGTGATGCCGGCGTTGTTGACGAGGATCGTCACGGCGCCGTACTTGGCCTCGATCGCGCCAAGCACGGCGTCGCACGCGGCGGCGTCGGTGACGTCGAGCTTCATGCCGGTGCCGGCGTTGCCGGCGTCGGCGAGCAGCGCCGCGATCTTCGCCGCGCCTTCGTCGGTCGTCGCGGTGCCGATCACCGTCGCGCCGTCGCCGGCCAGCCGCAGCGCGATCGCGAGGCCGATGCCGCGCGTCGCGCCGGTGACGAGCGCCGTCTGGCCGGCGAGCGTGCCTTGCGTCATCGTGGTCCCCCCGTGGCCTACGCCGCGCGCAGCTCGGCGAGCGCGGCGGCGAGCGCGTCGCCGTCGGTCAGCGCGTACGCGGGCACGCCGTCGGCGATGCGCTTGACGAGCCCCGCGAGCACCTTGCCCGGCCCGCATTCGACGACGTGCGTGACGCCGCGGTCCGCCATCGCGCGCACGGTCGCCGTCCAGTGCACCGGATGCGCGGCCTGCCGCGCGAGCGCGTCGCGGATCTCGTCGTGGTCGCGGTGCTCGGCGACGTCGACGTTGTGGATGACCGGAATCGCCGGTGTGGCCACGGCCACCTGCGCGAGGCGCGCCGCGAGCCGGTCGGCCGCGGGCCGCATCAGCGAGCAGTGGAACGGTGCGGACACCGGCAGCAGTACGCCACGCTTGGCGCCCTTCTGCTTCGCGAGCGCGATGGCCCGCTCGACGGCTTCGCGGTGGCCGGCGATCACGAGTTGCCCGGGCGCGTTGAAGTTGACGGCCTCGACGACCTGTCCCTGCTCCGCCTCGGCGCAGGCCGACGTCACCGCGCCGTCGTCGGCGCCCATGATCGCCGCCATCGCGCCCTGCCCGGCCGGCACCGCCTCCTGCATCGCCTGCGCGCGGAAGCGCACGAGCGGCACGGCGTCGCGGAACGCGAGCGCGCCGGCGGCGACCAGCGCCGTGTATTCGCCGAGGCTGTGGCCGGCGACGACGACGGGCTTCGGGCCGCCGGCGGCTTCCCACGCGCGCCAGACGGCCACTCCCGCCGCGAGCATCACCGGCTGCGTGTTCGTCGTCAGCGACAGCGCGTCCTGCGGGCCGTCGGCGACGAGCGCCCACAGGTCCTCGCCCAGCGCGTCGGAGGCCTCCGCGAACGTTTCGCGCACGACCGGATGCGCGCCGAAGCCGTCCATCATGCCGACCGACTGCGAGCCCTGCCCCGGAAACACGAATGCGATCTGCATGTTCAATCCGTCAAGCCGTCATTGGGAACCGACCGCGCGCCCTCCGGGGCAACGCGCGGCGCGCGCGCGGAAGCCGTCGTTCATCCTACCACCGGAGCAGCACCGAGCCCCAGGTGAAGCCGCCGCCGACACCGAGCAGCACGACGTGATGCCCGGCGGCGATGCGGCCGTCGCGCACCGCGATGTCGAGCGCCATCGGGATCGACGCGGCCGACGTGTTGCCGTGGACGTCGACGGTGACGACGAGCCGCTCGTGCGGCAGGTGCAGCTTCTTCATCGTCGCGTCCATGATGCGGATGTTCGCCTGGTGCGGGATCACCCAGTCGACCTGGTCCGGCGCCATGCCGGCCGCGTCGAGCGCCTCGTGCGCCGCGTCCGCCAGCACCTTGACCGCGAACTTGAACACCGCGTGGCCGTCCATGTGCAGGAACGGCGTGCCGGCGATGCGGCCGTCCTGCACCTGCCCCGGCACGCACAGGATGCCGCGGTGGCTGCCGTCCGCGTGCAGGTGCGACGCGAGGATGCCGGGCGTCTCGGCGGGCACGACCACCACCGCGCCGGCGCCGTCGCCGAACAGCACGCACGTGCCGCGGTCGTTCCAGTCGAGGATGCGCGAGTAGACCTCGGCGCCGACGACGAGCGCGTTGCGCGCGGCGCCGCTGCTCACCATTTTGTCGGCGACGGCCAGCGCGTACACGAAGCCCGAGCACACGGCGGCGACGTCGAACGCGGCGCCGCCGTTGCGGATGCCGAGCTTGTCCTGCAGGATGCACGCGGTCGACGGGAAGATCATGTCGGGCGTGGCGGTGGCGACGATCACGAGGTCGATGTCGGCCGGCGTCATCCCGGCCGCCGCGATCGCCGCGCGCGACGCGTGCAATGCCAGGTCGGATGTCTGCTCGTCGGCCGCCGCGATGTGGCGCTGGCGGATGCCCGTGCGCGTGACGATCCACTCGTCGCTGGTCGCGACGCGCTGCGCGAGCTCCGCGTTGGTGAGGACCCGCGCCGGCAGGTAGCGGCCGGTGCCCGCGATGCGGCTAGCCGGCATCGGACTCGGCCGCGGCGGCGGGCGCCGCGGCCTTCGCCGTCAGCGTGGGCATCGCGGCCATTTCCTTCGCGATCTTGTCGAGCACGCCGTGCGTGACCTCGGCGTACGCCTTCGCGAGCGCGTGCCGGAAGCCGAGCGCGTCGGCGCCGCCGTGGCTCTTCACGACCACGCCCCGCAAGCCGACCAGCGTCGCGCCGTTGTAGCGTCGCGGATCGACGCGCTTCTTGAACGCCGCCAGCGCCGGGTAGGCGGCGGCCGCGGCGAGCTTGCGCATCGGGTTGCGCGTGAACTCGGTGCGCAGGAAGTCGTAGAGCATCACGACCAGCCCCTCGGACACCTTGAGCGCGACGTTGCCGACGAAGCCGTCGCAGACGACGACGTCGGTCGTGCCCTTGTAGACGTCGTTGCCCTCGATGTTGCCGTAGAAGTTGAGCGGCGTCGCACGCAGCAGCTCGGCCGTCTGCTTGACGACGTCGTTGCCCTTGATGTCCTCCTCGCCGATGTTGAGGAGGCCGACCGTCGGCCGCTCGATGCCGTCGACCGCGGTGACGAGCGCGCTGCCCATCACGGCGAACTGCACGAGCTGCTCCGGCGTGCAGTTGACGTTGGCGCCCAAGTCGAGCGCCGTCGTCACGCCGTTGCGCGCGGGCAGCTGCGACGCGATCGCCGGGCGGTCGATGCCGGGCAGCGTCTTCAGCACGAAGCGCGCGATCGCCATCAGCGCGCCGGTGTTGCCGGCCGACACGCACGCCTCGGCCTCGCCGTCCTTCACGAGGTTGATGGCCACGCGCATCGACGAGTCCTTCTTCCGCCGCAGCGCGTCGGCCGGCGGCTCGTCCATCGCGACGACCTCGGTGCACGCGCGCACGGTGACGCGGTCCTTCGCCGGCGACCGCGCGCGGGCGAGCGCCTGCGCGAGCGGCTCCGGCAGCCCGACCACGATGGCGCGGGCGTCCGGCGTGGCCTCGAGGAACGCGAGCGTGGCGGGGATCGTGACCGGGGGACCGTGGTCGCCCCCCATCGCGTCAACGGCGACGGTGACGGTCATGGGGTCGGAGTCTCACGGGCGATCGGAGCGGGATCGGGCGGGCATCGGCAAGGCGCCGCGAACCGGCGCGCCCGGTGCACCGATGCGCAGGCGCGAGTTTACTCGCCCGCGCGCGAATCCCGAAACGGGTGGCGGCGAGCCGCGGAGCCGGGAGCCGCTCCCGGGCGGATCATGCTTCGGCTGCGCGACCCGACCGCGCGCGGCAGGAATCCGGCGCGCGCGACCGGCGTCGGCCGCGTTACTCGTCGGCCTTGGTCTTGACGACCTTCTTGCCCCGGTAGTAGCCGTTGGGGCTGATGTGATGGCGCAGGTGCGTCTCGCCGCTGACGGGCTCGACGGCGAGCGTCGGCGTGGTCAGGAAATCGTGCGCACGATGCATGCCGCGCTTCGACGGCGACTTCTTGTTCTGCTGGACGGCCATGGGTTGCTCCTCGTTCTCTTCGGTTCCTGCGTGGTTTCGTCAGTTGCCGCCGCCCGTCGCGCACGCCCCTTCGTCATGCATCGGCGCGAACGGCAGCGTCAACAGCAATTCGTCCTCGACCAGCTCCAGCGGGTCGAGCGGCCGGTCGGCGACCAGCACCTCGGCGTCGCTGCCCGCGTCGAGCGCGTCGGCGTCCGCTTCGCTCTTCGCGAGCAGCATCACCGTCCGCTGCGCGACCTCGAACCCGAACGGCGCGAGGCAGCGCTGGCATTCGACCGGCACCGTGCCCGTGACCGACACCGCCAGCGCCGGCCGGCCGGCGCCGTCGGTCGTCCCGGCGATGGACCAGTCGACGCGCGCATCGCTGCCGGCGACCCGATCGGCCAGGCGCTCGTCCGCGCCGACGTCGAGCGAGCCCTCGAGCACGCCGCGCTCGCGGGCCAGCCGCCAGGCGTCGAACGTGTGCGGCGGGCGCTTCATCGGATTCTCGGTGCGCCGACGTGGCCCCGGTGCCGCCGCGCGGTCGCCGGGACTTCCGCGATCGGCGCGATGGGGCGACGTACGAAAACGTAAGATAATAGCCCACCAATCGCGACCTGTCAAAGAAAGGCCAGCAAAAACAATGGGGAACGGCATTCGGCGGCTGGTGCTGGGCTCGACGTCGCCCTACCGCCGCGCGCTGCTCGAGCGGCTGGGCCTGCCGTTCGAGGTGGCGGCGCCCGGGGTCGACGAAACCGCGCTGTCCGGCGAGACGCCGGCGCAGACGGCGCTGCGGCTGTCCGAGGCAAAGGCGCGGGCGGTCGCCGCCCGCTACGCCGACGCGCTGGTCATCGGGTCCGACCAGGTCGCCGACTGCGACGGCCGGGCGGTCGGCAAGCCGGGCGATCGCGCGCGGGCATTCGCGCAGTTGCGCGCGCTGTCCGGCCGCACGGTCGTGTTCCACACGGGTGTCGCGCTGGTCGACGCCGCCAGCGGGCGCTGCCGGAGTGCGCTGGTCGACGTCGCGAGTACCTTTCGCGCGCTGACCGACGCCGACATCGCCGCCTACCTCGACCGCGAGGCCCCGTGGGACTGCGCGGGCGCGGTGAAGTCCGAAGGCGTCGGCATCGTGCTGTTCGAGCGCATCGAGAGCGACGACCCGACGGCGCTCGTCGGGCTGCCGCTCATCACGGTCGCGCGCCTGCTGCGCGCCGAGGGCGCCGACGTGTTGCTGCACGCCCCCGCGGGCGGGCACCGATGACGGGCACGCTCTACCTCGTCCCGAACCTGCTGGGGCTGGTGCCGCCGGCCGACGTGCTGCCCGCGCGGACGATCGCCGTCGCGCGCGGGCTCACGCACTGGATCGTGGAGACCGAGAAGCCGGCGCGCGCATTCCTCAAGGCACTCGATCCGCCGCAGCCGATCGCCACGCTCGACATTCGCGCGCTGCCCGACGCACCGGACGCGCCGGCGCTCGCGGCGCTGCTCGCGCCGGCGCGCCGGGGCGAGGACGTGGGCCTGCTGTCCGACGCCGGGTGCCCGGGCGTCGCCGATCCCGGCGCCCCGCTGGTGGCCGCCGCGCACGCGGCGCGCATCCGCGTCGCGCCGCTGGTCGGCCCGTCGTCGCTGGTGCTCGCGCTGATGGCTTCGGGGATGAACGGCCAGAGCTTCGCGTTCCACGGCTACCTGCCGGTGCCGGCGGCCGAGCGCGCGGCGGCGCTGCGCCGGCTGGAGGACGAGTCGCGCGCGCGACGGTGCGCGCAGCTCTTCATCGAGACGCCCTACCGCAACGCGGCGATGCTGAAGTCGATCGCCGAGGCGCTGCGGCCCGGCACGCGGGTGGTCGTCGCGGCGGACCTGACGCTGCCCAGCGAGACGGTCGAGCGGCGCACCGCCGCCGAGTGGCGCCGCGAGGACGCCGGGCGCTTCGCGAAGCGGCCCGCGATCTTCATCCTCGAGGCGTAGGGTCGATCCTTCGGGGTCCGATCCTTCGGGGTCCGATCCTTCGGGGTCAGAGCCGTAAGGTGGGCAGGCCGGCCGACATGCCTCATCGACCGACCACCTTACGGCTCTGATCCCGATCGCACGCCGCCCGCCGCCTGCGCCCCTGACCTTTGCTTACGGCTCTGACCCTACCTTACGGCTCTGACCCTACCTTACGGCTCTGACCCTACCTTACGGCTCTGACCCTCCCTTAAGGCTCTGACCCTTAGGGGTTAGCGCATCGCCACGTCGGGCGAGTCGCCGATGTAGCTCTTGAGCATCCGGTTCTCGAAGCTCTGGTCCTCGTACACGGCCTTGGCGACGTCGTGGAACGACACGACGCCCTGCAGCGTTGCGCCGTCCATCACCGGCACGTAGCGCGCGTGGCGCTCGAGCATGCGGCCGCGCAGCTCCATCACGTCGAGGCTCGGCGGCGCGGTGAGGGGGTCGCGCTCGTAGATCTCGGCGACCCGCATCGCGGCCAGGCTGCCGCCGCGGGCCGCGAGGGCCGCGAGCACCTCGCGAAACGTCAGCATGCCGGCGAGCCGGCCGTGGTCCATGACGACCAGCGAGCCGATGTCGTTCTCCGCCATCGCCTTGACGGCGTCGAGGACCGTGCCCTCGGGCGTCGTCGTGAACAGCGTGTTGCCCTTGATCCGCAGGATCTCGCTCAGCAGCATGGTGCCTCCTCCGGCGCCGCGGGGGCGCAGCGGCGCGCGTTCCGCGAGATTACTCTGCCTGCGGTCCGGCGCGCAACGGCGCGCCGGGCGTTATCACTTGTAGAGCAGCGACGGCAGCCAGAGGCCGATGCCGGGGAAGATGTAGAGCAGCGCGAGCGCGATCACCTGGATGACCATGAACGGCATCATCCCGGCGAAGATCTGGTTCAGCGTCACGTGCGGGGGTGACACGCCCTTCAGGTAGAACGCCGCCATCGCCACCGGCGGCGACAGGAACGCCGTCTGCAGGTTGAGCGCGACGAGCAGCCCGAAGAACAGCGGGTCGATGTTGAACTTCGAGAGCAGCGGAATGAAGATCGGCATGAAGATGACGATGATCTCCGTCCACTCGAGCGGCCAGCCCAGCAGGAAGATGATGACCTGCGCGAGGATCATGAACTGCACCGACGACAGCCCGAGCGACAGCACCCACTTCTCGACGACCTCCTGCCCGCCGAGCAGCGCGAACGCCGCCGAGAAGATCGACGACCCGACGAAGAGCCAGCACACCATCGCCGACGTCTTGGCCGTCAGGAACACCGACTCCTTGACCGTGCCGCCCAGGCGCACCTGCCAGGTCGCGTGCACGCACCAGATCGCGGCCGCGACGATCGTCACCCAGCCGACCCACGCCGGCGGGCCCGACTCCAGCACCTCGAACTTGAGCAGGACGAACCAGACGATCGACACGCCGCCCACGATCCAAAGCGGGATCCAGACCTTCAGCGTGCGCGCGCGGCGCTCGGGCGACAGCCCGAGCAGGCCGTAGACGGCCGCGAGCCCGAAGCCGCCGAGCGAGCCGACCGCCGCCGCCTCGGTCGGCGTGGCGAGCCCGAACACGATCGTGCCCAGCACGGCGAGGATCAGCACGGCGAGCGGGAAGAACGACGCCAGCAGCATCTTGAACACGACGAGGCGCGTGAACGTGAACATCGCGTAGAAGATCGCCAGCGCGGCGCCGCCGACGCCGAGGACGATCCAGAACGCCATGGGCGTCGGCAGCCGCTCCCAATCGTGCGCGGCGGCCGGTGCGGCGGGCTTCGCGGCCGGCACCTGCGCCGCGGGCGCGGCCGGCGCCGGGGCTTCCGCCGCCTTGGTCGCGGGCGCGGCGCCCTCGGCCGGCGGCTCGGCGAGCCCGGTGCCGGTGGCGCCGGCATCGCCCTTGGCCTCGGGCGGCTCGGCGAGCCCGCCCTGCGTGCCCTCCTTCGCGTCGCCGGCGGTCTCGGCCAAGCCGGACCCCGCGTCGCCCATCTGCTGCAGCTGCGACGTGTCGGTGACGATGTCCGGCTTGGTCAGCGCGTGCCACGTGAGGCCCATCAGCACGGCGAACACGACCGCCGGCATCAGCGCGGTGGTGAGCTCCTTGACGAGCGTCGCCGTCGGCACGTCGGCGTTGCGGCGGCCCTTGAGCGCGACGATCAGCGCCGGGACGACCTTGTTGCTCGCCTTCGCGGCGATGGCCGCGACGTACGCGGGGATCGTGACCTTGCGCTCGCTCTCCGGCAGCGGCGGCATCAGCGACGGCTTGACCTTCGCGATGACGATCACGTAGACGATGTACAGCAGCGCCAGCATGATGCCGGGGAGGAACGCCCCCGCGTACAGCTTGACCACCGACACACCGGCCGTGGCGCCGTAGACGATCAGCATCACCGACGGCGGGATCAGGATGCCGAGGCAGCCGCCGGCCGTGATGACGCCCGCCGACACCTTGATGTTGTAGCCGGCGCGCAGCATCGCCGGCAGCGCGAGCAGCCCCATCAGCGTGACCACGGCGCCGACGATGCCGGTGGCGGTCGCGAACACCGCGCACGTGACCAGCGTGGCCACGGCGAGCGAGCCCGGGATGCGCGCGAGCGCGAGGTGCAGGCTCCGGAACAGCTTCTCGATCAGGTTCGACCGCTCGACCAGGTAGCCCATGAACACGAACAGCGGGATCGAGATCAGCACGTCGTTGGACATCACCGAGTACGCGCGCTGGACCATGAGGTCGAGCGTCTGCCCGACCGCGAGGTCGGGGTTCTGCGACCGGTAGGCGAGCCACGCGAAGATGACGCCCATGCCCATCAGCGTGAACGCCGTGGGGAAGCCCAGCATGATCGCGATGACGATCAGCGCCAGCATGAGCAGGCCGAGGTGGCCGTTGGTGATCTGCGAGGCCGGCGGCAGCAGCCAGAACACGCCGATCACGACCATCGCCATGATCGTCAGGCCGAACCAGACTTCCTTCCTCATCGCGCTTCTCCGGCGATCGCGGCGGCCGAGCGTTCGTGCGTCACTTGTTGGCTTCCCCCGAGACGACGAACTTGTCGAGCTTCGCGATGTCCTCGTCCTTCACGTGCACCATCTTCTTCAGCTTGTCGACGTCCACTTCCTCGACGTCCTCCTCGCGCGACGGCCATTCGCCCTGCTTCAGGCAGATGACGCAGCGGATGATCTCGACCACGCCCTGCAGCAGCAGCACCGCGCCGGCGACCGGGATCACCGTCTTGAACGGGTAGACCGGCGGCCCGTCGGCCGTGATGTTCGAGTGCTCGTTGATCGCCCACGACTCGCCCGCGTAGCGGTAGCCGGCCCAGACGAGCGCCACGACGCCGGGCACGAAGAACGCGACGTAGAGGAGGAGGTCGAGGCCCGCCTGCAGCCGCGGCGGGAAGAACCCGTACAGCACGTCGCCGCGGACGTGGCCGTTCTTCGACAGCGTGTACGCGCCCGCCATCATGAACAGCGTGCCGTACATCATGATCATCACGTCGAACGCCCACGCGTGCGGATGCTCGAGCACGTACCGGGAGAACACCTCCCAGGAGATCAGCAACGTCAGCGAGACGATCAGCCACGAGAACAGCTGTCCCGCGAACGTGCTGATCTTGTCCACCGTCAGCAGGAGCTTCTGCATCGCGGCCTACCGTAGTTGCGCCGCCGCCGTACCGGCGCGGCACCGTGAAAAAAAGACACCATCCGGGCGGGCCGGATGGTGTCCCGTCCGCATCGCGGCGCGGCCCTAGCCCTTCTTCGCGGGCTGCTTGGCGCCGAAGTAGTGGTTGTACGCCATCCGCCGGTTGACGTTGGTGTCGAGGTCCCACTTCACCGCGCGGGCGGCGAACGCCTTCTGCGAGTCGGCGATCTCGACGAACAGCGCGTTGTCCTTGCGCTTGGCGACGGCCTCGTCGTAGACCTCGAGCTGCTTCTGCAGGATCGGGTCCGGCGTCTTGTAGAACTTGACGCCCTGCTTCTCCTGCAGCTCGATGTAGTCCTTCGAATAGCGGTCGACCGCCTTCCACGACATGTCCGCCGACGACGCCTCGACGGCGTTGGCGATGATCGCCTGCATCTTCGCCGGCAGCGCGTCGTACTTCGTCTTGTTGAACATGATCTCGAACTGCTCGGCGTTCTGGTGGTAGCTCTGCAGCATGCACACCTTCGACACGTCCGGGAAGCCCAGCAGGCGGTCCGACGTCGCGTTGTTGAACTCGGCGGCGTCGAGCAGGCCGCGGTCCATCGCCGGGATGATCTCGCCGCCCGGCAGCGCGTTGACGGCAGCGCCCATGCCGGTGAACAGGTCGATGGAGATGCCGACCGTCCGGTACTTCAGGCCCTTGAAGTCGTCGGCCTTGGTGATCGGCTTCTTGAACCAGCCGAGCGGCTGCGTGGGCATCGGGCCGTACGGGAACGACACGACGTTGGCGCCGATCGACGCGTACAGCTTGTTCAGCAGCTCGCGGCCGCCGCCGTACTTGTGCCACGCGAGCAGCATGTTCGCGTCCATGCCGTACGCCGGGCCGGAGCCCCACAGCGCGAGCGCGTTCTGCTTGCCGTAGTGGTAGACGAGCACGCCGTGCCCGCCGTCCAGCGTGCCCTTGGTGACCGCGTCGAGCAGCCCGAACGCCGGCACCACGGCCCCCGCGGGCAGCACCTCGATCTTGAGGTCGCCGCCGGTCATGTCGTTGACCTTCTTCGCGAAGTCGAGCGCGTACTCGTGGAAGATGTCCTTCGCGGGCCACGTCGACTGCCAGCGCATCGAGATCGGGCCCTGCGCCTTCGCGATCGTCGGGAAGCCGAGCGTCGCCGCACCGGCGGCGGCGCTTGTGGCGGCCGTCAGGAACTTGCGGCGCGTGGTGGTGGCGGCCGGCTTGGCCGCGGCTTGCGTCTGGGCTTTGCGTGTCATGCGTCCTCCGAGGGACGGCGCGTCAACGGCAGGTCGGCGCCGGGGGTCGGGCTGGCCGCGGTCTCGTCGCCGCGTGGTCCCGGGTGTCGTGGAATCCGTTCCGGTGGTCCGGACTTCGGGGGTAACCAAGCCATTATATCGACGCGGTGAAGCGCGTCATTGTGCAGCGCAAAAACTTGGCGACAACCGCTTCTTTGCCATCCGGCCCCGATTCGTCGCCGCGAGGGCAGCCCGGGGCGCCGCCGCATTCCCCGCGGCGAACGTCCTATGCCGAAAGCGGCCGCCGCTCGCGCAGCGCCTGCGCGAGCGTGCCCGCGTCGACGTATTCGAGCTCGCCGCCGACCGGGACGCCGCGGGCCAGCCGGCTGACGACGAGGCCGCGCGCCGCCAGCAGCTCGCCGGCGTAGTGGGCGGTGGCCTCGCCCTCGTTCGTGAAGTTGGTGGCGAGGATCACCTCGCGCACGACACCGTCGGTGGCGCGCTTCAGCAGCCGGTCGAGCCGGATCTCGCGCGGGCCGATGCCATCGAGCGGCGACAGCCGGCCCATCAGCACGAAGTAGAGGCCGCGGTAAGCCTGCGTGTGCTCGACCATAAGCAGGTCGGCGGGCGTCTCGACGACGCACAGCTGCGACGGGTCGCGCTTCGGCGAGCGGCACAGCGCGCAGACCGTGTCCTCGGTGAACGTGTTGCAGCGCTCGCAGTGCCGGATCGTGTCCGCCGCGTGGGTCAGCGCGCCCGCGAGCGCGCGCGCGCCGTCGCGGTCGTGCTGCATCAGGTGCAGCGCCATGCGCTGCGCGGCCTTCGGCCCGACGCCGGGCAGGCAGCGCAGCGCGCGCGCCAGCGTGTCGAGGCTGCCGAGCGGCTCCTGCGGCGGGACGGCGCGCTCAGGCATGCGGGCTTTGAAGGTCTTGAACCACGAAGGGCACGAAGAACACGAAGAAATTCAAAGCTGCAAGCCTGCAGTCACGCGCGCGGCAAATCGTGAACCACGAAGGACACGGAAGGCACGAGGAAATTCAATGCCAGAACCACGGAGAGCACGGAGAACACGGAGGAAATTCTGCCTTTCTTCGTGTTCTTCGTGCCCTTCGTGGTTCAAGGATCTTCGGCCGTCGCCATCCGTCAAAATCAGAACGGCATCTTGAACCCGGGCGGCAGCGGCAGCCCGGCGGCGAGGCCGGACATCTTCTCCTGCGTCGTGGTCTCGACGCGGCGCACGGCGTCGTTGATCGCGGCGGCGATCAGGTCCTCGAGCATCTCGCGGTCCTCGGCGAAGAGCGACGGGTCGATCGTCACGCGCTTCACGTCGTGCCGGCAGGTCATCGTCACCTTGACCAGGCCCGCGCCCGCCTGGCCCTCGACCTCGGTCTGCGCGAGCTCCTCCTGCGCCTTCTTCATGTTGTCCTGCATCGCCTGCGCCTGCTTCATGAGGCCGGCCAGCTGGTTCTTCATCATCGCGTGGTCACCGTCGGTTGTGGGGTGTGCTGTTCGTCGCTTGCCGCTGCGCGCGGGCGCGTCACTTGCCGCCGCCTTCGCGCGGAATCGGCGCGATCGTGTCGGTCTTCACCTGCCCGTCGAACTTCGCGAGGAGGTCGCGGACGAACGGCTCGTCGCGGAACGCCGCCTCGCCCTTCGCGCGCGCCTCGGCGCGCTCGCGCGTCTGCACGGCCGCGAGCGAGGACTCGGCGGGGCCGCCGACCTCGAAGGCGAGCAGCAGCTTGCGTCCCGTCGCCCGCTCCAGCGCGGCCTTGAGCTTGTCGGCGTACGTCTTGTCGGCCAGGTGCTTGTGCGCCGCCGGCAGCGCGAGCGTCAGCATGTTGCCCGCGACCGCCTTCAGCTCGGTCTGCGCCGCGAGTTGCGCCGCCATCCCGGTCAGGCCGAGCGTGGCGACGAACTCCGGCCATCCCGCCGCGTCGGACGGAAGCGGCAGCGGATCGCGCGCGGCTTCCGGCGCCGCGGGAGGCGCCGGCGCTGCGGCGGGCGCGGCCGCAGCCGCGGGTGCGCGCGCCGCGGCGGAGGGCGATGCGTGGTCGGACGCCGCGCCGCGCGCGACGCCGGCCGGCGGCGGCGCTGAACGCG
>JAYRNW010000258.1:0-2528 GCA_041911995.1 Casimicrobiaceae bacterium | reverse complement strand
GGCGCGCGCAGGTTCAGGATCGTCGTGATGATGTTGATCGAGCCCATGATCGACGACGCGCCCATGATGTGGACGGCGAAGATCGTGAGGTCCATGCCCATGCCTGCTTCTATGGTCAGCGGCGGGTACATCGTCCAGCCGGAGGACGCGGCGCCGCCGGGGACGAACAGCGACGACACGAGGAGGATCGCCGCCGGCGGCAGCAGCCAGAAGCTCCAGTTGTTCATCCGCGCGAACGCCATGTCCGGCGCGCCGATCAGCAGCGGGATCATCCAGTTCGCGAAGCCGACGGCGGCCGGCATGATCGCGCCGAACACCATGATGAGGCCGTGCAGCGTGATCATCTGGTTGAAGAATTCCGGATGCACGATCTGCAGGCCCGGCTGGAACAGCTCGGCGCGGATCGTCAGCGCCATGACGCCGCCGACCAGGAACATCACGAACGAGAACCACAGGTACATCGTGCCGATGTCCTTGTGGTTGGTCGTCGTGACCCAGCGCATGATCCCCGTGGGGTGGTGATCGTGGCCGTGCTCGTGGCCGGCGACGTCGTCGTGCGGAATGCTGCTCATGCGTGGCTCCTGGCGAATTCGGGTGCTGCTTCGGTGCTGCGCTGCGGCCGCGGCGTCATTGCCGCGCGGTCTTCACGGCGGCGGGGAGGACGTCGCCGGCCTTGTTGCCCCAGCTCATCCGCGTATACGTGATCACGGCCGCGAGGTCGGCGTCGGACAGCTGCTTCCACGCGGGCATCGCGGTGCCGGCCTTGCCGTTCAGCACCAGCGCGATCTGCGCGTCGGCCGGGCCGTTGACGACCTTCGAGCCGTCGAGCGCGGGGAACGCGCCGGGCACACCCTTGCCGGTCGCCTGGTGGCAGGCCACGCAGTTGGCCGCGTACACGGTCGCACCCTTCGTCATCAGCTCGGCCGGCGTCCACGCCTTGTTCGGTTCGTCGGCCGCGGCGGCGACCTTCTGCTTCTGCTCGGCGACCCACTTCGCGTAGTCGTCCTTCGACTTCACCTCGACGACCACCGGCATGAAGCCGTGCTCCTTGCCGCAGAGCTCCGCGCACTGGCCGCGGTACACGCCGACCTTTTCCGCCCGGAACCACGCGTCGCGGACGAACCCCGGGATTGCGTCCTGCTTCACGCCGAACGCCGGCACCCACCACGCGTGCAGCACGTCGTTGGCGGTGATCACGACGCGCACCTTGGTGTCGACGGGCACGACCATCGGCCGGTCGACCTCGAGCAGGTAGTGGGGACCCTTCGGCTCGCGGCCCTCGATCTGCGCCAGCGGCGTCGCGAGGTTCGAGTAGAAGCCGAAGCCCTCCTGCAGGTAGTCGTAGCCCCACTTCCACTGGTAGCCGGTGATCTTCACCGTCATGTCGGGCGCCGTCGTGTCCTTCATCGCGAGGATGGTCCGCGTCGCCGGCCACGCCATGAACAGCAGGATCAGGAACGGGATGACGGTCCAGACGATCTCGACGGTCGTGTTCTCGTGGAACTGCTCGGCCTGGTGCCCCACCGACTTCCGGTGCTTGAAGATCGAGTAGAACATCACGCCGAACACGCCGACGAAGATGACCACGCAGATCCAGAAGATGAACGCGTGCAGCTCGCTTTGCTGCTGCGCGATCGGCGTGACCGGCGTCTGGAAGTTCCACTCCCACGCCGCGTGCGCGAGCGACGGCGCGAACGCCGCGGCCCCGGGCGCGAACGCGCGCCGCGCGACCCGCCCGGCCGCCGTTCCGATGTGCTTGTGACCCATGCTGTCCCCGATCCCTCTGACCGATCCGAATCCCGTTGCGCCCGCGCCCGGCCTCTCGCGCCGGTCGTCGTCGCCCCCCGCGGCGCCGGCCGCGGTTCCTCCGCCCGGCGCCCGCGCCGCTGCCGCGTGCCGACCCGACGCGCGGAACCGCAGAACGGGGGGCCGGCGCGAGCCGCGGCAGCGCAACGCTCGCCTCGGAATTGAACCAGACCTGCGCCCGTGAGGGCACGCGTCGACGCCGGTGCCGACGCCACGAAGGCGCGGATACTAGCACGCTTCGCGCGGCGTGCGCACGCCGCGGGCGCGGCCCGCCGCCCGCCCGCTTAAGCCCGGGCGAGGCCGAGCGCGACCACCGCCGCCCGCGCCGCGGACGGGCCGCCGCCCCACGCGAAATCGGCGGCGGGCGGCGTGCCGATCCGCTGCGCGAGCTCGGCGACGTTGTCGTCGGCGCGCGCCATGCCGGGGTCGATCCGGTTGGCGACCCAGCCCGCGAGGTCGAGGCCGCGCTCGCGGACGGCGCGCGCCGACAGGAGCGCGTGATTGAGGCAGCCCAGCCGCACGCCGACGACGAGCAGCACGGGCAGGCCGAGCCGGCGCGGCAGGTCGAGCATGTCGAGCGCGGGCCCGAGCGGCACGAGGACGCCGCCCGCGCCCTCGACCACGACGCCGTCGACGGCCGCGGCCAGCCGCGCGTGCGCGGCGGCGATCGCCTCGAGGTCGATCGTCACGCCGGCGTCCCGCGCGGCGAGGTGCGGCGCGAT
>JAYRNW010000257.1:0-1923 GCA_041911995.1 Casimicrobiaceae bacterium | reverse complement strand
GTCGTGCGGGCGCGCGGGCTGGTCCCGTTCCTCGACTTCGCGTACCAGGGCTTCGGCGACGGCACCGAGGCCGACGGCGACGTCGTGCGCCGCTTCGCGGAGACGCCGGGCCCGCTGTTCGTGTCGAGCTCGTTCTCGAAGTCGTTCTCGCTGTACGGCGAGCGCGTCGGCGCGCTGTCGGTCGTCGCCGCCGACAAGGACGAGGCGGCGCGCGCGCTGTCGCAGATCAAGCGCCTCGTGCGCGCCAACTACTCGAACCCGCCGACGCACGGCGGCGAGATCGTGAGCCAGGTCCTCGGCACGCCGGAGCTGCGCGCGCTGTGGGAGGCCGAGCTCGCGATGATGCGCAACCGGATCAAGCTGATGCGCGCCGAGCTGGTCGAGCGGCTGCACGAGAAGCTGCCGGGCCGCGACTTCCGCTACATGCTCGCGCAGCGCGGCATGTTCTCGTACTCGGGCCTCACCAAGGCGCAGGTGCACCGGCTGCGCGACGAGTATTCGATCTACGCGGTCGACACCGGCCGCATCTGCGTTGCGGCGCTGCGTTCGGCCAACGTCGACTACGTTGCCGACGCGGTGACGAAGGTCATCGGCTGACCGGCCAGGTACCGGCGGTCACGGGACGAAGGGGTCGAGCACGCGGACCGGCAGGTGCGCGTAATGGCGCACATTGCGGGTGACGAGCGTCAGGTCGTAGAGCAACGCGGTCGCCGCGATTTGCTTGTCGAGCGGATTTTCCGGTCGCAGCACGCGCAGCCGGCCCCACACGTCGGCGACGTCCGCGTCGAACGCGAGGATGCCGTCGGCGAACTCGGCGACGACCTTCGCGAGCCACCGCTCCAGGAGACCCGCCTGGCGCACGTCGCCGCGATGCCGCACGGTGCCGGCACGCGCCGTCGACCGTGTAGCCGAGCCCGCTTTGACCGCGCGCGGGTTTCCGCTATAATGCGAGGCTGTCCTGCGCGGGAATAGCTCAGTTGGTAGAGCGCAACCTTGCCAAGGTTGAGGTCGCGAGTTCGAGACTCGTTTCCCGCTCCAGATCCCTGCCGTGACGCGCGCGCCGCGCGTCGCAGCAAACGGAAAAGCCGCCTTGCGCGGCTTTTTCTTTGGGCGCCGCGCCCGCCTGCGCCGACGATCGAACGCCGCTTGCAACCCCACGTGGGCGGCGCCTAGAATCCCTGATCGCCCCATGGTCAAGAAGGGGCAAGGGGGAGCCATGAGACGGACATCGGGTCTCCGGTCGTCGCCGCCCTTCGGATCGCGGATCGTCCGGGGTTCGATCCTCCTGGCGGTGCTGCTCGCCGTCGCCGCACCCGCGCTCGCGCAGACGAGCTGCAAGTGGCAGTCCGCGCCGCGCCAGGGTCCCGGCGCCCAGATCTCCACCGACTGCACGCGCCGCGAAGGCTACTTCCTCGGCGGCGTCATGTTCGGCGAAGGCACGATCGCCTACGCCGACGGCCGCGTGGTCAAGGGCCTGTTCGCGTGGGACCAGATGTACTTCGACGGCACGGCCAGCTGGCCGGACGGCCGCCGCTACGAAGGCAACTTCTACCAGGGCCGCTCGCTCGGGCGCGGCGTGTACAAGCACGCGGACGGCACCGTCGACGAAGGCACGTTCGACGACGGCGCGCGGCTGCACGGCTTCGGCGCGCGCCGTCGGCCGGACGGCACGACGCTGGTCGGCGAGTTCCGCTGGGGCAAGCCGGTCGGGCGCATGGTGCTCGTCAAGGCCGACGGCAGCCGCGACGTGATCGCGGCCGATGCGGCGAGCGCAGCGTCCCGCGGCAGCACGGCCACGCCTGCCGCGGCGGCGCCGGCGCAGCGTCCCGCGGCGAGACCGGCCGAGGCGCCGGCGCCCGCCGCGGCCCAAGAGGTCGTCGACGGCAAAAAACCCGACCGCGGCCGGCGCCGGCTGCTCGGGCG
>JAYRNW010000256.1:0-1934 GCA_041911995.1 Casimicrobiaceae bacterium | reverse complement strand
GGCCTCGCGCCGGACGCGTTCGCCGTCGGCGCGATCGACGCGCTGTGCCGCGACGCGCGCACGACGACCGACGCCGCCCGCGCCGCGTGCGCGGCCGCCGGCGCCGCGCTGGCGCAGCGCGGCGCGACGTGGTCGCTGCGTGCGGCCGGCGCGCGGCTCGCCGTCCGCGGCGCGGCGGCGGGACCGGCGCTGGCGGCGGCGCAGCAGCTGCAGGCGGACGTCGACCGGCGGCGCTGGGCGTGTGCCGAGGCGGGCAACGCGGTAGCGGCCGGCCTCGAGTCGGCGGACGCCGCGGTGCGCACCCGCGCGGTTGCGCAGTGGGAGGCACGCCTCGCGCAGGAGGCGCGCGACGGCGAGGTCGCTGCGTGCCTGCGCGGCGCGTGAACCTGCCCCGATGACCGCGTGGCGCTACGTCGTCGGCACCGTCGACGGCGCCTGCACGCACCAGGCGACCGCCGCGGTCCTCATCGCGGCCGCCCCGAGCACACCGGGCATCCCGGGTCGCGCGGCACGGCGAGCTCGCGCCAGCGCATCGCCAACGCGTCGACGAGCAGCAGCCGGCCGGCGAGCGACGTGCCCACGCCGGCGACGACCTTGAGCGCCTCGGCTGCCTGCGTCGCGCCGACGATGCCGACCAGCGGCGCGAACACGCCCATCGTCGCGCAGCGCGTCTCCTCCAGCTCCTCGCCCTCGCCGAACAGGCAGTGGTAGCACGGAGACCGCGGGTCGCGGGCGTCGAACACGGCGACCTGCCCGTCGAAGCGGATCGCGGCACCCGACACGAGCGGCACCGCGCGGTCCACGCACGCGGCGTTCACCGCGTGCCGCGTCGCGAAGTTGTCGCAGCAGTCGAGGACGACGTCGGCGGCGGCGACGAGCGGCGCGAGCTCCGCCGGGCCGACGCGCGCGCCGATGCGCTCGACGCGCACGTCCGGGTTGACCGCGGCCAGCCGCCGCGCGGCGGCGTCCACCTTGGCGGCGCCGACGTCCGCGGTCGCGTAGAGGATCTGCCGCTGCAGGTTCGTGAGGTCGACGTGGTCGGCGTCGCAGATCGTCAGCGTGCCGATGCCGGCGGCGGCGAGGAACTGCGCGGCCGGCGACCCCAGCCCGCCCATGCCGACGACGAGCGCGTGCGCGGCCGCGAACTTCTCCTGCGCGTCGGGCCCGAGCTCGTCGAGCAGAATGTGGCGGCTGTAGCGGAGGAGTTGCGCGTCGTCCATTCGTGAGGGTCGTTAGGGTCAGAGCCTTGATATTCCGACGATCGCGGTGGTCACGGCGCAGCCATCGCAAGGAATATCAAGGCTCTGACCCCTGGCTGGGCGGCGCTGGCGAGGAATATTAAGGCTCTGACCCCAAGCGCCTTAAGGCTCTGACCCCAAGCGCCCAAACGAAACGCCCGGCGGCGCCGGGCGTTCCGCTGCGTCAGACGGCCGCGCTCAGGGCTTCGCCACCGGCACCGCCGTGTTCGCCGCGGCGACCGCCTTCGTCGACGCGATGACGGGCTGGCCCTTCAGGTGGTTCACCGCCTGCTGCAGCTGGAAGTCGTCGTCGGCGCCGAACTCGAAGCGCGGCAGCGCGGGCATTGCCTCGGACTTGTTGACGTCGGCCGGCTTGGCCTTGGGCGCTGCCGCCGGGGCCGCGCCCTTCGCCGCGTCGTCGCCCTTCGCCGCCGCCTTCGTGGTCTCGAGGTGGCGCTCGAGGTTCGCCTCGCGGATGCGCGCGCCGGCCTCGCGGCCGTCGTCGACGTTGATGTCGGGCTCGATGCCCTTCGCCTGGATCGAGCGGCCCGACGGCGTGTAGTAGCGCGCGGTCGTGAGCTTGAGGCCCGCGTTGTTGCCGAGCGGCAGGATCGTCTGCACCGAGCCCTTGCCGAACGTCTGGTTGCCGATCACCGTCGCGCGCTTGTGGTCCTGCAGCGCGCCGGCGACGATCTC
>JAYRNW010000255.1:0-13381 GCA_041911995.1 Casimicrobiaceae bacterium | reverse complement strand
GGCCTCTCGCTGCTGCCGTCGATCGCGTACAAGGTGAACGACAGGCTGTCGGTGGGCGCGTCGCTCAACGCGATGTACGGCATCTACCGGAACAAGGTCGCGATCAACAACATCGCGCCGGCGCAAGGCGACGGCCAGCTGCAGATGCAGGACGAGACGTGGGGGTGGGGCGCCAACGTCGGCGTCCTGTACCAGCCCGACGCGCACACCCGCTTCGGCCTCACGTGGAACTCGCAGGTCAACCTCGACTTCAGCGCGCCGGCGGAGTTCTCGAACCTCGGGCCGGGCCTGCGGACGCTGCTCGCGAACCGCGGGCTCCTCGACGCGACGATCAACGTCGGCCTCAAGGTGCCGCAGGGCGTGATGGGCAGCGTGTACACCGAAGTGAGCGACAAGTGGGCGATCCTCGGCAGCGTCGGCTGGCAGCAGTGGTCGAAGTTCGGCCAGGTGGAGCTCGGCATCGACGACACGGCCAATCCGATCGGCATCGCGAAGAGCCTGCCGTTCAAGGACACGTGGCACGGCGCGCTCGGCGCGCAGTACCGGTATTCCGAGCCGTGGCTCGTCAACTTCGGCGTCGCGTACGACTCGGGGTTCCAGTCGGGAACGGTGTCGCCGCTGCTGCCGCTCAACTGGGGCTGGCGGTTCGGCGCGGGCGCGCAGCAGCAGCTCGACCGCAACTCGTTCTGGGGCTTCGCCGGCGAGTACATCTACGGCGGCTCGCTCGACGTCAACCTGAAGAGCGACCTGCCGGTGGCGCTCGGCGGCCGCGGCAACCTCGTCGGGTCCTACAACAACATCGGCTCGGTCTTCGTCGCCGCGTATTACAACTGGAAGTTCTGACCGCCGCGCGCCGCCCCGGGAGGACGCACCGATGAAACGCAGACACTGGCTCGCGGCGGCGGCGCTCGCCGCGCTCGTCCCGCTCGCGCACGCGCAGGGCACGTACCCGACGAAGCCGATCCGCCTCGTCGTGCCGTTCGCGACCGGCGGCACGTCGGAGATCGTCGCCCGCGCGGTCGCGCAGCAGCTGTCCGTGCAGCTCGGCCAGTCGGTCGTCGTCGAGAACAAGGCCGGCGGCGCCGGCACGATCGCGATGACCGAGGTCGCGCAGGCGGCGCCCGACGGCTACACGCTGATCCTCGGGCACGTCGGCACGCTCGCCGTCAACCCGTACGCCATGGCCAAGCAGCCGTACGACGTGAACCGCGACTTCGTCCCGGTCGCGCTGCTCGCGCGCGTGCCGAACCTGTTCGTGCTGAACGCGCAGGTGCCGGCGAAGGACTTCCGGGAGTTCGTCACGCTCGCGAAGAAGGAGCCCGGCAAGCTCAACTACGGGTCGGCCGGCAACGGCAGCGCCGGCCACCTCGCGTTCGAGTACCTGAAGCTCGTCACCGGGATCGACGTCGTCCACGTGCCCTACCGCGGCACCGGCCCGCAGCTGCAGGACCTGCTCGGCGGGCGGCTCGACGCGACGTCGGCCGGCCTGCCGGCGCTGATGCCGCACATCAGGAGCGGCAAGCTGCGCGCCATCGCGGTCGGCACGCCGCAGCGGATTCCCGCGCTGCCCGACGTCCCGACGGTCGCCGAGATGGGCTACAAGGACTTCGAGACGTCGCAGTGGTACGGGATCATCGCGCCGAAGGGCACGCCGCGCGAGGTCGTCGTCAAGCTGAACGCCGAGATCAACAAGGCGCTCGCGTCGTCGGCCGTGACGCAGCGCTTCGCCGACGACAACGCGGCCACCGGCATCGGCACGCCCGAGGACTTCGCGGCGTTCATCGCGAAGGAGCAGGCGCGCTGGAAGGACGTGGTCGAGCGCGGGAAGATCCGGATCGAGTGACGCTGCGCGGGTCGGCGGGGCACCCGCCGACCGCGCGGGCGTCATCCCGAGCGCAGCGAGGGATCCGCAGTTCCGGAAGCCGAGCCTGCCCCGGCTTCCGAAGCGGAGCTACGTCAGGTCCGCGACGAGCGCGGCGCGCGTCGCGTCGCCGACCGCCGGAATCTCCGCCCGGTATTCGGGGTGGTCGACCCCCATGCCCAGCGCCGCGCCGTGCTTGAGCGCCGCCGCCGTGTCCGGCGTCAGCTCGAAGCGCAGGAAGTGCACGGCCGCGGTCTTCTGCTCGTTCTCGCGCGGCAGGTCCTCGTCGGCGATCGCGAACACGCGCGGGCGCCCCTCCGCCTGCACCCAGACGCGGTCCTCGATGCCCTTCAGCCGCGCGAGCGCGCGCTTGCGCGCCTCGACGTCCTCGTACTCGAGCAGCATCGTCGCCTTGAAGTTGCCGCCGTCGGGCACCAGCGGGTTGTACACGTCGAGCTCGTCCTGGATGCCGGCCTCCTCGAACGTCTTCTCGATCCGCAGCATCTCCTGGATCTGGTAGCGCATCGTGAGCTCGTCCTCGAAGATCAGCGTCACGTGCTCGCCCAGGTGCACGGTGCGCGCGTGCTTGTGCTCGATGACGCGCGCGCGGAACGCGGGCCGCGCCTTCGCGTAGGCCTCGAGCGTCATCAGGCTGTCGCGGGTGATCCTGGGGCGGGCATTCGGGTGATCCATCGGAAGCTCTCCAATCGGTTGACCAATTTCGTGGTCGCGTGAAATTCGGGTGGCCCCCCGTTCCCCGAAAGTCGGGGTCGGAAAGTGGGGTCAGAGACGACTTTCGCAAGGTCGATTGCCGACCTGCGTTCTCCGCCGCGCGGGGTCAGAGTCGATTTTCGGGAAAGGCGCTCGAAATTCGACTCTGCCCCTAAGGCGAGAGTCCGTACGCGATCCGCAGCAGTGTCAGCGGATGCGCGCGCTTCGCGCGCGGCGCGCCGCCCTTCTCCGTGATGCCCTGCATGATCCGGCGGCCGGCGATCGGGCAGTCGGAGCTCACGTAGTCGGGGTCGCTCTCGCTCATGCGGGCGAACACCGGCTTGCCGATCTTCATCGAGGCCGCGTAGAACTCGGCCTTGATCCCGTACGTGCCGTCGTGGCCGGCGCAGCGCTCGACGGTGTTGACCTCGGTGCCCGGCACCCACTGCAGCGCCTCGCGCGTCTTCTGCCCGACGTTCTGCACGCGGCCGTGGCAGGGGATGTGGTAGCTCACCTTGCCGAGCGGCTGGCTGAAGTCGCGCTTGAGCAGCCCGTCCTTGTCGCGCAGCACGAAGTACTCGAACGGGTCGAACGTCGCGTCGGCGACCGCCTCGACGTCCGGATCCCCGGGGAACAGCAGCGGCAGCTCCTGCTTGTACATGAGCGTGCACGAAGGCACCGGCGTCACGATCGCCCAGCCGTCGCGCGCGAGCGCCGCGAGCTGCGGGATGTTGACGTCCTTGAACTGCTCGACCGTCTCGAGGTCGCCCAGCTCGAGCTTCGGCATGCCGCAGCACGCCTCCTTCTCGGCGAACCGGTACGGCACCTCGTTGTGCGCGAGCAGCGCGAGCAGGTCGTGCCCGATGCCCGGCTCGTTGTAGTTGACGTAGCACGTCGCGTACACGACGACCTTGCCCGGCGTGCGCTCGCCGTCGCGCACCGGCCACGCGACCGACGGCGGCGCGTTCGGCCGCAGCGGCTTCGCGGCGTACGGCGGCAGCGCGGCCTCCGCGGCGATGCCGAGCGTCGCCTGCATCGCCTTGCGCGCGAGCGGCATCGTGTTCGCCTTGTTCACCATCTGCACGACGACCGGGATCGTCGCGAGCCTGCCCATCCGCACGGTGCTGGTCAGCATCCGGTCGCGGAAGCGCGCGCCCTCCTCGCGGAACTTCACCGCCTTGGCGCGCAGCATCAGGTGCGGGAAGTCGAGGTTCCACGGATGCGGCGGCACGTACGGGCACTTCGTCATGTAGCAGACGTCGCACAGGTAGCACTGGTCGACGACCTTGACGTAGTCGGCCTTGGCCACGCCGTCGACCTCGCCGGTCTTGCTCTCGTCGACCAGGTCGAAGAGCGTCGGGAACGCCGCGCACAGGCTGATGCAGCGACGGCAGCCGTGGCAGATGTCGAAGACGCGCTCGAGTTCCTTATCGAGGGCGGCGTGGTCGTAGAACTCGGGGTTGCGCCAGTCGAGGGCGTGCCGGGTGGGCGCCTCGAGGCTGCCTTCTCGGGTGGTCACGGTGTGCTCTTGGGAAAGTCGCAAGGTACGGGGTTCGCGGCCGTGCAGCGGCCGCCACTGCCTCGACCGGCCACGGCGGGCATCGCGCCTTCCGCAACGCTCGACCGTGGCCGCGCGGGACGGGCGTCGCCCCCTGCGGCGACGCTCGATCGCGCCGAATGCAACGTCAGTCCGCCAGCGCGTCCAGGGCCTTCTGGAACCGGTTCGCGTGCGAGCGCTCGGCCTTGGCCAGCGTCTCGAACCAGTCGGCGATCTCGTCGAAGCCCTCGCCGCGCGCCGCCTTGGCCATGCCCGGGTACATGTCCGTGTACTCGTGCGTCTCGCCGGCGACCGCCGACTTCAGGTTCTCGCGCGACGAGCCGATCGGCAGGTCCGTCGCCGGGTCGCCGACCTGCGCCAGGTAGTCGAGGTGGCCGTGCGCGTGGCCCGTCTCGCCTTCGGCGGTCGAGCGGAACAGCGCGGAGACGTCGTTCTGGCCTTCGACGTCCGCCTTGTTCGCGAAGTACAGGTAGCGGCGGTTCGCCTGCGATTCGCCGGCGAACGCGTCCTTGAGGTTCTGGTGGGTCTTGGTGCCTTTCAGGTTCTTCATCGTGCGCTCCTCTCGAGTGGGTCTTCACAACCGATGCGGATCGCCGGCCACGTCACCGGCGATGACCGAAGTCTGCCGGGGCGCCGTGGCAGCGTCCAATTGATTGTTCCAATCCAGGCGATAGATCGGGTCAATCGACAGCCGGCCGGCCGCCTTGCGGCGCGCCTCCGATCGAGATTAGCACTTCGGCGCGCGCGGGATTTGCCCAAATGCAAAGGGCGCGCTCGCCGGCGGCGCAAGCCCGCGCCGGGCGCGCGCCGGCTACATCTGCCGGAAGAGGTGCGCGTGCGCGTCGCTCACCGGGAGCTTCTCCGCGCGCGCCTTGAGCTTCACCCGAATCCGGCCGCGGAAGTCGCGGGTCACGCCCTCGATGGCGTTCGCGTTGACGATCGTCGCGCGATGGACCGGCCAGAACACGGCCGGGTCGAGCTCGCCCTGCAGCTCCTTCAGGCTGCGTCGGATCAGCCACTCGCCTTCGGCGGTGACGACGCGCGTGTAGCCGGTGTCCGCCTGGAAGTAGCAGACGTCGTCGACGGTGAGCAGACGCACGTCGGCGCCGTGCGACGCGTTGATCCACTTGAGGTAGCTCTTCGGCGCCGCGCCGGCCGCGAGCTCGCGCAGCAGCCCGTCGAGGTTCGCGGGCGGGGTGCCCATGCGCTGCTCCAGCCGGCGGACGGTGAGCGCCAGGCGGTCGGTCTCGAACGGCTTCAGCACGTAATCGACCGCGCCCTGCTCGAACGCGGCCACCGCGTGGTCGTCGTAGGCGGTGACGAACACGACGTGGCAGCGGCCCTGCGCGTGGCGCGCGACCTCGAGCCCGGTGAGACCCGGCATCTCGACGTCGAGGAACGCGACGTCGGGCCTGGCGTCGTCGAGCCTGGACAGGGCCTCCATCCCGTTCGCCGCCTCGGCGACGACCGCCAGCTCCGGCCACAGCCGCGCGAGGTGCGCGCGCAGCGCATCGCGCAGCACGGCCTCGTCCTCGGCGATGAGCGCGGTCGGCCTGCGCATCGTGCGATCCTCGCGGTCAGCCCTTGCCGGCGCCGGGCTTCAGCTCGACGATCAGCGCGCGCACGTTGCGGCCGGTGACGTTCTCGGTCTCGTGCGTCTCCGCCTCGGCCCAGAACACGTCGCCGGCCTTGTTCTCCGCGACGATCTCCTTGCCGTCCGGCAGCCGCACCCGCACCTTGGCCGGCGTGAGCGCGACCGTCAGGTGCGCCGGATGCGAGTGCATCCCGTTGCCGCAGATGCCCATCCCCGGCTTGCTGTTGAACTCGAGCACGCGCACCTTGTCGTTCTCCAGCACGACCTTGTAGGCGCGTGGCTGCACGGTCGCGGCGTCCTGCGCCGCGGCGGGCTCGGCCAGCAACAGTGCGGGCAGCAGCGCCAGCACCGCGCGCCGCAGTTCGTCGGGATCGTGGTCATGGTCCATGGTTGGCCTCCCAGGCGTGGGCGTCCTGCGCGCGTGGCCGGGCGGCGACGGCCGCCTTGCCGGACGGCTCCGGACGGACGCGCAACGCGAGCGCGGGTTGGTTCGCGCCGCCGGATTCGCGCGGAACGAGCGACCACGCCGACCCGTACAGCGTCGACAGGCCGACCCGCATCCGGTACGCAAGCTCGGACGGAAGCCAGCCGTCGCGCGCCGCGCCTCCGTCGTCGAACCGGACGGCGACCTCGTCGCCGGAGCATGCCACGTCGACGCGGCCGGCGGAACCCGGCGGGCATGCGGCAGCGAGGTGGTCCAGCAGCGTCACCAGCAGCAGCGAAGGAAACGCGACGTCGGGCGTCGCCTCCGGCGCCGCGACGCTCCACGGCATCCGCCGCGGCTCGAGGTCGGCGCACAGCGCGCCGTAGGCGCGCAGCAGCGCGAGCTCGCTCGCCAGCGTCGCCCGCCCCGAGCGCACGCCGGGCATCGCGATCCGCAGGAACGCCACGAGCCGCCCGATCAGCTGGTCCGCGCCCACGGGGTCGCTCGCGTAGCGACGCTCGACTTCCGTCATCACACGCAGCAGGAACTGCGGGTCGACGTGCCCGCGCAACGCGTGCAGCCGCGCCTCGCCGAGCAGCGTCTCCGTCCGCACGCGCGCGATGCCGGCCTGCGCGAGCAGGTGCCGCGTGCGCTCGGCGCGCCGGTTCAGCGCCCACGCGAACATGTAGAGGCCGCCGTAGAACGCGACCACCCACGCCTGGTACGCGAAGGACGCGAACCGATCGGCGCCGTTGGGAAACAACGCCGCCATGCCGGCGGCCGACGCGGGCACCGGCAGGAACGCATACAGGGCCGACCACAGCGCGGAGAGCACCACGGCGGCGACCGCCACCGACGCTGCCAGGAATGCCGGCCGCTCGAGCCGCGGGCCGGCGTACCGCACCCACGCGCATATCGCGATGCCGACGACGCACCACCCGGGCGCGATCCGCAGCATCAGGTGACCGAAGACTTCCGCATCCCCGATGCGCAGCGGAATCGCGAACGACTCGAGCAGGCTGACGACGACACCCCAGAGAACGCCGTGCACGACGACGCTCCGCCACCCGTCCGGGCCTGCGAGCCGCGGCGCGTCGGCAACGGTCAGCGCGCCGGTGCTCATCCGGCCTCCGGCAGCGAGTACGGCATGCGGATCACCGCGCGCACGCCGCGCGGCGCGTTGCCGACGACGGCGAGGGACGCCGCGCCGCCGTGCAGCGCGCGCAGGCGCGCCCGCACGTTGGCGAGGCCGATGCCGGCCCCGCCGGCGCTCGCGGGCATGGCGCCGCCGATGCCGACGCCGGTGTCGGCGACCACGATCTCGAGGGCATCGCCGTCCCGCCGGGCCGCGACGGAAATCCCGCCGCCGTCGGGCGCGGGCGTGATGCCGTGCTTGACCGCGTTCTCGACGAGCGTCGCCAGCGCCAGCGGCGGGCACGGGTGCCTGCGCAGCGCGTCGGGAACGTCGACCGCGACGTCGAGGCGCCCGGCCATCCGCGTGGCGGCGATGGCGAGGTAGCTCGCCGCGAGGTCGGCCTCCTCGCCGAGCGTCGTGCGCTGGCGCGCGCTCGACGTCGTCGAGCGCAGGTAGTCGAGCAGGTGGTGCAGCAGCCGTTCGCCGCCCGGCGCGTCGGTCTCGCTCAGGCGGCGGATCGTGGCCAGCGTGTTGAACAGGAAGTGCGGGTCGATCTGGTGGCGCAGCGACTGGAGCTGCGTCTGCACGAGCAGCGCCTGCGCCGTCGAGCGCTGCAGCTCGCTCGCGCGCGCCGCCGCGTGCGCCGCGCGCTGCCGCACCCACAGGCCGTAGATCGCGGCCACGCTGACGCCGAGCCCGACCCACTGCGCGGTGCGCCCGGCAATCGACGAGGCGTCCGTGCGCTCGCCGGCGGCGCCCAGCATGTAAAGGCCGAACTCGCCGACGACCGCGCCGACCACGATGCCGGCGACGATCAGCGCGGCGCGCGCCGCCAGCCGCTGCGCGGGAACGCGGGTGACGAGCGCCAGCGCGAGCGCGATCGACAGCGCGACCAGCACGCGACCGCGCGCGACTTCGAGCCAGCCCAGGAGGACGTCGTCGACCGGCCAGTTCGCCCAGACGAACGGCTGCGCCAGGTATTGCGTGGACATCAGGGTCGCCACGGCGAGCGCCCACAGCGCGGCGCTCGGCAGCGCGAGCCGCCAGCCCCCGGGCAGGGCGCCCATCGTGACGCCGGGCCGCCCCGCGGCCGGGTCGTCAGGGGCGAACTGCGCGAACGACGACGCCAATTGCCCTCCTCTCCGGCGCGAGGATGCGGGAGATACGGGGCACCGCGCCGTACGGAAATGGTAATGGCGCGCGAGGTTTGCGTCGAGGCGGACCCGGCGCCGGCGTGCGCGCCGGCCAGTGGGCGACAGCTCATGGCGCCGCACACATCGCAACCGATTCCGGACCCCAACCCTCGGCCACGTAGCCCTTCGCGATCCGCGGGTCGCTGCGCGACGGCCACGTGCTGAGCACGTGCCCGCCGTCGGCACGCCCGTTCCACAACCGGTAGACCGGCGGGTGTCCCGGCGGACACGCGCCCGTCAGGGGATCCGGCAGGATGACCCGGAACGTCTCGGGCGACTCGGCGCTCCAGCGGGCGCCGCCGTCCGCAGCGAGCGCCGCGCACTCGCCCGCATTCGCGGTGAGGACGTGCGAGTCGAGGCCCGCGTCCGGCCGGCCGTAGAAGCGGCACACGGGCACCGTCGGCGTCGCCGTCCAGCCTGCCGGGTAGACGTGGAACCAGCCATCTCTTGCCGACCAACCGGTGACCGGATCGCGTGGAAGTCCCGCGATTTCGCCCAGGTCGGACGTGACGAAGTACTGGTCGAGCGCGGCGTTGTAGAAGGGCACGGCGGCGACGAAGTCGCGTTCGACCGCCTGTTGCCAAGGAACGCTGGCCTTGAACTCCGGGTCCATCGATCCGTCGGGTCGCACGCGCGCGACGTACGTTCCCGCCAGCGAGAGCACGTCGAGCGCGCCGTCCGGGCGCAGCACGAGCGACTCGACGAACGCTTCGCTGCCTTCATCCCACCGCCAGCCCTCGGACGACGGCGGCGGAAGATCGCCGACGCGCAGCACGAGGCGCCCGTAGCGGTTGAACGAGAAGTCCTGCCTTCCGTCTACCTCGAGCCGGAACAGCACGATGTGGATGTTGCAGTCCTGGTACGGCTGGTCGCAGCGCAGTGGATGGATCGTGTAGTCCTTGACGTTGCCGGCGATCACGAACCGTCCGTCCAGCTGGCGCAGCATGATGCTTGGGTACTCGCCGGTGCCCCAGACGACAAGCTCCGTGAGCCCGTTGCGCCCGAAGCCGCGATCCGGCGTGCCGTCCGGGCTTACGCGCACGACGCCGAAGCCGCGCGCCGTGGCACCCACGAGTATCGTCGTGCCGTCCGGCTGCGGAAACGGCCCCGGACGACCCGCGACGCTGAAGTCCGGAAACTCGGCAGGAAACGGATGCGCAATCTGCGCCACCGCGGCCGGCGCGCCGCCAAGTGCGATCCAGAGCGCGAGCCCCGCCCAACCGTTCGATTTCGAGTATGGCTTCATGGGTTCACCCGCCTGGATCACCGTCCCGTCGGCACGCACATCGCGTACGACGGCTCGTAGGCACCGTCGAGCGGCGCGCCCTCCTCGATCCATCCTTCGGCGAGCATCCGGCTGCGGATCTCGTACGACACCGTGTAGCGGTGGCGCGGACCGTTGCGGTCGTCGTAGAGCCGGTATACGCGCTGCCAGGGGTCGGGCTCGCACGTGAACGGATACGGCGGCGCGACGGCGAGGAAGGCCTCGCTCGTCTCCAGCCGCCAACGCCCGGGCCACTTCGCCGCGACCGCCGCGCATTCGTCCGCCGACGCGGAATAGAAGTGGCCGTCGATCCCGGCCTCCGGCAGGCCGTAGTAGCGGCACACCGGCCGCGCGAACGGCGCCACGGTCCCGGGCGGCAGCGCGCGGAACGATTCGCCGGTGCGCTTCCAGCCGGAGATCGCGCCGGCGTCGAGCTTCGCGATTTCGTCGGCGTCGGCGGTGAGGAAGTACCTGCCCAGCGCCTCGTTGTGATACTCGACGACCGACACGAGGCCGGTTGCCGAGACCGTGATCCTGAACTCGGCCTTGGGGTTCGACGCGTAGCTCGGGATCGGCTCGTCGTAGTACTCGCCGTAGTACACGCCGGCTTCGGGGGCGAAAAAGTGGAACGTCGGGTAGCGAAACGCCACGGACACGACGCCCGGCGAACGCACGCTGAAGGCCGGTGACGATGACCGACCGTCGCGCCAGAGGTACAGCGTCACGTCGCGGTTCGCCGGCGCCGGATCCACGACGACCAGCCGCACGATCTGACCCGGCGCCGGCAGCGGCGGCATGAGCACCACCGAAGGGCCGGCCGGTGTCTGCCCGAAAGCGTGCCCGAGACACAGCACCAGCCATCCCAGAACCGCAGCCGGCAATCGACGGTGTTGCATGGCGCCCTCCCGCACGGACGGTTGCGATGCCGGGAGAAGCTAGGCGGCTCGGGGCGGCGGCGCCAGCGCGATGCCACGAACGCGCCGCAATGGCCGACGAACGCGGGATTTCGCGGGTCGAATGCGGCGCGGGAATTCCGCGACCCGCCGGCCGCCGGACTCGGAAAGGACTGCCGGGTCGTCAGCAGGCTGTCGAACATCTCCCACTGTCATCCCGAGGAGCGCAGCGACGAGGAATCTGCATCGGCGCACGTTGCTGATTTGCCGCACAAGCGGATCCCTCGCTGCGCTCGGGATGACACGGGAGGATGGAGGTTCGCCGCCGATTTCGACAGCCCGTCAGTCCGCCGCACGCACGGCGGGCGGTTCGGCCGGCGCGTGCTCGACCGCCACGCGCCGGATGGCCGTGACGGCGTCGGCCGGCAACAGTCGCTCGACGCTCTTCTTCCACGCGCGTGCGCGCTCGTCGAGGTGCAGGCGGCCTTCGGCGTCCTCGTCGACGATGCCGTTGTCGATCAGGCTGTCGACGTAGGAGGCGAACGTCGCGCGCTCGTAGAAGTCGGGCGGCGCGAATTCGAACAGCAGCGACAGCCGCTGCGTGAGCATCCGCATCAGCTCGTCCAAACGCTCGCGCGTCATCTGCCCCGAGCCGACCTGCGTCAGCAGCGCGATCGTCAGGTAATTGCGGCGCAGCAGGTGCCGGATCGAGCGCGCGAGCAGGTCGAGGCCGGCGTGCTCGGCGCTGTAGCGGTCGGCCGCCCGCACGGCGCCGTCGGACAGCGCCCGGGCGAGCCCCAGCTCGACGAACAGCGCGAGGATGCGCTGCGCCTGCTCCGCCGCCTCCTCGGGCGTCCGCTGCAGCATCAACTCGGCGCGCGCGAACGGCTGCGCGGCGGTGGCGAACTCCGCCACGCCCTCCGCGGTGGTCTCGCGCGTGCCGACGAGCAGGCTCGCGACCAGCGCCGGCAGCGCGTACGCGTGCAGCACGTTGTTGCGCAGGTAGTTGAGCGCCGACACCTCGGCGTCCGGCACCTTGATGACGTCGCCCAGCGGATGCACGACGCGTGTGCCGAACCCGAGCTTCAGCGCCTCGGCGATCACGGCCGCCGGCTCGCCGGCGACGAGCGTCGCCTCGTCGGAGTAAGGCAGCCGCTGCGCGAGCGTGCGCAGCCAGTCGATCTGCTGCGCGAGCGCGCGCTCGTCGAGCGCGTAGCGCGGGCTGCCCGCGATCGCCATCGCGTACAGGTTGGCGGCGTTGAGGACGACGGCGGCGTTGATGCGCTCGGCCATCTCGCGCGACAGCGGCGCCGTGAGCCGCTTCGCCGCCTCGCGCCGCGCCTCGCCTTCGAGCGCGTGCCACCCGGGCGCCTGCGCGTCCAGGAAGTGGTCGAGCGACAGCGGCGTACCGAAGTTCACGTCGACGCGGCCGTAGTCGCGCCTCAGGTGGCGCGTCACGCGCACGAGGTCGCCCAGCGACTCGCCGCGCTTCGGCCTGCCTTCGAGCTCCGCCATCAGCGCGCGACCCTCCAGCAGCTTCTCGTAGCCGAACCAGATCGGCACCAGCAGCACGGGACGCGGGTGCTCGCGCATGAAGCTCTCGAGCGTCATCCCGAGCAGGCCGCCCTTCGGCGACAGCGTGCGCCCGCTGCGGCTGCGGCCGCCCTCGACGAAGTACGCGATCGGGAAGCCGCGCACGAGCATCGTGTGCAGGTACTCGCGGAACACGGCCGCGTACAGCGGCTCGCCCTTGAAGCTGCGGCGCAGGAAGAACGCGCCGCCGCGCCGCAGCACCGGCCCGACGACCGGGAAGTCGAGGTTCGCGCCTGCGGCGATGTGCGGCGGCGCGAGCCCCGCGGCGTTGATGAAGTAGGACAGCAGCAGGTAGTCGACGTGGCTGCGGTGGTTCGGCAGGTAGACGAGCCCCTTGCCCGGCGCGAGCTTCGCGATCGCGTCGGCGCGGTGGACGGCGACCTCGTCGTAGAGCCGGTCCCACAGCCGCGCGAGCACGAGCTCCAGCGAGCGCACGACCGGGTAGCTGAAGTCCGACGCGATCTCCCACGCGAAGCGGCGGGCGCGCTGCTCGGCGGCCGCGCTGTCGACCCCCAGCCGCAGTGCCTCGTCGCCGATCGCCTCGCGCAGCGCCTCCGACCGGATCATCGCCTCGATCAGGTTGCGCCGGTGCGAGAGGTCGGGGCCGATCGCGGACTCGCGCTGGCGGCGGAAGTGGAAGCGCAGGAACCGGTTCGCCTTGCGGTTGGCGGTCGCGGGATCCGTCTCCTCGTCGATCAGGCGCCGCAGCGACACCGGCGCCGCGAAGGTCACGCGCGTCTGCCGGCCGTGCACGAGGATGATCGCGAGCTGCCGCAGCGGCCCGACGCTCGCCCACGCGTCGGCGAACAGCGCGCGCAGCACGGACTCCTGCGCCTTCGGCGCGCGGCCCCACAGCACGGACACCGCGACCAGCTGCACGTCGAGCGCCGGATCCGCGAGGAGCGCACGCGTCAGCTCGGCGAGCGTGGCCGACGGCTCGGCCGTGCGCGCGGACAGCGGGTTGCGGTTGAGGATCACCGTGAACACCGCGCGCGCGACGCGGGGGAAGCGCGCGCCGACGGGGTCGAGCGCGGAGGGCAGGCGCAGCCGCTGCGCCTCGGCGGCGATCGCGCGCTGCATCTCGTCCGACCGGACCATCGCGTCGATCAGGTTGCGCCGGTGCGAGAGGTCGGGGCCGATCGCCGACTCGCGCTG
>JAYRNW010000254.1:0-4470 GCA_041911995.1 Casimicrobiaceae bacterium | reverse complement strand
GTTCCACCAGAGGAAGAACGGCTTGCCCGATTGCCTGGCACGCGTCATGAAGTCGAGCGCCTTCTCGGTCACCTCGTCGTCGATCGTCTCCATGCGCTTGCGCGTGAGCGGACCGGTGTCGGTGATCCGGCCGTCGGCGAAGCTGTGGATCACGCCCCGCGGACCGAACCTCTTCCTGAACTCGGCGGACTTCGGGTAGTCGGGGTTCTCCGGCTCCTCCTCGGCGTTCAGGTGGTAGAGGTTGCCGAAGAACTCGTCGAAGCCGTGCGCGGTCGGCAGCATGTCGTCGCGGTCGCCCAGGTGGTTCTTGCCGAACTGGCCGGTCGCGTAGCCCTGCGCGCGCAGCAGCGTGGCGATCGTCGGGTCTTCCTTCTTCATGCCCTCGGGCGTGCCCGGCAGGCCGACCTTGGTGAGGCCGGTGCGGATCGGCGACTGCCCGGTGACGAACGCCGCGCGGCCGGCCGTGCAGCTCTGCTGGCCGTACCAGTCGGTGAACAGCGCGCCCTCGCGCGCGATGCGGTCGATGTTGGGCGTCCGGTAGCCCATCATCCCCATGTTGTAGGCGCGGACGTTGAACTGGCCGATGTCGTCGCCCCAGATCACGAGGATGTTCGGCTTGCCGGCCGGCTGCGCGGCGGCGGGCAGCGCGGCGAAGAGCGCGACGCATGCAGCAACGAGGCGGATGACGAAACGCATGGGCTTCTCCTGTCTGGCGCTCGCGAGGCGGGTATCACTGCAGGCGTTCCCGGGTAGGACCGCCGGCATCGCGCTGTGCGGGAGACTAGGGAACGCGGCGGACGCCGGCTATTACACGATGGTTCAATGCCGCGCCGTCACGGCGCGGCGCCGGCCGGGCCGCGACTGGCGCAGGCGCGGCCGATCGTCGCGAGCAGATCGGCGGCGCCCACGGGCTTGCGCCGGCACGCGAACGCCCCCAGCGCGAGCGCGCGGCGCTCGAAGTCGGGGTCGTCGTGCCCGGTGATCGTGATGACCGGCGGCGCCGCCGGGTCGTGCCCGATCGCGGCCAGCACGTCGAAGCCGGACGTGCCGGGCATGTGCAGGTCGAGGAGCAGGCAGTCGAAGCTGCGCCGCCGCAGGTCGCCGAGCAGCGCCGCGCCGGCGTCGTAGACGAAGACGTGATGGTCGTGCGCCCGCAGCAGGCGCGACAGCGCACGACGGAACGCCTCCTCGTCGTCGAGGATGGCGATGGCGAGCACCGGCGAGCCCATCGTGCGCATCGTCGCGGATGCGCCGCGCCGCGGCAATTGCACCTTGGTGTAACCGGCGCGCCGTCAGGGCGCCGGCGGAATGCCGAGCTGCTGCGCGAGGCGGACGAGGTCGGCGACCGAATCCGCGCCGAGCTTCGCCATCACCCGTCCGCGGTGCACCTTGACCGTGTGCTCGGCCGTGCCGAGGCGGTCGGCGATCACCTTGTTCAGGCGGCCCGCGATCACGTGCACGAACACTTCGCGCTCGCGCGGCGTGAGCCGGGTGAGGCGCGCGCGCGCCTCGTCGTGGGCGTGCATCGCGGTGGCGCGCGCGCGTGCGATGCCGAGGCCTGCGCGCACGGCCCGCAGCAGGTCGTCGCGCTTGACCGGCTTGGTCAGGAAGTCGACCGCCCCGGCCTTGACGGCCCGCACGCTCATCGGGATGTCGCCGTGCCCGGTCAGGAACACGACGGCGAGCCCGGGCAGGTGCACGAGACGTTCCTGCAGCGCAAGCCCGTCGAGGTCCGGCATCGCGACGTCCAGCACGACGCAGCCGACGTCGGCGGCGTCGGCGTGGGCGAGGAACTCGCCGGCGGAATGGAACGCGCGCACGGCGAAGCCCTCGGCCTGCAGCAGCCGGGCGAGCGCGCGCGTGAGCTCGGGCTCGTCGTCGACGACGAACACGACGTCGCCGGCCGTCATGCGGCCCTCGCCGGCAGCGGCAGGCTCAGGTGGAACGTGGCGCCGCGGTCCGCGTTCGCCTCGGCCCACAGGCGGCCGCCGTGTGCCTCCACGATCGAGCGGCAGATCGCGAGTCCCATGCCGAGCCCGTCGGCCTTGGTCGTGTAGAACGGCGCGAACACCTGTTCCGGGGGATTCGGCAGGCCGGTGCCGGCGTCGCGGACGTGCACGCTCACGGTGTCCGCGCCGGCGTCGGTCGCGATCTCGATCGTGCGGTCGCCCGGTGCGTTGGCGGCCATGGCGTCGCAGGCGTTGCCGATGATGTTGATCAGCACCTGCTCGAGCGGCACCCGGTCCGCGCACAGGTCCGGCAGGCCGTCGGCGAGCGCCAGCTCGACGGCGACGCCGCGCCGGACGAGGTCGCCGCGCATGAACTGCACGACGTCGCGGACGAGCGGGTTCGCCGCGACCGGCTGCCGGTTCGGCTCGCCGCGTTTGAGCAGGCTGCGCAGCCGCCGGATGACTTCGCCGGCGCGGTCGTCGGCCGCCACGATGTCGGCGAGGATCGCGCGGATCTCGGGAAGGTCCGGCGCCGGCCGGGCGAGCAGGCTCTGCGCGGCCTCGGCGTTGCTCATGATGATCGCCAGCGGCTGGTTCAGCTCGTGGGCGAGCGCGCCGGACAGCTCGGACAGCGTGGCCACCCGCGACAGGTGCTCGAGCTCCGCGCGCTGGCGTGCGGCCTCGTCCTCGCCTCTCTTGCGCTGGGTGACGTCGATCGTCGCGCCCATCAGCGTTCCCGGCGCCTGCGCGCCGGGCCCGGAGGCGCGGCCGAGCGACGCATACCAGCGCAGCTCCCCGGCGGAATCGGCCACCCGGTACTCGATCGATGCGCGGTCATCCGGCGCGCGCCGCGCACCGGAGACGAACTCGCGCACGCGCGCGCGGTCGTCCGCGTGCACGCGTTGCAGAACGTCGTCGACGCCGTAGTCGCCGCCGGGCGGGAGGCCGAACATCGCGAGCGCGCGCGGCGTCGCCCACAGCCGGCCCGTCGCGCCGTCGATGCTCCACAGTCCGGCGCTGGCCGCGTCGGCCGCCAGCGCGAGCTTCTGTTCCGATGCCGACAGCTCCGACGACTTGGCCTCGAGTTCGGCCGACAGCCGCGCGCTGCGGATCAGGTTGCGGCTCAGCTCGAAGCTCATCGCGGCGACGATCGGGACGAACATCGCCGTCGTGAACACCGGCACGCGGGCGAGGCCCCAGAACGAGAGGAAGGCCGCGATGGTCCCGGTTCCGATGAACAGCACGATGCCGCCGCCGATCGTCACCGCCCGCCATCGCTCGTCCCGGCGCCACAGGTCGCGGATCGCGCCGGCGACGAACAGCAGCACGAACAGCAGCGACAGGTGCGCGATCGCCAGCAGCGGATTCGGCACGCCCTGCGCGACGGACACGGATTCGCCCAGCACCGTGACCTTCGCGAGCGCCGTGATCTCGTGGAACTGGAGGGCGGGCGACGAGAACACGTTGACGACGAGCGCAATCGTCCGCAGCCCGATCGCCGTCCAGCCGAGCCACGCGCGGCCGGCCCGCAGGTAGTACAGGACGAAGCACACGACGGCCACCAGCCCGGACCAGACCGGGAACTGGTAGAGCCACAGGTAGCGGCCGAACTCGGTCGGCGTGGCCGCGAGCAGCATCCGCGTTTCCGTGTAGGCCATGCCCGCCACGCTGACCGCGAGGACGGCGAAGGCGGCATTGCCGTACGCCTGCCGCTGGCGGATCCACACGTGCGCGTGCACCGCCGCGAGCGTCAGGCACGCGGAACCCAGCACCAGGGACAGGGCGGTGATCCAGCTCATCGGTCGTCGTGAACGCGCTTGCGCGGCGGCGGCCGGCGCGTGCGACAGGATCGTGGCAGAGCCCGATCCGGTCAAGTGCGCCGCCGCGATTCGTGCATGCCGGTACGCGATTTGACCCGGCCCACGGCCGCCGCGGATACTCGCGGGTGACAGGCCGCGTCCGCCTCACCGTGCCCGAATCGCCGCCATTGCCGTCCGCCCGCGCGCGCCGCCGGTACTTCCCCGGCCGCGTGCTGCTCGCCGCGCTGCGCCGGCTGCTCTACCTCGTCATCCGCACGCGGGTCGCGCCGGAAGCGGCCGCCGACCTCGGCGGCGAGCCGGGCACGCCGCTGTGCTACGTGCTGGCGGACCGGCACCTGTCGAGCCTGCTCGTGCTGGAGGAGGAGGCCGTGCGGCTGCGCCTGCCGGCGGCGCTCGATCCGGTCGGGCCGCAATTCCCGGGCGTGGGACGCGCGGTCTTCTCGGTCATCCTCAACCGCAACCCGCTGTCGACGCGAACTGCCGAGCCGTCGGCAACGCTGGCCGCGCTGACGCGCGCGGTCCTCGCCGACCCGGCGCTCGACGTGCAGCTGGTGGCGGTGTCCGTGCTGTGGGGCCGCGCGCCGAAGGCGCAGGATTCCGTGCTGCGCGCGCTGTTCGCCGACGCGTGGGCGAGCGTGGGGCCGCTGCGGCAACTCGCCATCATCCTGCTGCACGGCCGGCAGACGCGCGCGACGTTCGCC
>JAYRNW010000253.1:0-14806 GCA_041911995.1 Casimicrobiaceae bacterium | reverse complement strand
CACGGCGACCTCGCCTCGCTCGCCGACCACGTGTCGATCCAGCTCAACGACACGCACCCCGCCATCGCGGTGCCGGAGCTCATGCGGCTGCTCATCGACGTGCACGGCATGCCGTGGGAGCTCGCGTGGGACATCACGACGACGGTGTTCAACTACACGAACCACACGCTGCTGCCCGAGGCGCTGGAGACGTGGCCGGTGTCGCTGATGGAGCGCCTGCTGCCGCGGCACGTGCAGATCGTCTACCTGATCAACAGCCTGCACCTCGACGCGCAGCGCTCGGAGGGCCGCGACGACGCCCGCTTCCTGGCGTCGGTGTCGCTGATCGAGGAGGACCACACGCGCCGCGTCCGGATGGGGCACTTGGCCTTCCTGGGCTCGCGCCGCGTGAACGGCGTGTCGGCGCTGCACACCGAGCTCATGCGCAAGACGGTGTTCCGCGACCTGTGCACGATCTACCCCGACCGCGTCGTCAACAAGACCAACGGGATCTCGTTTCGCCGCTGGCTGTACCAGGCCAACCCGGGGCTCACCGAGCTGATCGTCGAGGCGATCGGCCCGCAGGCGCTCGACGACGCCGCGGCGCTGGAGGCGCTGGTGCCGCTCGCCGACGACGCGGCGTTCCGCGAGCGCTTCCACGAGGTGCGCCGCGCGAACAAGGTGGCGCTCGCGCGGCTCGTCGCCGAGCGCCTGTCCATCGGCATCGACCCGGAAGCGCTGTTCGACGTCCAGATCAAGCGCATCCACGAGTACAAGCGGCAGCTGCTCAACATCCTCGAGACCATCGCGTACTACAACGCCGTCCGCGCGCAACCGACGCAGCCGTGGGTGCCGCGCGTGAAGATCTTCGCCGGCAAGGCCGCCGCCGGCTACCAGCAGGCGAAGCTCGTCATCAAGCTCGCCAACGACGTGGCGCGCATCGTCAACCGCGACCCGGTCGTCCGCGGGCGGCTCAAGGTCGTGTTCCTGCCGAACTACAACGTGAGCCTCGCCGAGGCGATCATCCCGGCGGCGGACCTTTCCGAGCAGATCTCGACGGCCGGCATGGAGGCTTCCGGCACCGGCAACATGAAGCTCGCGCTCAACGGCGCGCTGACGATCGGCACGCTCGACGGCGCGAACATCGAGATCCGCGACCGGGTCGGCGCCGAGAACATGCTGATCTTCGGGCTCACCGCGCAGGAGGTCGCGGAGCGGCGCGCGGCCGGGATCGACGCCACGGCGACGATCAACGCGTCGCCCACGCTCGCCGAAGTGCTGAACGCCGTCGACACCGGCGTGTTCTCGCCGGACGACCGCGGCCGCTACAAGGGCCTCGTCAACAGCGTGCGGCACCACGACTGGTTCATGGTCGCGGCCGACTTCGAGTCGTACTGGGCGACGCAGCGCGCCGCCGGCGCGCAATTCCACGACCGCGCCGCGTGGATGAAGAAGTCGATCCTCAACACCGCGCGGATGGGCTGGTTCTCCGCCGACAGGGCGATCCTCGAATACGCGCGCGAGATCTGGGGCGCCGAGCCGGGCAACCACTGACGGCGCGGCGACGGGAGCGCGCGTGAAGCCGAAGTCCCTCGCCCCGGCCACGGTCGACGCGATCGTCGCGGGCCGGCACGCCGATCCCTTCGCCGTGCTGGGCGTCCACGACGAAGGCGGCGCGGTCGTCGTGCGCGCGTTCGTCCCGGACGCGGAGACCGCGGAGGCCGTGACGCCGGAGGGCGCGCCGCTCGCGCCGCTCGCGCGCCGGCACGCCGCCGGGCTCTTCGAGGGCACGCTCCCGCGCCGCGGCCCTTACCGCATCCGCGCGGCGAACCGCGCCGGCACGTGGCTCGTCGACGACCCGTACGCGTACGGCCCGGTGCTGGGGCCGCTCGACGACTGGCTGGTCGGCGAAGGCACGCACGTCAACCTGTACGACCGGCTGGGCGCGCATCCGCTCGTGCACGAAGGGACGGCGGGCGTCCACTTCGCCGTGTGGGCGCCGAACGCGCAGCGCGTGTCGGTCGTCGGCAGCTTCAACGCCTGGGACGGCCGCCGGCACGTGATGCGCAAGCGCGTCGACACCGGCGTATGGGAGATCTTCGTGCCCGGCGTCGCGGCGGGCGCGATCTACAAGTACGAGATCGTCGGCGCCGACGGCGCGCTGCAGCCGCTCAAGTCGGACCCGGTCGGCTTCCGCGCCGAGCTGCGGCCGTCGACCGCGTCGATCGTCTGCGCCACCGACGCGTTCCCGTGGTCCGACGGCGAGTGGATGGCGGCACGCGCGCGGCGCGACCCGCGGCGCGCGCCGATGGCGATCTACGAGGTGCACCTGGGGTCGTGGCGCCGCGGCGAGGACGGCCGCTGGCTCGACTACGACGAGCTCGCCGACACGCTGGTGCCCTACGTCGTCGACCTGGGCTTCACGCACGTCGAGCTCCTGCCGGTCAACGAGCATCCGCTCGACGCGTCGTGGGGCTACCAGCCGATCGGCCTGTTCGCGCCGACGGCTCGCCACGGCGAGCCCGCGGCGTTCGCCCGCTTCGTCGACCGCTGCCACCGCGCGGGCCTCGGCGTGATCCTCGACTGGGTGCCCGCGCACTTCCCGGTCGACCCGCACGGCCTCGCGCGCTTCGACGGCACCGCGCTCTACGAGCACGCCGACCCGCGCCAGGGCTTCCACCCGGACTGGAGCACGGCGATCTTCGACTTCGGGCGCCGCGAGGTCGTCAACTACCTCGTCGCCAACGCGCTCTACTGGCTCGACCGCTACCACGTCGACGGCCTGCGCGTCGACGCCGTGGCGTCGATGCTCTACCTCGACTACTCGCGCAAGGCGGGCGAGTGGGTGCCGAACCGGTACGGCGGCAACGAGAACCTCGAGGCGATCGCGTTCCTGCGCAAGTTGAACGAGGCCGTGTACGGCCGCCATCCCGGCGCGATCACGATCGCCGAGGAGTCGACCGCGTGGCCCGCCGTCTCGCGCCCGACGTACACGGGCGGGCTGGGCTTCGGCTTCAAGTGGAACATGGGGTGGATGCACGACACGCTCGACTACCTGCGCCACCTCCCGGTCCACCGCCGCTGGCACCACGACCGGATGACGTTCGGCCTCATGTACGCGTACGCCGAGAACTTCGTGCTGCCGCTGTCGCACGACGAGGTCGTGCACGGCAAGGGCTCGCTGCTCGCGCGGATGCCGGGCGACGCGTGGCAGCAGTTCGCGACGCTGCGCGCGTACTACGCGTTCCAGTGGGCGTACCCGGGCAAGAAGCTGCTGTTCATGGGCCAGGAGTTCGCGCAGGGCCGCGAGTGGGACTTCGAGCGCGGGCTCGACTGGCCGCTCGTCGACGTGCACTGGCACCGCGGCGTGCAGGCGCTGGTGCGCGACTGCAACGGCCTCTACCGCGGGCAGCGCGCGCTGCACGAGCGCGACTGCGAGGCGGAGGGGTTCCGCTGGATCGTCGTCGACGACAACGACCGCTCGGTGTTCGCGTGGCTGCGCACCGGCGGCGACGGCGCGCCGCCGGTGGCCGTGGTCGCGAACTTCACGCCGGTGCCGCGCGACCGCTACCGGATCGGGCTGCCGCTGCCCGGGCGCTGGCGCGAGGTGCTCAACACGGACTCGGCGCTGTACGGCGGCTCGGACCGCGGCAACGGCGGCGGCGTCGAGGCCCGCCACGGCGAGTCGCACGGCTTCCCGTGCCACGCGGTGGTCGCGCTGCCGCCGCTGTCCGTCGTCTGGTTCGTTCACGAAGGCGCCGCGTGACGCCCGTGCGCCCGGAGATGAAGCCATGGACAAGGTGACCTACTCGACGCCGCTCGCCCGCTCGACGATGGCCTACGTGCTGGCCGGCGGCCGCGGCAGCCGGCTCCTCGAGCTGACCGAGCGGCGCGCGAAGCCCGCCGTCTACTTCGGCGGCAAGTCGCGCATCATCGACTTCGCGCTGTCCAACGCGCTCAACTCGGGCATCCGCCGCATCGCGGTCGCCACGCAGTACAAGGCGCACAGCCTGATCCGCCACCTGCAGCGCGGCTGGACGTTCCTGCACCCGGTGCGCAACGAGAGCTTCGACATCCTGCCGGCGAGCCAGCGCGTCGCCGAGGACCAGTGGTACGCGGGCACCGCGGACGCCGTCTACCAGAACATCGACATCATCGACGGCTACGCACCCGAGTACCTCGTGATCCTCGCCGGCGACCACATCTACAAGATGGACTACGAGCGCATGCTCGTCCAGCACGTCAACGAGGGCGCCGACGTGACCGTCGCGTGCCTCGAGGTGCCGGCCGCGGAGGCGAAGGGATTCGGCGTCATGCACGTCGATGCGACGGATCGGATCGTGTCGTTCGTCGAGAAGCCGGCCGAGCCGCCCGAGATGCCGGACCGTCCGGGCTGGGCGCTCGCGAGCATGGGCATCTACGTGTTCCGCCGCGAGTTCCTGAACGAGCAGCTGCGGCGCGACGCCGCCGACCCGCACTCGACGCGCGACTTCGGCCGCGACGTCATCCCGTACCTCGTCCGGCACGGCAAGGCGGTCGCGCACCGCTTCGCGCGCTCGTGCGTGCGCTCGGCGGACGAATCGGAGGCGTACTGGCGCGACGTCGGCACGGTCGACGCGTACTGGGAAGCCAACATCGACCTCACCGACGTCGTTCCGGCACTCGACCTCTACGACCACAACTGGCCGATCTGGAGCTACGCGGAGATCACGCCGCCCGCCAAGTTCGTGCACGACGTCGACGGCCGCCGCGGCATCGGCCTGTCGTCGCTGGTCTCCGGCGGCTGCATCGTGTCCGGGTCGACGCTCAAGCGCTCGCTGCTGTTCACGAACGTCCACCTGCACTCGTACGGCAGCGTGGAGAACGCCGTGATCCTGCCCTACGTCAACATCGGGCGCGGCGTGCGGCTCTCCAACGTGATCGTCGACGCCGGCGTCAGGATCCCGGCCGGGCTCGTCATCGGCGAGGACCCGGAGGCCGACGCGGCGCGCTTCCGCCGCACCGAGCGCGGCGTGTGCCTCGTCACGCAGCCGATGATCGACCGCCTGCCGGCCTGATGCGCGTGCGCGTCCTGTCCGTCGCGTCGGAGGTCTACCCGCTGGTGAAGACCGGCGGGCTCGCCGACGTCGCGGCGGCGCTGCCGCCGGCGCTCGCGCGCGAAGGGGTCGGCGTGCGCACGCTGGTGCCGGGCTACCCGGCGGTGATCGACGCGCTGCGCGGCGCCGAGACGGCCCACGCGTACCCGCGGCTCGCCGGCGAGCCGGCGCGGCTGCTCGCCGTGCACGCGGCGGGGCTCGACCTGTTCGTGCTCGACGCGCCGCACCTCTACGCGCGGCCCGGCAATCCGTACGTCGGCGCCGACGGCAAGCCGTGGCCGGACAACGCGCAGCGGTTCGCCGCGCTCGCCGAGTGCGCGGCGGGGATCGCGCGCGGCGCGATCGCCGGCTTCGTCCCCGAGGTCGTCCACGCGCACGACTGGCAGGCGGGCCTCGTGCCCGCGCTGCTGCACTACGGCGGCGGCCCGCGCCCGGGCACGGTGATGACCGTCCACAACCTGTCGTTCCAGGGCCAGTTCCCGCGCGAGCTGCTGCGCGCGCTCGGCCTGCCGCCGCACGCGTACAGCGTCGACGGCGTCGAGTACTACGGGACGATCGGCTTCCTCAAGGCGGGCTTGGCACTCGCCGACCGCATCACGACGGTGTCGCCGACGTACGCCGAGGAGATCCGCACGCCCGAGGGCGGCATGGGCATGGACGGGCTGCTGCGCGCGCGTTCGGACGTACTCACCGGCATCCTGAACGGCGTCGACGAAGCCGTGTGGAACCCGGCCACCGACCCGCATCTCGCCGCGCGGTTCGACGCGCGGCGCCTCGCGCGGCGCGGCGCGAACAAGGCGGCGCTGCAGGAGCGCTTCGGGCTCGCCGTAGCGCCGGAGGCGTTCGTCGTCGGTGTCGTCAGCCGCCTCACGCACCAGAAGGGCATGGACCTGCTGGCCGAAGCGCTGCCCGCGCTCGTCGGGCACGGCGTGCAGGTCGCGCTGCTCGGCACCGGCGAGCGCGCGATCGAGCGCTCGTTCGCCGCCGCGGAAGCCCGCTACGCCGGGCGCGTGGCCGCGGTGATCGGCTACGAGGAGTCGCTCGCGCACCTGGTGCAGGGCGGCGTGGACGCGCTGCTCGTGCCGTCGCGCTTCGAGCCGTGCGGCCTGACGCAGCTGTGCGCGCTGCGCTACGGCGCGATCCCGATCGTCGCGCGCGTCGGCGGGCTCGCCGACACGGTGATCGACGCCAATGCGATGGCGCTCGCCGCGGGCGCCGGGACCGGCGTCCAGTTCGCGCCGGTGACGCGCGGCAACATCGAGTTCGCCGTCGCGCGCGCGGCCGCGCTCAAGCGCGACGCCGCGCCGTGGCGCCGTATGCAGGCGCGCGCGATGAAGACCGACGTCGGCTGGACGCGGCCGGCGAAGCAGTACGCGGCGCTGTTCCACGCGCTGGCCGCGCAACGCGCGTCCTGACCGATGCGGGTCACCGCCGGGAGTCCCGAGCCGCTCGGCGTGACGCCGGTTGCCGGCGGCGCGAACGTCGCCGTGCACTCGGCGCACGCGACCGCGATCGAGTTGTGCGTGTACGCCGCCGACGGCACGGCGGAGCTCGCGCGCGTCGCGCTGCCGGCGCGCACCGGCGACGTCTTCCACGGCTTCGTCGAGGGGCTCGCCGAAGGCGCGCGCTACGGCCTGCGCGCGCACGGCCCGTACGCGCCGCGCGACGGCCTCCGCTTCAACGCGGCGAAGCTGCTGGTCGACCCGTACGCGCGGGCGCTCGACCGGCCGTTCGCGCTGCACGCGTCGATGTTCGGCGCAACGGCGGACGACGGCGTGCCCGACGCGGCGGACAGCGCGCCGTTCGTGCCGAAGGGCGTCGTCGTGCCGCCGCCGCCGGCGGTCGTCGCGCAGCGGCCGCGCGTGCCGTGGCGCGACACCGTCGTCTACGAGCTGCACGTGCGCGGCTACACGCGCGCGCATCCCGGAATCCCCGAGGTGCTGCGCGGCACCTGCGCCGGGCTCGCGCATCCGGCCGCCGTCGCGCACCTCGCGCGGCTCGGCGTGACCACCGTGGAGCTGATGCCGATCGCCGCGTGGATCGACGAGCGCCGGCTGGTCGAGCACGGCCTCGCGAACTACTGGGGCTACAACCCGGTCGCGCCGTTCGTGCCCGACCCGCGGCTCGCGCCGGGCGGCATGGCCGAGTTGCGCGATTGCGTCGCGGCGCTGCACGCCGCGGGCATCGAGGTCCTGCTCGACGTCGTGCTCAACCACACCGGCGAAGGCGACGCGCGCGGGCCCACGCTGTCGCTGCGCGGCCTCGACAACGCGACGTACTACCGGCTGCTCGCCAACGACCGCGCCCGCTACGCCGACGACACGGGTTGCGGCCACGCGGTCGCGCTCGACCGGCCGCCGGCGCTGCGCCTCGCGATGGACGTGCTGCGCTGCTACGCGGAGGCCGCCGGCGTCGACGGCTTCCGCTTCGACCTCGCGACCACGCTCGGCCGCCGCGACGACGGGTTCGACCCGGCGGCGCCGCTGCTGCAGGCGATCGCGCAGGACCCGGCGCTGCGCGACCTCAAGATCGTCGCCGAGCCGTGGGACGTCGGCTACGGCGGCTACCGGTTGGGCGCGTTCGCGGCGCCGTGGGGCGAGTGGAACGACCGCTACCGCGACACGGTGCGCCGGTTCTGGCGCGGCGACGGCGGCATGGTCGGCGACCTCGCCACGCGGGTCGCGGGATCCGCCGACGTGTTCGCGGCGCGCTCGCGCGCGCCGTCGCGCTCGGTCAACTTCGTCGCCGCGCACGACGGCTTCACGCTCGCGGACCTGGTCGCGTACGCCGCGAAGCACAATGAAGCCAACGCCGAGGACAACCGCGACGGCACCGACGCCAACTTCTCGTGGAACCACGGCGTCGAGGGCCCGGCGGCCGATCCGGCGATCGTGGCGCGCCGCGCACGCGACGTGCGCAACCTCGTCGCGACGCTGCTGCTGTCGCGCGGCACGCCGATGCTCGCGATGGGCGACGAGCTCGGCCGCACGCAGCGCGGCAACAACAACGCGTATGCGCAAGACGGCGAACTGACGTGGGTCGACTGGGCGCACGCCGACGCCACGCTCGCCGGCTTCGTCGCGCGGATGGTCGCGCTGCGCCGTGCGCATCCGGCGCTGCGCGCCGACCGCTGGCTCGCCGGCGCGCCCGTCGACGACAGCGGCATCGCCGACGTCGAGTGGCGGCATCCGGACGGCACCACGATGGGCGGCGACGCGTGGACGCATCCGGCCGTGCGCACGCTGGTCGCCGTCGTCTACGCGCCGGCGACGACCTCCGCCGCCGCCGACCGAGTCGGCATCGCGTTCAACGCGGCCGACGCCGCGGCGAGCGTGCGCTGGCCCGTCGCGCGCGACGGGTACGCGTGGCGCGCGTGCGTCGACACCGCGCAACCGACCGGCGAGCCCGCCGTCGCCGACGTCGACCCCGACGCCACGCCGGTTGCGCCGCGCTCGCTCGTCGTCGTCGTCGAAGAGGTGGCGACCGCGCCGCGCAACGCACGCGCCCGCCTCGGCGCCGACGACCTCGACCGGCTGGCCGCCGCCGCGGGGATCGCCGGCGAATGGTGGAGCGTGACCGGCACGCGGCACGTCGTCGGCGCCGACACCAAGCGCGCACTGCTCGCGGCAATGGGACTGTCTGCGGACACGCCCAGCGACGCGAAGGCGCGGATCGCCGAGCTGGCCGCCGCGCGCGCGCGAGCGCCGTCGCCGACGGTGGACGCGCCGGAGCGCTGCTACCTGCCGGCCGACCTCGCCGCCGGCGCGCGGCGCTTCGGCCTCGCCGCGCACCTGTACGCGTTGCGCCGGCACGGCGACCAGGGCATCGGCGACTTCACCACGCTCGCGCGCGCCGCCGAAGCCACCGCGCGCGCCGGCGGCAGCGTGGTCGGCATCAATCCGCTGCACATGCTCTACCCGAACGACCGCGAGCGCGCGAGTCCGTATCACCCGTCGCACCGGCGCTTCCTCGACCCGATCTACGTCGACGTCGCGCAGGTGCCCGACCTCGCGGCCTCGGCCGACGCGCGCGCGCTGCTCGCGCAAGCGGGCCCGCGTCTCGCCGACCTCGCGGCGCGCGCGGACGTCGACTACGCCGGCGTGTGGGGCGTGAAGCGCGCGGTGCTCGCCGCGTGCTTCGCCGCGTTCGCGCAACGGCCCGCCGGCGACGCGCACGTCGGCGCCTTCGAGCGCTTCGTCCAGGCGGGCGGCGAGGCGCTCGCGCGCTTCGCCGCGTTCGAGGCCATCGCCGCCGCGCACCCGCGCGTGCCGTGGCAGCGCTGGCCGGAGGCGCTGCGCACGCCGGACGCGCCCGGCGTCGCCGAATTCGCGCGACGCAACGCGTCCGCCGTGCGCTTCGCGCTCTACCTGCAGTGGGTGGCCGACGGCCAGCTCGCCGCCGCGGCGGCGCGCGCGCACGCGAGCGGCCTCGCGCTCGGCTTCTACCGCGACCTCGCGGTCGGCGCCGCGCCGGACGGCGCCGAGACGTGGGCGAATCCGGGCGCGTTCGCGCCCGGCGTCTCGATCGGCGCGCCGCCGGATCCGTTCTCGCCGGCCGGCCAGGTCTGGGGCCTGCCGCCGCCGATTCCGTACGCGCTCGTCGCCGACGACTGCGCCGCGTTTCGCGCGCTCGTCACCGCGAACATGCGCCACGCCGGCGCGCTGCGCATCGACCACGCGATGGGCCTCGCGCGGCTGTTCTGGGTGCCCGACGGCGCCACCGCCGCGGAAGGCGCCTACGTCGAGTACCCGCTCGACCCGCTGCTGCGCGCGCTCGCGCAGGAGAGCGTGCGCGCGCGCTGCCTCGTCGTCGGCGAGGACCTCGGGACGGTGCCGGAAGGATTGCGCGAGCGCCTGGCCGCCGCCGACGTGCTGTCGTACCGCGTGCTGTGGCTGGAGCGCGAGGGCGCGGGCTTCGTCGCGCCGGCGCGGTATCCGGCGAAGGCGGCCGCGTGCGTGTCGACGCACGACCTGCCGACGATCGCCGGCTGGTGGCGCGGCGCCGACGTCGACGAGAAGCGCGCGCTCGGCCTCGTGACCGACGAGGCGGCGCAATCCGCGCGCGCCGAGCGGCAGGCCGACCGCGCCACGCTCGCCGCCGCGCTCGACGCTGCCGGCGCGACACCGGGCGGCCGCGTCGATCCGGCAGCGCCGCACGACGCCGGGGTCACCGCGGCGATCCACCGCTTCGTCGGCGCCGCGCCGTCGATGCTGCTGATGGTGCAGGCGGAGGACCTCACCGGCGCGACGGCCGCGCTCAACCTGCCGGCCACCGACCGCAACCGGCCGAACTGGCGGCGCAAGGTCGCCGTCGACGTCGACGCGCTATGGGAAACGGACGCGGGGGTGCGGGCTTGCGCGGACCTCGCCGCGAGCCGCGGGCGCGACGGCGGCGCGCGCTGAAGGCCGCTTCGGATCGGATCCGCCACCCGGGTGGCCGGATGAGGCCGGGGATGAATGGCGCGCCCGACAGGATTCGAACCTGTGACCCTTGGCTTCGGAAACCAATACTCTATCCAACTGAGCTACGGGCGCGAACCTTGGATTGTACCGTTCGGGGGCCCGTCCCGTCCACGGCGGGGCCGCGGGCGGGGGTCGGGACGGTATAATCTCCCGTTAACCCTGCGGACGCCCGCCGTACGCCCGTCACGCGCCGCCAGGACGAGTACACCAAATCCGCCAGAAGCGCCGCGCCCATGACCGAAGAGCATTCCTCCCCGATCAAGACCCCGAAGCAACTCGTCGTCGTCGTGCTGCTGGCGTTCGCGATCCCGATCGGCTTTGCCGTCATGATCTCGCAGCTCGTGACCAGCGGCGAGAAGGGGATGCACGACAACGACAACCTGATCCTCGCGCGCATCCAGCCGGTCGGCACGGTGGTGCTGGCCGCGCCGTCCGGCCCCAAGGGCATGCTCACCGGCGAGCAGGTCTACAACCAGGTGTGCAAGACGTGCCACGAGACGGGGCTCGCCGGATCGCCGAAGGTCGGCGACAAGGCGGCGTGGGGCAAGGTGATCGCGCAGGGCGAGAAGCTCGCGTTCGAGCACGCGATCGGCGGCATCCGCGCGATGCCGCCCCGCGGCGGCAACGGCGATCTCACCGACGACGAGGTCAAGCGCGCCGTCGTGTTCATGGCGGGCAAGGCGGGAGCGACGTGGACCGCGCCTGCGGTCGCGGCCGCGCCGGCCGCCGCACCGGCGGCGGGCGCCGCGCCGGCCGAGCGCACCGGGCAGCAGGTCGTCGAGGCCGCGTGCGGCAAGTGCCACACGACCGGCGTGGGCGGCGCGCCGAAGATCGGCGACCGCGCCGCGTGGATCCAGCGCGTGAAGCGCGGCCTCAATAGCGTGTACCAGTCGGCGCTGCGCGGCCACGCCGGCATGCCGGCGCGCGGCGGCATGGCGGACCTGTCCGACGTCGAGGTGAAGCGCGCCGTCGAATACATGCTGAACAGCGGCGCCGGCACGCCGGTGGCCACCGCCGCAGCGCCCGCGGCCGCGGCGCCTGCGCCTGCGGCGGCCGCCGCCGACGGCAAGAAGGTGTACGACGCCGGCTGCGTGGCGTGCCATGGCGCCGGCGTGGCGGGCGCGCCGAAGTTCGGCGACAAGGCCGCGTGGGCGCCGCGCATCAAGACCGGCATGGACGCGCTGTACAACACGGCGCTGAAGGGCAAGGGCGTCATGCCCGCGAAGGGCGGCAACCCGGCGCTGTCGGATGCCGACGTGAAGGCGGCGGTCGACTACATGGTGGCGGCCGCGAAGTAGCGCGGACGTTCCCCCCAACGAAAACGCGGCCGCAGGGCCGCGTTTTTCGTTGCGGCCGGCCGCGCCCGCTACGTGCGCAGCATCGCCTTCAGCGCCTTCAGCCGCTCGCTGCCCGCCGCCTTCTCCGCGGCCGCCTCGGCGGGCGGCAGCGGCGTGTCGGCGTAGCGCAGGTCCTCCTGCGCCAGCTCGCCGATGAACCGCGACGGCTGGCACGCCGCGCGCTCGCCGGCGCGCTTGCGCGCGCGGCACCACGACAGGCACAGGCTCATCCGCGCGCGCGTGACGCCGACGTACATGAGGCGCCGCTCCTCGTCGACGTCGCCCGCGTCGATCGCCTCGCGGTGCGGCAGCAGGCCCTCCTCCACGCCGACGAGGAACACGTGCGGGAACTCGAGGCCCTTCGCCGCGTGCAGCGTGGACAGCCGCACGGCGTCGACGTCGTCGCCGTCGCGGCCCTCGAGCATCGTGATGAGCGCGATCGTCTGCGTCAGTTCGACGAGGTTGCGGCCGTCGGCCTCGCCCTTGCGCCCGAGCCAGTCGACGAACTCGCGCACGCTCTTCGTGCGCGCGGCGGCGTCCTGCCGGTCTAGCGTGTCGGCGAGCCACTGCTCGTAGCCGGTTGCCGCCATCAGCTCGGCCAGCAGCCGCGCCGCGGGCTCGCGCGGCGCGCGATGCGCGAGGCCGTTGATCAGCGTGCAGAACTCGTGCAGCGTTTCGCGCTGCTTCGCCGGCACGCGCGCCGCGAGCTCGGGCGCGAACGCCGCCGCGAACAGGCTCTCGCCGCGCGCCGCGGCGAGCTCCGACAGGCGCGCGAGCGTCGTCTGCCCGACGCCGCGCTTCGGCGTCGTGATCGCGCGCACGAACGCCGGGTCGTCGTCGTCGTTGGCGACGAGGCGCAGGTACGCGACGACGTCCTTGATCTCGGTGCGGTCGAACAGCGACTGGCCGCCCGAGATGACATAGGGGATGCCCTGCGCGCGCAGCGCGGTCTCGAACGCGCGCGCCTGGTGGTTGCCGCGATACAGGATCGCGAAGTCCGCGTACTTCGCGCGCCGCTCGAAGCGCATCGCCGAGATCCGGTGCACGACCAACTCGGCTTCGGCCTCGTCGTCGGCGGCGGGCACGACGCGGATCGGGTCGCCCGTGCCCAAGTCGCTCCACAGCCGCTTGTCGAAGAGCTTCGGGTTGTTGCCGATGAGCGCGTTGGCCGAGCGCAGGATGCGCACGGTCGACCGGTAGTTCTGCTCGAGCTTGACGACCTTGAGGTCCGGGTAGTCGCGCGGCAGCGCCGCCAGGTTGTCGAGCGTCGCGCCGCGCCAGCCGTAGATCGCCTGGTCGTCGTCGCCGACCGCCGTGAACGGCGCGCCGCCGCCGACGAGCGCGCGCAGCAGCCGGTACTGCGCCGGGTTCGTGTCCTGGTACTCGTCGACCAGCACGTGCGCGCAGCGCGCCTGCCAGCGCGCGGCCGCCTCGGCGTCGCGCTCGAACAGCGCGAGCGGCCGGACGATCAGGTCGTCGAAGTCGACGGCCTGGTACGCGGCAAGCGCCTCGTCGTAGTTCGCGTACGCGCGCGCCGCCGCGTGCTCGTCGTCGTCGCGCGCGGCGGCGGCCGCCTGCGCCGGCGTCACCAGCGCGTTCTTCCACGCGGAAATCCGCCACTGCGCGGCCCGCGCGCGGCCGCGGTCGGCGGTCGCGACGAGCTCGGCGATCACGCCTTCGAGGTCGGCCGGATCGAAGATGGAGAAGCCGGCCCGCAACCCCACGGCCTTCGCCTCGCGGCGCAGGATCGACAGGCCGAGCGCGTGGAACGTCGCGATCGTGACGCGGTCGGCGGCCTCCGCCTTCCCCTGCGCGCGCAGGAGCGCCTGCGCGCGCTCGCGCATCTCGCGCGCCGCCTTGTTCGTGAACGTGATCGCGACGATCCGCGCCGGGTCGACGCCTTCGGCGACCAGGTGCGCGATCTTCGCGGTGATGACGCGCGTCTTGCCGCTGCCGGCGCCGGCGAGCACCAGCAGCGGGCCGGACGCGTAGCGCACGGCTTCGCGCTGCGGGGCGTTGAGGGGAAAGGACACGAAGGCGATGCGCTAGAATCGCCGCGGATTCTAACAGCGCCGCCGCGCGCGCATCCACACGATCGATGGCCCTCTACGCAATCGGCGACCTCCAGGGCTGCCACGCCGAGTTCTGCCAGCTGCTCGACGCGATCGGCTTCTCGCCGCGCAACGACCGGCTGTGGCTCGTCGGCGACCTCGTCAACCGCGGGCCGGGCTCGCTCGCCGTGCTGCGCGAGGTGATGGCGCTGGGCGACGCCGCGGTCAGCGTGCTCGGCAACCACGACTTCCACCTGCTGACCGTCGCCGCCGGGCACCGGCGGCCGCACCGCGAGGACACGCTGGACGCGGTCCTCGCCGCACCCGACCGCGACGCGCTCGTCGCCTGGCTCGCGGCGCGCCCGCTGGTCGTCGCCGAGGGCGACCTCGTCATGGTGCACGCGGGGCTGCTGCCGTCGTGGACGGTGGCCACGGCGCTGCTGTTGTCGCACGAGGTGCAGGCGATGCTCGCCAGCGACCGCGCGCACGAGTTCCTGGGCGTGCTCTACGGCGACGAGCCGCGCCGCTGGTCGCCGGACCTCGCCGGCTACGACCGGCTGCGCGTCATCGTCAACGCCTGCACGCGGCTGCGCTTCTGCAGCGCCGACGACACGATGGAGCTCAAGGAAAAGCGCGGGCCCGGGCACGTCCCCGAAGGATTCCTGCCGTGGTTCGCGCAACCGGGCCGGCGCTCGGCGGCGTCGACCGTGGTCTGCGGCCACTGGTCGACGCTCGAGCTCATGCTCGCGCCCAACGTGCTGATGCTGGACTCGGGGTGCCTGTGGGGCGGGACGCTCACCGGCGTGCGGCTTCCGGACCGCCGCGTGTTCCAGGTGCCGTCGCGCTCGCCGGTGCAGCCAAAGCCGTTCGGATAGACGCCT
>JAYRNW010000252.1:0-2043 GCA_041911995.1 Casimicrobiaceae bacterium | reverse complement strand
GGCAGCGTCAAGCCGCGGCGCCGCGCGTGCGCGGCGTACTCGACGTTCGCGTCCTGCACCGCCGGCGTGCGGGAGCGCACGCCGGCGCCCTCGAACAGCGTGTGGCGCGCGCCGGGCGGCCGCACGCCGCCCATGTACTTGCCGGTGAGCATGCCCGCGGCGAGCGGGCTGTACGCGAGCAGCGACATGTCCTCGCGGAACAGCGCCTCCGCCATGTCGTTGTCGGCGCTGCGCGAGACCAGGCTGAAGCTGTTCTGCACGGTCACCGGCCCCGGCACGCCGAGCTCGCGCGCGACGCGCCGAAACTCGCACAGCCCCCACGTCGTCTCGTTGGAGAGGCCGTAGTGCCGGATCTTCCCGGCCGCGATCAGCGCGGCGAAGCCCTCGACCTGCTCGCGGATCGACGGCCCCGGCGTCTCCTTCGACCGGTCGAACTCGGTGGCGCCGAACATCGGCACGTTGCGCTGCGGCCAGTGGATCTGGAAGAGGTCGACGTAGTCGGTCTGCAATCGCGCGAGGCTCGTCGCGCAGGCCTCGGCGATGACGTCCGCCGTGAGGTCGGTGCGCCCGCCGCGGATCCAGTCGCGGCGGCCGGGGCCGGCGACCTTCGTCGCGACGACCAGCCGCTCGCGCGGCTGGCGCGCGAGCCACGTGCCCAGCATCGTCTCGGTCCGGCCCTGGGTCGCCGCCTTCGGCGGGATCGGGTACATCTCGGCGGTGTCGATGAAGTTGATGCCGTGCGCGAGCGCGCAGTCGAGCTGCGCGTGCGCCTCGCCTTCCGTGTTCTGCTCGCCCCAGGTCATCGTGCCGAGGCACAGATGGGACACGCGCAGCGACGTGCCGGGTAAGGTCCTGTAGTTCATCGCGGGAGTTCCAGGGGAGTCGCGCGCCGCCTCACGGTTGCCGCGGCGGCGGCGTTCGACGGGGTCGATCGCCCGGCGGCAGCGCGCCGGACGCCAGGCAAAACGCTAGTAGAGCGAGTCCTCCTGCTGCTCGAGCGCGTGGCGCAGCGCCTCGAGGTCGTCGTCGAGCGCGTCGCGCACGGAGACCATGCCGAGCGGCCGGTCGAACTCGACGACCGGCAGGTGCCGGAAGCGGCCCTTGTGCATGACGCGCAGCGCGTGCAGGAACGGCTCGTCGGGATGGATCGTCTGCGGCTGCGCCGTCATCACTTCGGTGAGCTTCGTCCGCGACGGGTCGAGGCCCGCGGCCAGCACGCGGAACAGCGCGTCGCGCTCGGTGAAGATGCCCACGAGCCGCGTGCCGTCGACGACGAGCAGCGCGCCGACGTTGTGCAGCTTCATCGTGCGCGAGGCCTCGACCACCGTCGCCGCCTTGGGCGCGGTGATCGGCAGCTGCTTCGCGACGATGGTGCGCAGCGAACGGATGGGCATCGGCGGCTCCAGGCGGCGGTGCTGTGACGCAACGACGTTATTGGGCGCTCGGCGCGCCGCCGGCGTCAAGCCCCCGCCCGCCGCCGGCGCGGCCGCGCATTGACGCGCACGGCGGCGCCCGGTACGGTCCGTGGTTCGCGGCCCGTCTCCGCCGTCCGGCGGACGCGGCGCGCAGGTCGGGCCGCGCCCATCTGCCAGGAGGGAATCGCCATGCCACGTCGTCATCGCCTGCTGCCGGCCGCGACGGCGCTCGGGCTCGCCGCCGCGCTGGCGGTCGCGCCGCACGCCCGCGCCGCCAAGGTCACCGAGTGCGCCAAGGTCGGCCTCTGCTACTGCATCAACGACGACCACAAGGCCGCGATCGACGCGAAGATCGAGAAGTTCCGCCAGGTGATCGCCGCGTAGCGCAAGGCCGGCAAGGCGGTCGTCTACCTGTCCGTGCCGCTCCCGTCGGCCGGCGGCGGCAACTTCGCCGTCAACCGCGAAGTCGCCGCGGCGACCAAGCGCGCGATCGAGAAGCGCTACGGCCCCGAGTACGTGTACGTGCTCGACCCGACGACGCCGGACGCCGACCTGCCGCGCGGGGCCGGCGGCACCGAGTACATGGTGATGTGGACGGCGGTGCTGGAGGGCACGGACGGCCTGGGCG
>JAYRNW010000251.1:0-18038 GCA_041911995.1 Casimicrobiaceae bacterium | reverse complement strand
GACGTGCGATTCTGGACTTCCCGCTGCCGTCGTTCCTGCGCTTCTGCCACAACCACGGCCTGCTCGCGCTGCGCGACCGGCCGCAGTGGCGCACCGTGCGCGGTGGCGCGCGCACCTACGTCGCACGCATCGCCGCGCGGCTGCCGGACGTGCGCGCGGCCACTCCGGTGCAGCGCATCCTGCGCCGGCGCGACCACGTCCTCGTCGACACGCCGCGGCGGGCGGGCGAGCGCTTCGACGCGGTGGTGCTCGCGTGCCACAGCGACCAGGCGCGCACGCTGCTCGCCGACCGCACGCCGCGGGAGGATCGCGCACTCGCGCGCATCCGCTACCAGCCGAACCGCGTCGTGCTGCACACCGACGCCGCCCTGCTGCCGCGCGCGCGGCGCGCGTGGTCGGCGTGGAACTACCTCGCGGCCGACGATCCCGCAGGGGCGCGACCGGTGGCGGTTTCCTACCTCATCAACCGGCTGCAGCCGCTGCCCTGCCGTACGCCGGTGATCGTGACGCTGAACCCGCCGTTCGAGCCCGAGCGCGCGCGCGTGCTGCGCGAATTCACCTACGACCACCCGCTGCTCGACGCGGACGCGGTCGCCGCGCAGGCGGACGTCGCGGCGCTGCAGGGCGAGCGGCGGACGTGGTTCGCCGGCGCCTGGCTCGGTCACGGTTTCCACGAGGACGGCCTCGCGTCCGCGCACGCGGTGGCCGAGGCGATCGCGCGCGCGCCCGCGGTGACCTCCGTGCCGGAGCGCATCGCCGCGTAAGGGAACCCGGTGACCGCGCGCCTCCCCGATCTCGTCACCGCCGGTGTCGCGCCGGCCACCGTCGCGCCCGCGCTCATCGCCGGCGAAGTCGCGCACCGGCGGTCCCGGCCGACACCGCACGCCTTCCGGTATGGCGCCCTGTGCCTGCGGCTTCCGCTGTCGCGGCTGTCGGAGCTCGACGCGACCGGCATCCGCCGCAACCGGCGCGGGCTGGTGGCGTTCCACGAACGCGACCACGGGCCGCGCGACGGCTCACCGCTCCTGCCGTGGATCCGTGCGCTGCTCGCACGCGAGCGCGTCGCCGCCGACGGGGAGGTCGTGCTCTACGCGTTCCCGCGCATGCTGGGCTACGTCTTCAATCCGGTGAGCTTCTGGGTCTGCCACGACGCCGCGGGCGCGGTGCGTGCCGTGCTCGCCGAGGTCAACAACACGTTCGGCGAGACGCACCACTACCTGCTCGCCGATCCGGAGGGGCGTCCGCTCGCGGCCGGCGCGACGCTGACCGCGCGCAAGGCGTTCCACGTCTCGCCGTTCTGCACGGTGCGCGGCCACTACCGGTTCCGCTTCCACTTTGGCCCGGAGCGGTGGCTCGCGCGCGTCGACTACTGCGACGACGACGGCCCCGCCGCGCCGGTGCTGCTCGCCACGCACGTGTCCGGCGTCGCGCAGCCGCTGCCGGTGCGGCCGGGCGCGCTGTTGCGGCGCTACCGCTGGTTCACCTTGGGCGTGATCGCGCGCATCCACTGGCAGGCGGCGCGCCTCGTCGCCAAGCGCATTCCGTTCTTCGCCAAACCCGCGCCGCCGGCGCAACCGCTGACCCGCTCGCCATGACGACCCTCGACACCTCGCTCCGCGCGCCGCGCGCGCGCATCCCCACCGCCGGACGCATCCTGCTCGCGCTGCTCGAACGCATCGAGCACGGCCGCCTCGAGGTCACGGACCCCGACGGCGTCCGCCGCACGTTCGGGCCGGGCGGCGTGCCGGCGGCAGGCGTCAGGGCGACGCCTGCCGTGCTGCATCTCGCGGACTGGGGCGTAGCCGCCGCCACGCTGCAGGGCGGCGACGTCGCCTTCGCCGAGGGCTACATCGCCGGGCGCTGGGACACGCCCGACCTCACGCAGCTGCTGACCGTGCTCGCCGCCAACCAGCCGGTGCTGGAACGCGCGTTCTACGGCCGCTGGTGGATGCGCGCGCTGCTGCGTGCACGCCACCTGCTTCGCGCGAACACGCGCAGGCAGGCGCGGCGCAACATCGTCGCCCACTACGACCTCGGCAACGACTTCTACCGGCTGTGGCTCGACCCGACGATGACGTACTCGTCGGCGCTGTTCGACGGCGACTACGCGCAGCCGCTCGCCACCGCGCAGCAGGCGAAATACGCGCGCCTGCTCGCCGAGATCGCACCGCCGCCGGGCGCCCGCCTGCTGGAGATCGGCTGCGGCTGGGGTGGCTTCGCCGAGTTCGCGGCGCGCGCCGGCCACCACGTGACCGGCATCTCGCTGTCGGATGCACAGACGGCGTGGGCGCGCGCGCGGCTCGCCGCCGCCGGCCTCGCCGGGCGCGCCGACCTCGCGATCCGCGACTATCGCGACGTGCGCGGCCGCTTCGACGGCGTCGCGTCGATCGAGATGTTCGAGGCCGTCGGCGAGCGCTGGTGGCCCACGTACTTCCGCGCCGTGCGCGACGTGCTCGCGCCGGGTGCCCGGGCCTGCCTGCAGGCGATCACGATTGCCGAGGCGCGCTTCGCGCGCTACCGCACGCAGTCGGACTTCATCCAGCAGTACATCTTCCCCGGCGGCATGGTCGCCTCGCCGTCGCGGATCGCCGAGACGGCGGCCGCCGCCGGCCTGCGCCTCGACCGCGTTCACGCGTTCGGCCGCGACTACGCGGAGACGCTGAAGCGCTGGCTCGCGGCGTTCGATGCCGCGGCGCCGGCCGTGCGTGCGCAAGGGTACGACGAGCGCTTCCGTCGCTGCTGGCGCTTCTATCTCGCCTACTGCGCCGCCGGCTTCGACACGGGAACGACCGATGTCGCCCAGTACACGTTCACCCGCGCCTGAGCGGCGCGCGCCCGCGGCGGCGACCGCCGTCGCGCTGCTCGCCGCGCTCGCGCTGGCCGCCGGGGCGCGCGCCAGCGCCGAGCGCGCCCCGCCGCTGCCGCCGAGCGTGGCGAGCATCGCCCCGGACCTGCGCGTTCAGGGAGGCGGCGCACTGACGTGGTTCGGGCTCGCCGTCTACGACGGCTGGTACTGGCTTCGCTCGGGCGGGTGGCCGGGCGCGGATCCGTACGCGCTCGACCTGCACTACCACCGCGACCTCGTCGGCGCGCGGATCGCCGAGCGCAGCGTCGAGGAGATCGCGCGCCTGGGCTACGGCAGCGCCGCCGATCACGCGCGCTGGGGCGCGCAGATGGCGCGCCTGTTCCCGGACGTGCGCCGCGGCGACCGGCTGACCGGCGTGTCGCTGCCGGGCGGCAGCGTGCAGTTCTTCCACAACGGCCGGGCATTGGGCGAGATCGCCGACGCCGGATTCGCGCGTGCGTTCTTCGGCATCTGGCTCGACCCGAAGACCTCGCGCGCCGACTTCCGCACCAAGCTGCTCGGCCAGCCATGAGCGTGCACGGCGCTGCGCTCACGCGGCCCGCGCCGGACAACGCGGCGCTGTCGCGGCCGGCGCTCGCCGCATACGGCGCCCTGGGCGCCCCGCTCGCGATGGCGGCGCTGCCGCTGTACGTGCACCTGCCCAAGTTCTACGGCGATCACCTCGGCGTGTCGCTGACGGCGCTGGGCGCGCTGTTGCTCGCGCTACGGCTCGCCGACGCGCTGGTCGACCCCCTGCTCGGCGCGTTCCTCGACCGTGCGCGCTCGCGCACGCGGCCGATCGCCGTCGCCATGCCGGTGCTGGCACTCGGCCTCTTCGCGCTGTTCCTGCCACCGGTCCGGGGCGAGGGGGCGCTGCTCGCGTGGCTTGCCGCCGCGCTGGTCCCGGTGTACGTCGCGTTCAGCGTGGCCACGATCAGCCACGCGGCGTGGGGCGCCGAGCTCTCGCGCGACCCGGTCGAGCGCACGCGGATCACGGCGGCGCGCGAGGGACTCGCGCTGGCCGGCGTCGTGTTCGCGAGCGTCGCGCCGGGACTCCTGGCCGGCGACGGCGGCGAAGCCGCCGGATTGCGCCGGTTCATGCCGGTGTTCGTCGCGGTGGGCCTCGCGTGCGCGGCAGTGACGCTTGCGTTCGCACCGCGGGCGCCGCGGACCGCTGCCCGATCCGAGCCGGCGCGCGCCGGGCTCGCCGGCGCGCTCGCCGACCCGCTGTTCCGCCGGCTGCTCGCCGTATTCCTGCTCAACGGCATCGCATCCGCGGTCCCGGCCACGCTGGTGCTGTTCTTCGTCGCCGACGTGCTCGCCGCCGAGTCCTGGCAGGGCGCGTTCCTCGCTTTGTACTTCGTCGCCGGCGCTGCCGGCATGCCGCTGTGGGTGCGGCTGTCGTCACGCGCCGGCAAGGTGCGCGCGTGGCTCGCGGCGATGGCGCTCGCGGTGGCGGCATTCGCGTGGGCGGCGCTGCTCGCGCCCGGCGACGTCGTCGCGTTCGCCGTCGTCTGCACGCTGTCCGGCCTCGCGCTCGGCGCCGACCTCGCGCTGCCGCCGTCGCTGCTCGCCGACGTCATCGGGCGGCGCCACGATGGCGGCGGCGCGGGCGCGTACTTCGGCGTCTGGACGCTCGCCACCAAGCTCAACCTCGCGCTCGCGGCCGGGCTCGCGCTGCCGTTGCTGGCGGCGCTCGGCTACGCGCCCGGCGCCGCCGACGGCGCCGGGACCGCCGCCCTCGCGCTCGTCTACGCGGCCGTGCCGTGCCTGCTCAAGGTCGGCGCCGCGCTCGCCCTCGTCCACTTCGATCGCCTCGCGCGACACACGCCATGACCGTTCGCCCGATCCTCGCGGCACTGTCCGCCTTCCTCGTCGCCGGCTGCGCAGCGGTCGACGTCGCCGACTACCGCGCCGAGCGCCCGGCACTCGACTTCGCGCGCTACTTCGACGGGACCGTCGACGGCTGGGGAGTGTTCCAGGACCGCTCCGGCAAGGTCGTGCGCCGCTTCCACGTGCGCATCGACGGACGGTGGAACGGCAATGCCGGTACGCTCGACGAGGAGTTCGAGTACTCCGACGGAACACGCGAGCGGCGCGTCTGGACGCTGGTGAAGGACGGCGATCGCTACACGGCCACCGCCGGCGACGTGGTGGGCACCGCGCAGGGCGCCGCGGCCGGCAACGCCGTGCACTGGACGTACGTGCTGGCGCTCGTCGTCGACGGCCGCACGTGGCACGTCGACATGGACGACTGGATGTTCCTCGTCGACGAGAGCACGCTGGTCAACCGGACGACGATGCGCAAGTTCGGCGTGCGGCTGGGCGAGCTCTCGCTCGCGTTTCGCAAGCGCTAGGATGAAACCACCTCCACGCGCGCTGCGCTCGCTGCCCCCTCGCGGGGGCAAGCCGGTCGCCCGGGGCGGCCCTTCGCGACCGACATGCGCCTGTTCGCGCCGCTGAACCCGCCGCTGCCCGCGTGGCCCGACGCGCGCGTGTGGGTGATCGGCGCCTCCACCGGCATCGGCGCCGCGGTGGCGCGCGCGCTGCTCGGACGCGGCGCGCGGGTCGCGGTGTCCGCACGGTCGGCGGACAAGCTCGCGGACGTCGCCGGCGGCAGCGCCAACGCACTCGTCCTGCCGCTCGACTTCACGCAGGCGGATGCGGTCGCTTCCGCGTGGGAGCGCATCCGTGCGCAGTGGGGCGGCGCGGACCTCGTGCTGATCGTCGCGGGGACGCACGAGGAGATCCGCGCGTGGGAGCTCACCGAAGCAAAGTCGCGCGCGCTGCTGGAGGTCAACCTGCACGGCGTCATCGGCGCGACCGCGGCCGTCGTGCCGGGACTGCTCGCGCAGGGCCGCGGCGCGCTCGCCATCGTGTCGTCGGTGGCCGGCTACCGCGGGCTGCCGAAGGCGCTGGTCTATGGCGCGTCGAAGGCGGCGCTCATCAACTTCGCGGAGGCGCTCTACCTCGACCTCCACCCGAAGGGGCTCGGTGTCTACCTGATCAACCCCGGCTTCGTGAAGACGCCGCTGACCGACCGCAACGACTTCCGGATGCCGCACCTCATCACGGCAGAGGAGGCCGCGCGCGAAATCGTCGCGGGCCTCGAAGCGGGCGAATTCGAGATCCACTTCCCGCGCGCGTTCACGCGCCAGCTCAAGCTCCTGCGCATGCTGCCGTACCGCTGGTACTTCGCGCTGGTGCGGAAGGCGACCGGGCTGTAGGCGCTCGCGACGGGGCACGCCGGGCGCCGGCGCGGGCGCCGGCAACGCACCTCACCCCGGCCCGCTTCTCGCAGGCGGGGAGCGCGAGGGTGCCTGCGCAGCGGGCTCGCGCGGCGCGGCGATCGCATTTGCCGGCAACCGCAGCGTCGCGCGGTGGTGCAGGCCGTCCGTCGCGAACTCGAGCCGCGCTTCGTCGCCGAAGTACGCCTGCAGCGTCTGGCGCACGGCCTCCGGCTCCCCTTCGCGCCACGCGTGGGGCCGCACGCCGCCGTCGACCTCGACGTCGATCGTGATCGCGTCCACCGACGTGCCTGCGACAATCGCGAACCGGCGGCGGGCCTTCGTGTCGCCGGCGGCGAACGCCGCCTGCACGATCGGCAGCAGCACCATCGCCGGCAGCGCGAGGTCCTGCGCGGCCTCGGCAACGTCCACCTCGACCGCCAGCCGGTCGCCGCGCGGCACCTGCAGCACGGCGACGTACGCGCGCGCCAGGTCCACCTCGCGCGCGACCGTCGAGCCGCCGCCGCGCATCTGCGGCAGCGCGGCGCGCAGGTAGGCGATCAGCGCGTCGATCAGCGCGTCGGCGGCGACGCGGTCGCGCGCGTACAGCGCGCGGACCTCGTCGAGTGCGCCGAACAGGAACTCGGGCTCGACGCGCGCGCGCAGGACGTCGAGGCGCGACTCCATCATCGAGCGCGCGATCTCGCTGCGCGTGAGCTCGGCTTCCCGTGCGGATCGCGTGAGTTCGACCTCGCGCTCGCGCGCGGCGTAGAACAGCGCAAGGGCCGTGGCGACCGCCCCGTACTGCCATCCGACGTACATCAGGTAACTGGCGAGCGACGCCACGAGCCCTTCGGAGACGGGGACGTTCAGGCCGAGCTCGAGGCTGGCGAAGGCATCGAAGGCCAAACCAACGGCAAGGCCGGCCCAGCCGCCGCCGACCATGAGGCAACTCCGGCGCCAGCCGCGCACCGACACGGCCTGGGCCAGCGTGATCCCCGCGATCACCGTCCCGGACCGGAAGACCGACCCCGCCAGGATTTCGAGCAGAATCCGCGAAGCCGGCGTCGCGACCGCCGACATCAACGGCAGCACGCGCAGGAAGTCGAGTGTGGTGATGGCCACGCCGAGCAGCAGCACGTGCATCGCGCGCTGCCGCAGCAAGGCGCCCGCGCGGGCGGCGTACGTCGCCCCCGCGCCCGGCGTCCGGGCACGATCGATCGCGGGAGTCGGGACCACGGCCCCGATCGCATCGTCCGCCATGCGCGCTCCCGGCGTCACCCGCGCCCGCGGCAGGGCGCCGGCGCGCCACCGGGGCTCACGCCTTCTTCGGTGCCGACTTGAGCTCGATCAGCAGCGAGCGGACGTCGCGGCCGCCGATGTTCTCGACCGCGTGCGAGCCGGCGGGCTCGAAGAAGACCGTGCCGGCCTTGTTGTCCGCGATGAACGACTTGCCGTCGGGCAGAGAAACCTTGACCCGCGAATCGTCGAGCACGACGGTGACGTGGTCCGGGTGCGAGTGCATGCCGGTGCCGCACACGCCGAGCCGCGGCCGGCCGACGTACTCGAGCACGCGGACCTGGTCGTTGTCGACGAGCACTTTGTACCCGCGCGGGTCGACCTTGACGGCGTCCTGCGCCGGCACGTCGGCGGCGCCCACCGCGAGGCCCAGGCCGGCGAGGATCCGCATGAGATCGCGGCGCGTCAGCGAAGCGTCTTCCATCGTTACCCTCCGTTGCGTACGTGGTACCCCAAGGGGCCGCCGGCGACGGGCGCGGCCTACATCTGCCGGAACAGGTGCGTGTAGCTCTCCGACACCGGCAGCGACTCGTTGCGCTGCTTCAGCTTGACCTGCAGGTGGCCGCGGATGTCGCGCGTCACGCCCGCCACGTGGCTGACGTTGACGAGCGTCGAGCGGTGGATCTGCCAGAACTGCGCCGGGTCGAGCTCGTCGCACAGCTCCTTGATCGGCTTCTTGATCAGCGACTCGCCGGCGGGCGTCACGACCAGCGTGTACTTGCTGTCGGCCTTGAAGTAGCAGATTTCCTCGACCGTGATGAGCTTGATCGTCTGCCCGACCGACGCGTTGACCCAGCGCAGGTAATTGCGCCCGTCGGCCCGGTTCGCCGCCAGCTCGCGCAGGACTCCGGACAGGTCCGCAGGCGTGCGCCCCAGACGCTCCTTCACGCGCGAGACCGCGAGCGCGAGGCGGGGAATCGCGAGCGGCTTCAGCACGTAGTCGACCGCCCCCTGCTCGAACGCGGTGATCGCGTGCTGGTCGTACGCGGTGACGAACACGACGTGCGCGCGCGTGCCGACCTGCTTCGCGACTTCGAGTCCCGACATGCCCGGCATCTGGATGTCGAGGAACGCGACGTCCGGCCGGTGCTCGTCGACGAGGCGCACCGCGTCGATGCCGTCGCGCGCGCGCGCCACGACCGCGAGCTCGGGCCACAGCCGCGCAAGGGCCTCGGCCAGCTCGTCGGCCAGCAGCGGCTCGTCTTCGGCGATCAGTGCGGTGGGCATCGGCGCCACCTCGTCAGGCGGCCGCGGATGCCGCGACGGCGTCCGCGGCATGCGCAAGCGGCACGCGGATGCGCGCGACGACGCCGCGCGGCGCGTTGGCGGAGAGCTCCAGCGTCGCGCCGGGGCCGTACAGCGCCGCGAGCCGCGCGCGCGTGTTGGCGAGGCCGATGCCGGTGCCGCCGGTCTTCGCACCGCCGAAGCCCACGCCCGTGTCCGCGACCTCGACGACGAAGTCGCCGCCTTCGTGCCGCGCGGCGATGTCGATGCGTCCGGCTTCCGGCGAAGGCGCCAGCCCGTGCTTGATCGCGTTCTCCGCGAGCGTGAGCAGCATCATCGGCGGGAACGGCTGCTCGCGGAGCGCCACCGGAACTTCGAGCGAGTATGCGAGGTACGTGCCCATCCGGATCTGCAGCACGTCGAGGTACGCGTGCACGAGGTCGGCCTCCTGCCCGAGCGTCGTCGCGCCGGCGCGCAATTGCGGCAGCGCGGCGCGCAGGTAGCGAACGAGGTTGTCGAGCATCGTGAGCCCCCGCCCGACGTCGCTCTGGCACAGCCGCTTCACGTTGGCGAGCGTGTTGAACAGGAAGTGCGGCTCGATCTGCGCGCGCATCACCTGCAGCCGCGCTTCCAGCATCTGGCGGTCGAGCGCGACGCGCTCCAGCGCCGCGTGGTGCACACGCGCCGCAGAGGCCGCGGAGCGCACGTGGTACGCGTAGATGCCGACGACGAATGCGGCGGTGACGACCCAGCGCAGCACGTCGCCCACGAAGCGCATGTTTTCGAGGTAGTCGGCGCCCAGGTCGTGCACCACGACGTCGAGGAGGCCGCCCGCCAGCGCGCCGGCGAAGATCGCCACGCCCACGGCGACGGGGCGCACGACCGCGGGCAGCCGCGGCAGCATGCGCTCGGCAGCGGTGAGGGCGAGCAGGATCGACACGCCATACCCCAGACACTGCACGTAGTAGTCGGTCAATCCGCTGAACACGGCCGCGGCGCTCCAGTAGAGGAACACGTCGGGCTGCGCCAGGACCTCGGTGGCGACGATCAGGCAGAACACGGCGACGAACGCGAGCCGCCAGCGAAACCGCGCCAGCGCGTCGAGCGACGACGGGAACCGGCCGGGCAGGCCCGACAGCGCGGCGATCGGGGGCGCGAGGGTGGAGGTTCCGGGCACGGTCGGCAAGGGGGCTCGCAGGTCGGCACGATCTTGCGCCGCGACCTGCGGGCTTGGCAACGGCACCGACGACGAATCCGGGAAGGCATCGGACAGGCGCCGCGAGGCGCCGACGAAACCGGCACCGCCCGGCAGCGCGTCCGGCTGCAACGCCACGGCATTGCCCGACCGCGATCGCGTCGCGGTGACTCCAGATGGCCGCCGGCCGCTATACTCCGGCACCACCACCGGGCAGAGGGGAGGATCCATGCGGCACCACCTGCTTTGCGCTTCGCTCCTCGCCGCCGCTTGCGCGGCGAGTCCCTGCGCCGCGGACGTCACGACCGACGTGTACGACCTCGCGGTGCGCATGACGCGACCCGCCGGGCCCGCCGCGTGGTACCAGCTCACGATCGTGAGCCTCGCGATGTTCGACGCCGCCACCGCCGTCGAGCGCCGGTACCAGCCGTACCTGCCGCAGCCGGTGCCGCCGGCCGATGCGACCGCCGACGCCGCGACGCTCGGCGCCGGCTGCGCCGCGCTGGCGGCCCTGCAGCCGGCGCAGCAGGCCGACGTGGCCAAGGCGTGCGATGCGATTGCCGCCACCCCCCCGTCCGGCGGCGCGGCCGGGCGGCGGTTCGGCGAAGGGACGGGCGCGGCGATGGTGGCGGCGCGGCGCGGCGACGGCTTCGGCGCGCCCAACACCTATCGCCCGTTCACGACCGCCGGCACGTACGTGCCCACGGCGCTGCCGATCAATTACGACGTCGCGACGATGAAGCCGTTCGCGCTGACGTCGCCGTCGCAATTGCGGCCCGGGCCGCCGCCGGCGCTGACCGGTCCGACGTGAGCGCGCGACTTCGCCGAAGTGAAGACGATGGGCGGCCGCGCCGGGAGTTCCCGCACGCCCGAGCAGACGGCGACGGCGCAGTTCTTCGCATCCGCCGGGCCGCAGCAGTACCTGGATTCTATCCGCGACCAGCCGGTCGTCGTCGACGGCGCGGCGGCACGTGCGCGCTATTTCGCGCTCGTCCACATGGCGCTCTCGGATGCGGCGGTCGCGGTCTTCGACGCCAAGTACGCGTACAACTTCTGGCGGCCGGTCACCGCGATCCGCAACGCCGACCTCGACGGCAACGACGCGACCGCGCGCGATGCGGGCTGGCTGTCGCTGATCGACGCCCCGATGCATCCCGAGTATCCGTGCGCACACTGCATCTCCGGTGCCGCCTACGCCGTCGTCGTGGCCGCCTTTGCCGGCGAAGGCGACCGCGCGCGGCCGCTGATCCTGCGGGCCGCCACCAGCGCCGGCGCGGCCGGCCCTCGCCAGTACGCGCAGCCGGCCGCCCTGACCGCCGACGTCGTCGACGCCCGCGTGTGGAGCGGCGTCCACTACCGGACGTCGGGCGAGACCGGCGGAGAGATGGGGCGCCGGCTTGGCGAATACCTGCTCGCCACGCAGCTGAGGCCGCTGCCCGCCGCCCGGTAAACGCCGAAGGCCCGCGTCGGCGGGCCTTCGTTCGGTCCGGGCCGACGGGGCCCGGCGCGGATCGCGCTGCGGCGTGTCAGATGCCGGCGACGCGGTCGATCGTCGCGACCTTGACCTCGCCGCGCTGCAGCGCGCGGATCTCCTGCGCGCGCTCGCTCTGCGCCGCCAGCACCTGCTCGCGGACCGCCATCGCTTCCGGGTCCGGGAACTTCATCGCGCCGGCGACGAGTTCCAGCGTGCCCATGCCGATCGAGAGCGTAGCGACGACGAAAACGAGCTTCTGCTTCCAGCTGGTCGTTTGGTAAGCGTTCATGTTCGGTCTCCTGGGTTTCGCGGTGCGTTGAGGTTCGGTTTCGACGGTCGGGTCAGGTGCGGTTGCCGTTCGTCATGGATCGAACTCTAGGCACCGGCCCCGGGTCCCTCAATCGGGAAGCGACGAATCCGCCCAACCGCGTGACGAAACCGGAATTTCCGCGACCGCTGCGACGAAACCGGGTCGAGCCGGGGGCGAATCGGAAGCACGGCTGCGAATCCTCCCCCACGATGCGACGACTCCATCGAGCGCGCGCGAATGCCGCGAAACGCGGAAAAAAGAAGGCCCGCTCGCGCGGGCCTTGGGGGTTGCCGGCAGGGAGGGGAGGCCGGCAGGGGGTAAGCGACGGCGGGTTCGTCGCACCTCCCGAAGGCCGCCGCGCCGAAGCGCGGTGGACGGAAGGCGCGGGCCGCGATTCGGGTCTATCTAGCGTCCGGCAACCACGTCGACGGTCGCGTAGCGGACCTCGCCCTTTTCGAGGTCGCGGATCTGCCCGGCGCGCTGCGCCTCGGCGGCGATGAAGCGCTGCCGCGCGGCGAGCGTCTCGGGATCCGGATGCGTCATGCCGCCCGCGACCATCTCGAGCCCGCCGACGGCGAGCGCGATCGTCGCGGCAAGGAACACGGCCTTGTGCTTCCAACCGGTGGCGCTGTACGTCTTCATGCTGGCTCTCCTGTTCGTTCGCCGGTCTCCCGGCACCGGCGGCGACGGCCGGCTCGATCGATTGCGTGTCGCCATGGGTCGCATCCTCGGCGGTTCCGCGCGAGCCCTCAACGGCAAAGCGACGGACCCGCCGAAATGCGCGACGAGCCCCCCTCAGGACGGCGCGGCGCGATGAAACGGGGAGGAAGCGGGGGCGAAACGGGGAGTCGCGGCCACCGGCGGCGCGGACGCGGCGCGGGGTGTAGCGCAGGCACCGGGGCCCGGGTGCCGGGGCGGGCGAATACGGTATAATTGCGGGCTTCGGCGAGCTAGCTCAGCTGGTTAGAGCAGAGGAATCATAATCCTTTGGTCCGGGGTTCGAGTCCCTGGCTCGCCACCATCTCCCCGCGAAGGGCCTGCAGCGATGCAGGCCCTTTGTCTTTCCGGGTGCGCGGCATCCCGCCGGCACGCTTCGCCAGCGCGCGCCGCGTCAATTCGCCGGCGCGCCGGCGGCGCCGTCGGTCACGGGCTTCGCCGCGTCGCCCGCAGGCTTCGCGCCATCGGCCACGGGCTTCGTCGCGTCGGCAGCGGGCTTCACGGCCGCGACGACACACGCGGCGATCTTCCGGTGCTCGCTGCGGATGCCCTCGACGGCATCGTCGAGCTTCGCCATCAGCTGCTCGAACGAATCGAACTGGTATGCCTTGTCCGGGTCGAGACTCTCGGCGTCCTTGAGCGCGGGCTTGCACCCGGAGCAGAAGACGCGCGAATAGATCGGCTTGCGCGTCCGGCTCTCGACCAAGACGACGCCGACGACCGCGCGCGGCGCATACGTCGCGGAGAACGCGCCGGAGACGTATCCGGTCTGCCCGAAGAACACGAAGAGGATCGCGTCGGCGTCGGTGCCCACGGCGTTGAAATCGAACGCCTTCTTGTCGCTCGTGAGACTCACCTTCTGGTTCGCGAGATACGCGAAGCCCATGCCGTTCCGGAGGAGCTCCGCGCGCAGCGCGTTCGCCATCGGCACGCCCATCCGCAGCTTGCGCTCGTTCACCGCCTTGACGAACTGCTTCGTGTTCTCGGTGTCGGTGACGGCCTCGGTCACGCTGCCGAGCCCGAGCAGCAGCAGGTCGGCCACGGCGCCGCCGGCCGAGCCCGAGTTCCTGATCTGCACGTTCCGGGATTCGGCGATCGGCAGCACGGCGATCTTGCGGATCGCCGGGTACGCCTGGCGATCGAACTCGATCCGTTCGAACAATTCGGCGCAGGCACCCCGCGCGGCGAGCGCGGCGACGAAGACCACGAACAGGATGACCGCACGCATGATGCTCTCCCCGGAAGTTCATCCCCGCCGGCCGCTTCCGCGCGACAGGCGCACGCCAGCAACCGGCCCGCCGACGCGCAACCGATCGCCGCGTGGTGCGATGCACGTCCCGTGCCAAGGCCGCAGTCCGGCCGCAGGGCGTCCCGCCGGCTTCCACCGTCGGTCCCTCCGGAGCCACCGTCCGACCCCGCGCCTTGCGAAACGAGAATCGTTGCTACACACTGCCGCACCGCCGGGCCAGGCAGTCGCCGGCCGGCCGCTGGTAAAGCGCCGACAACAACAGGGGAGTCCCGGAATGACGAAGCACGACGCACGGATGCACGTCCTCGCGGCCACCGCGGCTGCGCTCGCATGGTCGATCGCGGCATCGGCCGCCGGCGCGACGGCGGAGTCGGCCAAGCTGGACGCGGCGTTGTCCGCCGCGGCGCAGGGCGGCGAGAGCGTGGCCGCAGCGCGGTTGCTGAAGCGCGTCGAGGTCGGCCAGCCCGAGCCGCTGATCCAGACGATCGTCCGGTTCGACGGCGACCTCGCGGGCGTCAAGGCGCACGGCGCGATCGTCCGCTCGGTGATCGGGGACATCGCCACCGTCGACATCCCGGAGAGCAAGATCGCCGCGGTCGCGGCGCTGCCGGCCATCGTGTCGATCGAGGCGGCGCGGCCGCTGCGCGCGCGGCTCGACGTCAGCGTGCCGGCCACGCGCGCGGACGCATTGCGCACCGGCACGCCCGGCGCGTGGACCGCGGGCACCGGCAAGGGCGTGATCGTCGGCATCGTCGACGACGGCGTGGACTTCCGGCATCGCGACTTCCGCAAGGCCGACGGCACGACGCGCATCCTCGGGCTGTGGGACCAGCGCACCAGCGGCGCCGCCGGCAGCCCGCCCGCCGGCTTCTCCTACGGCGGCGAGTGCACGACGGCGATGATCAACGACGCGATCGCCGGCAACGCGGCGGCCTGCACACAGCCGTCGACCGGCGGCCACGGTACGCACGTCGGCGGCATCGCCGCGGGCACCGGGCAGGCCACGGGCAACGGGCAGATCGCCTACCGGATGATCGGCATGGCGCCCGACGCCGACCTGCTCGTGGCGAACGCGATCTCGGGGGGCACCGGCGGCAACAACGCCGTGCTCGACGGCATCGCGTACATGAAGGCGAAGGCCGCGGCGCTCGGCAAGCCGCTGGTGGTGAACCTGTCGCTCGGCTCGTACTACGGCGCCCGCGACGGCACGTCGAACTACGAGCGTGGGCTCGACAACCTGTCCGGGGCCGGCGTGATTCTCGTCGGTGCCGCCGGCAACGAATCGGCGGACCCGATTCGCGCATCCGGCACGATCGCGCAGGGCGGCAGCGTCACCGTCACGTTCAACGTCCCGGCCACGCGACCGAGCGCGGGGCTCGAAATGTGGTACGCCGGCACGAACGCGTACGGCGTCAGCGTCACGGGTCCGGGATGTCCGGCGACCATCGTCGTACATCCGGGCGACACGCCGGGCACACTGCAGACGCCGTGCGGCGCCATCGAGATCAGGTCGACGGAACCGCAGGCCAACAACGACGACCGCCAGATCCAGATCGCCCTCGGCTCCACGTCGACGTCCACCTTCAAGCCGGGCGACTGGTCGCTCACGCTCACGGGCGACACCGTGGCCGGCGGCAGCGCGCCGTTCTCGATCATCGGCGCGAACAACGGCGGCGAACTGACGTTCACGTCGCACTCGGCGCCCAACATCACGGAGATCCTGACCGACACCGCGAGCGCGAAGCGCGTCGTCGGCGTGGCCGCGTACACGACGCGTTATGCGTGGAACAGCCTGTCGGGACCGTTCACGCGCGACCCCGCGTTCGGGCCGCTCACCGACATCGGCAACTTCAGCAGCCGCGGCCCGCGCCGCAACTGCAGCAATCCCGCGAAGTGCCCGCCGGTGATGAAGCCCGAGATCACGGCGCCCGGTGCAATGATCGTGTCCGCGATGTCGTTCGACACCGCCGACCCGCAGCCGCCGACGAACGTCGAGGCGGACGGCGTGCACGTCGCGTTCCACGGCACCAGCATGGCCACGCCGCACGTGTCCGGCGCCATCGCGCTGATGCTGCAGCAGAGCCCGACGCTCACCCCCGAGCAGGTGAAGCAGGCGCTGTTCACGACGCGGCAGACCAATGCGTTCTCGACCAATTTGCCGACGTTCGACGCCAACTCGCCCGACATGCCGGCGAACCCGAACTACGCGTGGGGCTACGGCATCCTCGACGCGGCGGCCGCCGTGCGCTCGCTGCAGCCGGTCGGGGCGCCCGTGTCCGCCATCGAGTACTACCACGCGGGCTTCGACCACTACTTCCTCACGTGGGTGGCGGCCGAGATCGCGAACCTCGACAGCGGCGCGACCAAGGGCTGGGCGCGCACCGGCCAGTCGATCAAGGTCTACACGTCGGCGCAGGGCGGGACGTCCGCCGTGTGCCGGATCTACATCCCGCCGGGCAAGGGCGACGGCCACTTCTTCGGGCGCGACCAGAAGGAGTGCGACGGGACGATGGCGGCGAACCCGACGTTCGTGCTGGAGTCGCCGTCGTTCTTCCACCTGTTCCTGCCGAACCTCGGCAATTGCGCGGCCGGGACGATTCCCGTCTACCGCGTGTTCACGAACCGCGCCGACGCCAACCACCGCTACACGACCGACCGCGCGACGCGCGACCAGATGGTGGCGAAGAACTGGGTCGCCGAGGGCGACGGCCCGGACACGGTCACGATGTGCGGACCGCAGTAGACTGAATGCCACGCGCGGGCCGTGCCGCTCCACCAGGGGCGCGGTCGGCTGGCGCGCATCTTGCGGCGGCGCATCCGGGCGCCGGACGCGACCGCGGGCGATGGTCGCGTCCGCGGCCCCGCGCGTGGAGGGGCATCGTGGACAAAGCGTTGTTCGCAGCGGTGGGCTTCGTCGCCGGCATCGTCGTCGGCGCGGCCGCGGCCGCTTGGTACCTGCAGGACGAGTTCGCCCAGCAGCAGCGCGTGCTGATGACGCTGCACGGCGACCGCCGCGCCAGCGCATGCCAGCTGCCGGAGGCCCAGCGGCCGAAGAACGTCGACTGCCGCGGCCTCGCGCCGTAGCGGGCGGAACGCTCGTTCGGCCGCGTAGCGGCGCCAGCGCCCGCCGGGCCGCCCCAAGGGCGCGTCCCCCTTTAGGGGGAGGCGCGCGCAGCGTGCGTCGGGGGAGACCGACCACGCTAGGCCAAGCCGGCGAATGGCCCTAAACTGCGTGCCTTCGCGGTGATACCGTCCATGTCCGCCGACTTCCTCAAAGAGCTGGAAACGCAGCGCGGCTACCTCCTGCGTGTGGCGCGGCTGCAGCTGCGCGACCCGGCGCTCGCCGAGGACGTCGTGCAGGACACGCTGGCCGCCGCGCGCGCCGCGCAGCAGGGGTTCACCGGCAAGTCGAGCGTGAAGACGTGGCTGACCGGCATCCTCAAGCACAAGATCGTCGACGCCATCCGCCGCAAGCAGCGCGAGCCCGTCGCCGCGAGCACGCTCGACGACGAGGCCGACCTCGAGGACTTCGAGGGGCTGTTCGGCGAGCGCGGCGGCTGGCGCGAGAGCCCGGCGGACTGGGGCGACCCGGAGGCGGCGCTGTCGCGGCGGCAGTTCTTCGACGTCATGGAGCTGTGCATGGAGCGGCTGCCGCCGAACACGGCGCGCGTCTTCCTGATGCGCGAGGTGATGGAGCTCGAGACCGCCGAGATCTGTAAGGAACTGTCGATCACGGCGAATAACCTCTGGGTGATCCTGTACCGGGCCAGGATGACGCTGCGCGAATGCCTGCAGCAGAACTGGTTCGCCGGGCAGGGCGGGGCGTAACGCCGCCGCCGCACGTCGCGCACCCACGCCTTCGCCGCCATGAGCCTGCACCACCACCTCCTCGGCCACCTGTTCTCGTGCAAGGACGTCTCGCAGCTCGTCTCGCAGATGCAGGACCGCGACCTGACGACATTCGAGCGGTGGAAGCTCGACTGGCATCTCGCCGTCTGCAAGGCGTGCATGGCGTTCGACCGCCAGATGCGGCTGCTGCGCGAGGCGATGCGCCGCTATCGCACGTGAGGCCGGCCAGGAGGCGCGCCGCATGGAGCTGACGGTCAACGGCGTCGTCCGCCGCCTCGACCCGCCGCCGGCCAACGTCGCCGAGCTGATCCGCGCGCTCGCGCTCGAAGGCAAGCGCATCGCGGTCGAGCGCAACGGCGAGATCGTGCCGAAGAGTCGGTACGCCGACACCGCCGTGGCGCCGGGCGACCGGCTCGAGGTCGTCGCCGCCGTCGGCGGCGGCTAGGAGATCCCCCCGACGCGCGCTTGCGCGCGCCTCCCCCCAGGGGGCCCGCGCCCTTGGGGCGGCCCGGCGGGCGCGGAGATCCCCCCGACGCGCGCTTGCGCGCGCCTCCCCCCAGGGGGCCCGCGCCCTTGGGGCGGCCCGGCGGGCGCGGAGATCCCCCCGACGCGCGCTTGCGCGCGCCTCCCCCCAGGGGGCCCGCGCCCT
>JAYRNW010000250.1:0-38798 GCA_041911995.1 Casimicrobiaceae bacterium | reverse complement strand
CGGCGGCGTCTCGTGGGGCGGGTCGAGCTGCAACCGGGCGGAGAGCACGGTGTCGGATGCGCAAGGGTGGTTCGAGCTGCCGCTCGATCCGGATGCCGGGCCGCTGTTGCTCGAGGGGTTCAAGCGGGGGTATGTGCGGGGCAACCTGCCGCGGTTCGCGTTTCTCAACAACGTGTGGACGCGTGAATGGCGGGTTTCGGCCCAGAAGTGGAACGAGACGAACACGAAAGTGGAATCCGTGACGATCGAGCCCGAGGTCTATCGATCAGAGGCGGCCGCCAAGGCGGCATCAGGGCAGGATCTCAATGTATTCATGCGCAAGGCGCTGGAGGGGCGTGAACAGATCCGACGTGAGCTGCGGCGCTACCAGGACGACTGCGCGGGCCCGCCGAAGACTTCCGTCGGCCTGCTCCCGCTTTCGGAGGCGATCCTGAGTCAGCAGATCGAACTGGGAGAAGACGAAGGTGCGTTGGACATCACTCGTCGCCGCGTCGAGCGCGCGCGCCAGCAGGCGGCCCATGCCGGCCGCTAGCAAACCGGGGGCGGCATTGTCCGATGCCCCGACTTCGGCGATCGCCGGTCTTCTGTTGTGGGCAGCGTCGGCAGCGTCTTGCCCGGCGTACGAGCTCGCAACCCACGGCGCGTTGACCCGGGAAGCATTTCTGCGTTCCAGCCTCGTTTCCGCATCGAGCCCTTCGGTGCCATCACCACTCGTGGAGCGGTTGGGCCTGGGGCTCGCGGTCGCGAATCTGGGAACCGCCTACATCGACCTGGCGCGCGGCGCGGCCACCGAACGCAGCGCCTTTCCCTCGGACGATCCGGCGTTCGGGCAGAGGAAGATCGACGAGGCAAACCGTGGGAGCGCGTACGCTCCGAGATTACCGACGCTCGCCGCATGGCTGATGCTCGGCGCCATCCGCGAGGACGACGTGCCCTTCGATCCGGGCGAGATCGAGAACTCGCCGCAGGACGAGCCGTTCGGAACGTTCACGCGGGTCATGAACCACTTCTACGACCCCTACCGGAATCGGCCGTTGACCGTCGGTGCGGCCGGCCTCGGCCGAACGGCTCCGGATTGGTCGATCCGCGGCACCCCGGGATCCAATCTGCGCGAGAACGCCTTCAGCATTGCGGCGGCGCGCGAGGCGATGTGGCGCGGCCTTACGCTGAAGCTCGCCCCGGCCGTGCCCTATGCAGACGGGCCGCTGCTCGATGCCGGCTTCGTGCCCAGCACGCGTGTTCCGACGCGCGAAGCGCTGCGGACCGCGTACTGGGCAACGACCTTCCGCGCGCTCGGCGACGCGGTGCACCTGCTGCAGGACATGGCGCAGCCGCAGCACACCCGCAACGACGCGCACGCGGGCCTGGGCTGCGTGCCCGGGGGCTGCGCGGGCGGACACAAGAGCTATTACGAGGCCTACGTCGAAGCGCGCGTCAAGGGGTCCGACAGGTTCACGTTGCGGGAACGGTTCTACAAGACCCTCGGCACCGATGACGTCGTAGAGCGTGTGCTGCCGAGCCCGGTCACGTTTGGTACCTATCCGATCCCGCGCTTCGCGCGGTACGACGATTACTTCTCGACGGCCATCGGGACCGACAGCCCCACCGGGACGGGGCTCGCGAACTACAGCAACCAAGGCTTCTATTCGGCGGGCACGCTCCCGGGCACGGCAGAGGCAATACAGTACCCATCCCCGCCGCCTGTCGCGGCGGCTCTCGCGTCCGGGACCGTCGCGACCACCGCAGTCGAGAATGCGGCCGGGGACCGGATCAACCGCGGCGCGCTTCGCCTGCTGATCGGCCCCGTCCGCGATTCGTACGACGCCTCGAAGTCCGCGCAGGACGTAGCCCTCGCGTCCGAAGGCGCCTTCGACCAATTCCTCAACCCCGCGGTCCTCCGCCACACGACGCTCAACCACTACAACTATCGGGCGCAGGCGGAACTGCTGTTGCCGCGCGCCGTCGCCTACTCCGCCGGTCTCATCGACTACTTCTTCCGCGGCATGCTGGAGATCGGGCTGCCGGACGAGGGCGTGTTCGCGGCGGTCGACGCCGTCACCGGCGCCAACGTGTGCAAGGACAGCTGCGGCTTCGGGCGGGTCAAGCTGAAACTGACCAACGCGACGCAGAACGAGGCCATGGGCCCCGGCATCGCCGTGGCGGTCGTGAAGTTCCATCGCAACGACTGCTACCGCAGCGACCTGTCGGGCGAGCCGGGCGGACCGAACTTCGCGGGCAGCGGCTGCCGGAAGGCGGAGGAGGAAATCGTCGTGTCGAACGGACGCGCGATCGGCGCACTGCCGTCGGGATCGACACAGGTTCTGGTGTTCGACTTCGCATCGCAGCCGATCCCGATCAACGCCACCGACGTGACGCTGCAGGTCGTCTACAGGGGCAGGCTCGGCAACGAGGACGACGCCGTCGCGGTGACCACGCGCAACGTGGCGGAGCCCACGTTCCTGGCGCTGGAGAACACGACCGACTACCGGTTCAGCGCGGCAACGCAATCCTATGCACCGTCCGGCGCGCCGACGACCTTCATGGCGGCGAACGTCAAGTTCGGAACGGCGGGCAAGGCGATCGTGGCGAACGCGACCATCCCGGCGCCGGGCTACGCGCAGATCGCGTTCCTCGGCGACCGCATCACGATGCCGGTGACGATCGACTTCGACGCGACCAACCTGTCGGGCGGCCGTCCGCTGACGGTCACGCTGCCGGCATTCGAGTTCTACCTGCCGGCGGCGACAGGCGCGACCTACGCGAGCAACTGGCTGGTCAGCAAGGTCCGGGGCACGTACCGGCGGTTCGTCTACAGCGTGGCGCGCACGCAGGGGTACGACGTCTACCTGTGCACGCAGGACTTCAATCCGGTGGCCTGTGGCGAGGCGGGCCTGCCGCCGCTGACCGCGGCCAATGCAGTACCGTGGCCCGTCACGCTCCAGTAGCGCGCCCGGAAGCGGCGTGCCCCGCGACGACGCGCGGAATTCCCGCCAGATCCCGCCGCGCGACAATGTCGACGAGCCCCGCCGCGCGCATCAACTCCTGCACGGCGGGCGACTGGTCGTAGCCGTGCTCGACGACGAGCGTGCCGCCGGGCACGAGCCGTGACGGTGCGCCGCCGATGATCGCGCGCAGCGCGTCCAGGCCGTCGGCGCCGGCGGCGAGTGCGGTGGCCGGCTCGAAGCGCAGGTCGCCTTCGGTCAGATGCGGGTCGTCCGCGACCACGTAGGGCGGGTTGCTCGCGATCAGGTCCCACGGTCCGTCGGGCGCGCCGGCGTACCAAGCGGCGGCGACGAACTCGACGTTGGCGAGGTTCAGGCGTAGCGCGTTGTCGCGCGCCACCGCGAGCGCCGCCGGTGACGCGTCGGTCGCGAGCACGCGTGCGTTCGGCCGCTCCTTCGCGAGCGCCAACGCGATCGCGCCCGAGCCGGTACCGAGGTCGAGCACCCGCGGCGCGCCGTCGCGCGGGACGAATTCGAGCGCCAGTTCGACCAGCGTCTCCGTCTCCGGTCGAGGAATCAGCACGTCCGGCGTCACGCGCAGCGGCAGGTCCCAGAACTCCCGCACGCCGGTCAGATACGCGACCGGCTCGCCGTCCCGCCGGCGCTTCGCGAGCGCGAGGAACGCGTCGGCCTGTTCGCGCGTCAGCGCATCGGTGCCGTGCGCGACGAGCCACGCGCGGTCGCGGCCGACCGCGTGCGCGAGCAGCACCTGCGCGTCGACCGGCACCAAGCCCGACTGCGCGAGCGCCTGCCGCACGGTCGGCATCATGCGTCGCCGTCGGCGGCGAAGAGCCTCAGGCGCTTGCCGTAGTAGCGGCCCCAGCCGCGGTCGGTCATGCCCACCTTGCGCAGCACGTGCTGCGACGCGACGTTCCCGGGATCGGTGACGCCGATGATCCGGTGCAGGCCGAGCTCGTCGAAGCCGAAGTGCAGCAGCGCGGTCGCGCCCTCGGTCGCGTAGCCGTGGCCCCACGCCTCGTGGAGCAGCCGGTAGCCGATCTCGACGTCGGGGCTCTTGCCCGCGTACTTGAGCGAGAACCACCCGATGAAGGCGCCGGTGTCGCGCCGCGTCGCGTACCAGATGCCCAAGTCCGGGTAGAGCCGCGGATAGCCGACGATGCGGCGGATCGCGGCCGCTGTCTCGGCGCGCGTCGCGGGCTTGCCGGCCGACGTGTACCGGACCACGCGCGGGTCGGAGTCGAGCCGGTGCAGGTCGTCGAAGTCCTCCGGCACGAAGTCGCGCAGCGCGAGGCGCAGCGTCTCGAGCCACGGCGCGGGGACGGAGCGCTGCGGCTTCCTCATGCTTCCCCCGCCAGGGCCGCGAGCTGCTCCGCCTGGAACTCCTGCGCGAGCGCAGTGACCACCTCGTCGAGCTCGCCGTCCATGATCGCGTCGATCTTGTAGAGCGTCAGGTTGATCCGGTGGTCGGTGACGCGGCCCTGCGGGAAGTTGTACGTGCGGATGCGCTCGCTGCGGTCGCCCGACCCGATCAGCGACTTCCGGTGCGCGGCTTCCTTCGCCTGCCGCTCCTGCCGCTCGCGGTCGAGCAGCCGCGACGCCAGCACGGCCATCGCCTGCGCGCGGTTGCGGTGCTGCGAGCGGTCGTCCTGGCACTCGACGACGAGGCCAGTGGGCAGGTGCGTGATCCGCACCGCGGAGTCCGTCTTGTTCACGTGCTGGCCGCCCGCGCCCGACGCGCGGAACGTGTCGATGCGGATCTCCGCCGGATTGATCGTGATGTCGGCGATCGGGTCGGCCTCCGGAATGACCGCCACCGTGCACGCCGACGTGTGGATGCGCCCCTGCGCCTCCGTCTCCGGCACGCGCTGCACGCGGTGGCCGCCGGATTCGAACTTGAGCTTCGAGTACGCGCCCTGCCCGACGATGCGCACGATGACTTCCTTGTAGCCGCCGAGCTCGGACGTCGACGCCGACACGATCTCCGCCTGCCAGCGGTGGCGCTCCGCGTAGCGTACGTACATGCGCAAGAGGTCGCCGGCGAAGAGCGCGGACTCGTCGCCGCCGGTGCCGGCGCGGATTTCGAGGAAGACGTTGCGCTCGTCGCTGGGATCCTTCGGCAGCAGCGCCGCCTGCAGCTCGTTCTCCAGCGCGGCAATCCGCGCCTGCGCCGCGGCGCGCTCCTCGTCGGCGAACGCGCGCATCGCCGGGTCGTTCGCGAGCTCGATCGCCGTCGCGAGGTCGGCCTCGGCGACGCCGAACTCGCGGAAGCGCTCGACGACCGGCCCGATGTCGGCGTGCTCCTTGGTCAGCGCGCGATAGCGGTCGAGGTCGGCGGTGGCGTCGGGCGAGCCGAGCAGGCCCGTCAGCTCGTCGAGACGCGCGGCGAGCTGGTCGAGCTTGGAGCGCAGCGATGGCTTCATGCGGATTCGCGGTCAGGGCAGGCCGAAATTCGGGGTCAGAGCCTTAAGCCAGGGTCAGAGCCGTAAGCCAGGGTCAGAGCCGTAAGGTTGAGTCGACGCCGCAAAGCATGGAACGGCGTACAGCTTCTTGCCGAGGTCGGGATCCCCGCGGTCACGGCCCCACTGGTGCGATTGGATTCGGAGCACGCGATCCGACCCGGGGCCGGAGTCGGAGTCGTGAGTCGCACCCGCGAGATCGGCGTGGCCGGTGATCGGGCCGCGTCAAGGCTCTGACCCCAGCTTACGCAGCTTACGGCTCTGACCCCAATTCGCTCGAGTCGAGGGAGCGCAGCTAATGCCCGTCGCCGGGTTCGTCGCCTGCGGGGGAGTCGAGGTGGTAGACGCGCTGGAGCACGGCGATGAGCTCGGCGCGCTCGGCCTCGCCGGCCGCGTTCAGCGCCGACAGCGGCGCGTGCAGCAGCTTGTTGGTCAGCGCCCGCGCGAGGGCTTCCAGCACCTTGTCCGGCGCCGCGCCGCCCGCGAGCATCCGGCGCGCGCGGTCGAGCTCGGCCGCGCGCAGCTCGTCGTGGTGGCCCTGCAGCGCGGCGATCGTCGGTACGACGTTGCGCCCTTCGAGCCAGCGCAGGAAGTGCGTCGTCTGGTCGGCGATCATCTGCTCGGCCTGCACGACCGCCTCGCGGCGGATCTGCAGGTTGTCCTTCACGATCGTCGACAGGTCGTCGACCGTGTAGAGGAACACGTCGTCGAGGTCCGCCGCCTCCGGCTCGACGTCGCGCGGCACGGCCAGGTCGACGATGAACACCGGCGCGTGGCGGCGCTGCTTGATCACGCGCTCGAGCATGCCCTTGCCGAGGATCGGCAGCGTGCTCGCCGTGCACGTGACGATGATGTCGAACTCGCGCAGCCGCTCCGGCAGCTCGTTCAGCGTGATCGCGTCGGCGCCGAACCGCGACGCGAGCTGGCTGCCGCGCTCGAGCGTCCGGTTGGCGACGGTGACCGACCGCGGCGACTTCGCGCAGAAGTGCGTGGCGGCGAGCTCGATCATCTCGCCGGCGCCGATCAGCAGCAGCCGCTGCTCGGCGATCGACGGGAAGATGCGCTCGGCCAACTTCACCGACGCCGCGGCCATCGAGATCGACGCGCTGCCGATGTCCGTCTGCGTGCGCACGTCCTTCGCGACCGCGAACGTCCGCTGGAACAGCCGGTTGAGCACCAAGCCGAGCGACCCGGCCGCCTCGGCCGAGCGCACCGCCTGCTTCATCTGGCCCAGGATCTGCGGCTCGCCCAGCACCATCGAGTCGAGCCCGCTCGCCACGCGGAACGCGTGCGCGACGGCCTTGTCCTTGGGCAGCGTGTAGACGTACGGAGCGAGCGACTGCTCGGGCAGGTTGTGGAAGCCCGCGAGCCACTTCGACACCGGCTCCGGGTCGCCGCCCTGGAAATACACCTCGGTGCGGTTGCACGTCGACAGGATCGCCGCCTCCCGGACCCGCCGCGCGCCGGTCAGGTCGCGCAGCGCATCGAGCAGCGCGTCCGGCGCGAACACGACCCGCTCCCTCACCTCGAGGGGCGCGGTCATGTGATTGAGGCCGAGCGTGTAGAGCGACATGGGACGGCAATTCTAGCGGCTCGCGCCGATTCTACCCAAGCCGCGGGGCCGCGCAGGCGGCAAGAACTTGATTCAAATCAGCAAAATGGCCCTCCCGCCCCGGTGCGCCGTCCGCCGGCACCCCCGGCAGGCCCCGCCACCCGCAGGGTCCGGTCAGGCCTTGAAGAACTCCGCCCGCCCGCCCAGCCAGCGCTCGAGGTGCGCCTGCGCGGCGGCCGGGTCCTTCGCGAGCAGCTCGACCGCGGCGTCGCGCGCCTGCTCGATCAGCGCGACGTCGCCTTCGAGGTCGGCGAAGCGCAGCAGCGGCATGCCCGACTGCCGCGCGCCCAGGAACTCGCCGGGACCGCGGATCGCCAGGTCCTGCCGCGCGATCTCGAAGCCGTCGGTGTTCTCGAAGATCACCTTGAGCCGCAGCTTCGCGACCTCGCCGACCGGCTCCTCGAACAGCAGCACGCACGTCGACTCGGCGGCCCCGCGCCCGACGCGGCCGCGCAGCTGGTGCATCTGCGCGAGCCCGAAGCGCTCCGCGTGCTCGATGACCATGATCGACGCGTTGGGCACGTCGACCCCCACCTCGATCACCGTCGTCGCGACCAGCACGTCGACGTCGCCCGCCGCGAACGCGGCCATCGTCGCGGCCTTCTCGTCGGACTTGAGGCGCCCGTGCACGAGCCCGACGCGCAGCGCCGGCAGCGCCGCCGTGAGCTCCGCGTGCAGCGCGACGGCCGTCTGCAGCTCGAGCTTCTCCGACTCCTCGATCAGCGGGCAGACCCAGTACGCCTGCCGCCCCTCGCCGCACAGGCGACCGACCCACGCGACGATCTCGGCGCGCCGCTTCTGGTTGACGAGGCGCGTGGCCACCGGCGTGCGACCCGGCGGCATCTCGTCCAGCATCGACACGTCGAGGTCCGCGTAGAACGTCATCGCCAGCGTGCGCGGGATCGGCGTCGCGCTCATCATGAGCTGGTGCGCCTCGGCGAGCCCCTTGCCGCGCAGCGCGAGCCGCTGCGCCACGCCGAAGCGGTGCTGCTCGTCGACGATCGCGAGCCCGAGGTTCGGGATCTCGACACCCTCCTGGAACAGCGCGTGCGTGCCGATCGCGAACGGCGTCGCGCCGCTCGCGAGGTCGGCGAGCGCCTGCCGGCGCGCCTTCGCCGGCACCGAGCCCGACAGCCACGCGACGGGCACGCCGACGCCGTCGAGCCACGACTGCAGCTTGCGGTAGTGCTGTTCGGCGAGGATCTCCGTCGGCGCCATCAGCGCCACCTGCTTGCCGCTCTCGATCGCCTGCAGCGCCGCGAGCGCCGCGACGATCGTCTTCCCCGACCCGACGTCGCCCTGCAGCAGCCGCTGCATCGGCGTCGCGCGCTTGAGGTCGTACGCGATCTCGCGCCACACGCGCTGCTGCGCGCGCGTCAGAGTGAAGCCCACGCGCGCGAGCAGCTGCTTCACGAGCACGCCGGGGCCCGTCAGCACCGGCGCCCGCCGTTGCGCGCGCGCCTGCCGGTGCGCCTTGAGGGAGAGCTGCTGCGCGAGCAGCTCGTCGAACTTGAGGCGCCCCCACGCCGGATGCTGGCGCGCGTCGAGCGCCTGCTGCGTGTGCTGCGTCTGCCGTGGCGGCGGCGCGTGGAGGAAGCGCACGGCGTCGCCGAACTTCCAGAGCCGGTGCCGCGCCACCCAATCCTCGGGCAGCGTGTCGGCGGTGAGCGCGGGGTCGGAAGCGAGCGTCCGCGCAACCAGCTTGCGCAGCGTCTCCTGCGCCAGTCCCGCCGTCGTCGGATAGACGGGTGTGAGGCAGTCGGGCAGCGGCGCGCCCTCGGCGACGACCTTGTACTGCGGATGCACGATCTCGAGGCCGAAGTACCCGGGCCGCACGTCGCCGAACACGCGCAGCCGCGCGCCCGGCTGCAGCGCCTTCTGCTGGCTCGGGTAGAACGTGAAGAAACGCAGCACGAGCTGCGCGTCGCGGCGCTCCGGATCGGCGATGAGGCACACGAGCTGCCGCCGCGGCCGGTACTGGATCTCGGTGTTGACCACCACACCCTCGGTCTGCGTGGCGAGCCCCGGTGCCAGCGACGCGAGCGGCGTCAGCCGCGTGTGGTCCTCGTAGCGCAGCGGCAGGTGCAGCACGACGTCCGCGTCGCGCGCGATGCCGAGCTTCGCGAGCTGGTCGGCAAGGCCGCGGCCGGCCGGCTTGTCCGTCGCCGGTGTCTTCGCGGCCCGCGCGGATCGCGCCATCGCATCCGCCGTCGCCGTGCGCCGGCTACCGCCGCGGCGGCAGCACCATCGTCGCCTCGACCTCGATCAGCGCGCCGCGCGGCAGCGCCGCGACCTGGTACGTCGCGCGCGCCGGGTACGGCTGGTGGAAGTACCCGGCCATGATCTCGTTGACCTGCGCGAAGCCCGCGAGGTCCACCATCAGGATCGACACCTTGACGAAGTCGTCGAGGCCGCCGCCCGCGGCGGTCGCGACGGCGCGCAGATTGGCGAACACCCGGTGCGCCTGCGCGTCGAGCCCTTCGACCAGCGTGCCCGTCGCCGGGTCGAGGCCGATCTGGCCCGACAGGTACACGGTGTCGCCGGCGCGGATCGCCTGCGAGTACGGGCCGATTGCCTTCGGGGCGTCGGGGGTCTGGATCGCGTCTTTCGTCATGGCGGATTCTTCTTCACGTGCAACGGCACTACTTTAGCACCGGCGACCTCGGCCGCTTCCACCCGGTGGCCGGCGGCGATCCACGCGTCGATGCCGCCCAGCAGCGGCCGCACGCGCTTGAAACCGTGCCGGACGAGCGCCTTCGCGACCTTCGCGGCCGTGTACTCGTTCGGGCACGCGCAGTACACGATCACCTCGCTCTCGGGCTCGATCGCGAGCAGCCCCGCGTGCATCGCGTTCGGGTCGACGGTGATCGCGCCGGGAATGCGCCCGGTCAGCGCCTGCGCCATCGGCGTGCGGACGTCGATCACCTTGCCGACGCGCTCGGCGCGCATCAGCTCGTGCAGCTCGTCGACGGAAATGCGGTCCATCCGCAGCTGCCAGATGAAGAGCTCGCGCTGCCACCAGCGAACCGCGATGTACGCGAGGAAGCCGCCCACGATGATCCACAGCCCGATCCTGCCCAGCGTCTCGAACACCGAAAGCACCTGGTTGATCGCGTCGCTGAACGCGAAGCCCAGCCCGATCGCCACGCCGGACCACAGCGTCGCGCCGATCGCGTCGAACAGCGCGAACTGCCACACCGGAAGACGGACCACGCCGGCCATCGACGTCGCCACCGACGCGAACCCCGGGACGAACTTGGCCACGGCGAGCGAGCGCGCGCCCCAGCGCGAGAAGATCGTCTCGGTCTGTCGCACGCACGAGTCCGGCGACAGCGAGACGCGGCAGAGCGTCTTCAGCACGCCGCCGCCGAAACGGCGGCCGGCCGCGTACCAGCACAGATCGGCGATCAGCGCCGCGGCCACGGCGACCGCGACGAGCGCCCACCACGGCGTGCCGCCGCGCGCCGCGAGCGCGCCGGTGACGATCAGCGTCGGATACGCGGGCACGGGCAGGCCCGCCTGCAGCAGCAGCACGTTGACGAAGACGAACGCGAGTCCGTACTGCTGGATCAGCTGGACCAGGTACTCCATGACGCCGGCTCCCCGGGGGTCGGACAGACGAGATGGGTGCGCCGACCGCGCAACCCAACCCCGCGCTGGTCGTGGGCAATGTCGGCGAGTGTACGTTGCGCGCGACCCGGCGGATGCGAACCGCCGCCCCTGCGCCCGGCCGTCGCCCCGGCGGGTGCGCGCAGCTGTAGTCAACCACGCCTCCCCGCGCGTGTCGATGCTGACAATTGTCAACACTCGGCCATTGCGGCCGGCGTAACGTCTTCCGGTAACTCGTGTCGCCCGGGCCCCCGGGTGAAGTCCAGTCGCTCCGATTGACTGGCCGGAACAGCGGGCGACGCAGCCGCAACTCGGCGTCAAGCCATGCGTTTCCACCTGCAACTGCGCATGCGTCCGGCCGCTTCCGGCGAGTCCGTCGGCCGGCTTGCTCCGCGCGAGCTCCACGGCGTCCTCCTGCTGCTCGTCGCGGCGTGCTGGCCGTGGTCCGCGTCCGCGCATCAGCTGGGCGCGCCGTCGGCGAACGACGCCGTCCAGTGCGCGGCAATGCATCCGGCGCACGCGCACGGTCCGGGCGCCGGGCACGCGGCCGGCGCGCCCGCGCACGCCGTCGGCGGCGCCACCCGGACCTGGGCGTGGGAACGCGCGTCCGACGAAGGGCCGGACGATCTCGACAATTGCGATCAGGACAGCGACGTCCGGCCGCGATTCAATCCGCCCCGGACGGTCACGACGGCAGGCGGCATGTCGGACCGTCGCCTGCATCACGCCCCGCTCGCGCAGCCGCCGGGCCACGTACCGGCAAGTGCAGCGGTGCGGCAGCCGATGCGCGAGACCGCGCCGTCGCAACTTGCAGCATCCTCGCCGCGGGCGACGCCGTTCGCCCGCTTCGCGCGCGCGCCGCGCGGGCCGCCGGCCACCCGGCCGGTCGTACGCGTCTAACCCTCCGATCGCAACAGCCTCGATGGCGCCGGCCGCGCAGTGCGCGCCGCGCGCCCGGGCATCCATAGGCGCAGATCATGCAACGCACGAATCGCATCGGACCGTTCCTGGCGCTGGCGCTCGCCGCCGCCGCCGCGCACGCACAGCCGCTGCATTGGCAGACGATCGTCAATAACGGCGATCTCATGCCCGGCAGTGCCGTGACCTTCAACAGCTTCAACCAGCCGTCCGTGAACGCGTACGGCCTCGTCGTGTTCCGTGCGCGCAGCAAGGGCGGCGGCGCCGGCGGCGCATCGGTAAACGCCAGCGAAATCTCCGCGCGGCCGTCACTCTGGTCGGACATCGCGCCGGATGCCGCAGGAGGTGGTGGCCCCGTTCACGGCATCTACGCGCGCCAGATGTACGCCTTCTACTTCGGGTCGACAATCACCGAGATCACCGCGCGCGGCAAGACCGTCCCTCCGCCCAACAATGCGCAAATCAACGGCGCTCTCGCGAATTTCGAGGAGTTCCCATCGACGCCGCGCATCGACATCCTGTCGCCGACGCTCGCCACCCGCGGCCAGTCGCAGCCCGTGTACGAGTATCAGATTGGCATCGATCCCGCGACGGGATTGCCGCTGACGACGAAGATCGGCACGTCCGGGATCTACACGAATCCCGGCAACCTGCTCGTTGCGGGCGCGAGCCTGCTCGGCGCCGTGACGGACTTTCCGGCCGGTACGGTGACGTTTCCCTACTATTCGGTTCCGGGTGCTCCCACCGGCACGCGCTTCGACCAGTTCCCGGGCGGCCCGGCCGTGACCAATGGAACGATCATCGCATTCAAGGGGAACTATACCGATCCCTCGGACGGAATCGGGAAGACGGGCGTCTACTACCGCGACGTTGCAGCCAGCGGTGGCAAGTCGCCGATCCAGCTGGTCGCCAATACCGCGACCGTGATTCCCAATCCGCCCGGCGCCCCCGTCGTCACGTTCGGATCCACGGCGCCACCGAGCGCGGCAAACGGCTACATGGTCTTCACCGGTCTCGACGTCGAGGCGGCGCCAACGCGTGGAGGGATCTATCGGGCCCCGTTGCAGCCGTCGCCGCCGCTGCAGACGTTGGCGGGCATCGGATCCCAGGTGCCTGGCGAGGCTGCTGGCGTCGGATTCACCGGATTCGGAGAGGGCCTCTCCATCAGCACCGACGGCAGGTTCGTGTCCTTCTGGGGTGCGTGGGGAACCGAGACGTTCACCAAGGTGCTCATCTGTCCGGTGGATGGAAACAAGGAGGTCGTCGAGTATTGTGCCGCGAACTATCCGAGCGGACACCAGGTCGACATTCCGACGCACCAGGGGATTTTCGTCGCCGACGCGCAGTCCGGGAAGATCTATCCGATCGCCAAGACGCTCGCGGACGGCTACGTCGACTTCCTCTACTGGGTGTTCTCGGGCAGGCCGCCCGGCACGGGCGGCGGCGACGAGCCCTCCCTCGAGCCGCCGCGTTGGCGTTCCTCCGCGTTCACCGCGCTCTACGGCAGTCCCGGATCGGAAGTGCAGACCGCGTTCAAGGCCGCCAGGACCGGCTACGACGGCATCTACGTACGCCAGGGCCGCACCCTCACGCGCCCGCTGCTTACCATCGTCGAAACCGTGAACACCGCCGGCACGACGATCGACCCGATGGCGCCGGCCAATTCCGTGGTCACGGCCGTCGGCGTCGAGCGGGACGGATTCCGCAACGGCAATCTCGTGGTCGCCGTGAGCATGCTCTTCGCGGATCCGGTCACGCCGCTGGGTTGGGCCGGCATCTATTACACGAAGGTGTGGCCGGTTCTAATCATCCCGGATCCGACCGACCCCGTGGCAACCACGACCGCACTCGTCAGTTCCGCCAATCCCGCTCCCGTGGGGACCACCGTGACGTTCACGGCAACCGTCACGGGGAACAGCCCCACGGGCACGGTCGTCTTCACGGCTGACGGCACGACGATCCCCGGCTGCGGCGCCGTTGCCCTCGTCGCGGGGCCTGGGTCCTCGCGCATTGCGGCCTGCGGCACCAGCGGACTTACGCTGGGCGTGCACAGTATCGTCGCCAGCTACAGCGGCGACGCGGGCAACCTCGCGTCGGTCAGTTCGACATTGTCGCAGGTCATCAATCCGGGGGCCGTGCCGCCGCCGGCGGTCGCACTCCAGAGTTCGCTCAATCCATCGCAGGCGGGGAAGACGGTGACCTTCACCGCAACAGTGACGGGAAACGCCCCGACCGGCAGCGTCAGCTTCACCAGCGACGGAACGACCATCGCCGGCTGCACGGCCGTGTCGCTCAGCGGAACGGGTAACTCCGGTACGGCGGCATGCACGACGAGCAACCTGACCGTGGGCTTCCACAAGATCGTGGCAGCCTACGGCGGCGACGCGATGAATGCCGCGGCGACCAGCACTGCGCTCTACCAGATCGTCTACACGTTATGGTCGCCACTCTAGGCGCATTCCGTGCCCCGGAGGCCACGCGGGCCGGCCGATCATGGCAGCGTTTACCTGCCCGTGCCAAACCCGCTATAATCATGCCCCTCGTGGGGACGTAGCTCAGCTGGGAGAGCGTCGCGTTCGCAATGCGAAGGTCGGGAGTTCGATCCTCCTCGTCTCCACCACGAACATCGAAAGGCCCTGAGAAATCAGGGCCTTTTCGTTTCCGGCGCCCGCGGATCCCCCCGACCTCGCGCCGCCCGGCCGCGCCGGTACGCCGCGGTCGAATACTCGCTTGACGCGCGCCGGCCCGCAGCGCTCAAATATTCGCCCTGCGTCCGAACGGAGGCCCGCCATGCCGAAGCTCAAAGAATGCCCGGCCATCACCGCGCTCAACGGCGCACTCGGCGTCTTCTCGGGCCTGCGCCGCGACACGCTCGCGGACAAGCATCCTGCGACACGCCACACGTCGGGTCTCGCGGTCGACATCTTCTTCAATTCGAAGAATGCCCTCGAGAACCAGCACGCGCTCGAGCTCATCGACGTGCTGGTCAAGCACCAGAAGGCGATGAAGTGGTCGGACCTCATCTACACGAACTTCCACGTCGGCGGCGGCGTCGGCGGCTACATGGGTGACGGCCACACGAGGTACCCGTGGACCGGGGGCGGGCACGACGACCACATCCATCTCGATTGGGTCGACCGCAGCCTGCGTACCGGCCCCGACGGGAGTCCCGAGTTCATCAACAACCCCTACGAGCACTCCGACCTCTCGAAGCGGACCGAATGGCTGGCGGCACTCCAGGCCGACCTGACCGACCTGGCGTCGAGTTGGGCATCCGGGGGCGAAACGCCGCCGGCGCCGTCCGCGCCGATGCCGGCGTGGGTCGCCGGCTGGTGGCGCGTCGTGCAGGAGGGCGACACGTACTACTACTACTTCAAGATGGGCGGCACGGTGGTCTGGACCTACATGCGGCCCGCCAACCAGGCCTCGCCGATGGCCGACCCGCACAACAGCGGCGACTGCACTGCGACGACGTCCGGCGCGCTCAAGATCGTGTGGAACGAGGTCGGCGGCACGAACACGATCGAGACATTCCGCAAGACGTCGCCGACGAGCCTCGAAGGCAGCTCGAACCGCGGCGGCCCGCTGGTGATGACCCGGGTGTAGTGGTTTCCCCCCGAAGCGCGCTCTCGCGCGCCTCCCCCCAGAGGGGGGCCGCGCCCTTGGGGCGGCCCGGCCGGCGCGTGGTTGCCCCCCGAAGCGCGCGCGCCCCCGCATCCCGCACGAGCGGCCGGGTTTCGCGCGGGCCCGCCCGCGCGCAGTCATTGCCCGGCGCCGCAGCGATACGCGCGCGCCGTCGCGTGCCCGGTGTTGAGCATCCCTGAGTTGTCGACGTTGATGAACAGCACGTGGGTGGCGCCCATCGCCGCGGCCTTGTCGCGCGCGTCGTTCATCGCGCTGTCGCGGCGGCTGTCCTCGCTGCCGCCGAACACACTGCGCCCGTTGACGGTGCCCAAGAGCTTGCAGTCGCGGTTGAGCGTCGTCGCGTCGCCGTCCTTGACCGTGCCGGCGCCCCGCGGCGCCGCGCAGGCGGCGAGCGCGAGGATCAGGGCGGCGATCAGCGTCGCCTGCGGTCGGTTCATCGGCGGTCTCCGGAAACGTGCGCGTTATACCAGACGCACGACGATCTTGCCGCGCCCGTGCCCGGTCTCCATCGCGCGCAGCGCCTCGGGCACCTCGTCGAGCGCGACGGTCCGCTCGACGTGCGGCCGCAGCGCACCGGCGGCCGCGAGCGCCGCGAGCCGCTGCCACTGCGCGGCGCCGCGCTGCAGCGCGAAGGCCACCGCGCGCTGCCGCGACGAGAGCCGGCTCACGATTCCGCCCAGCACGGTGCTCACGACCGCCTCGGTGCTGCCGGAAGTGCCGACGTAGACGCCTTCGGGCGTCAGCACCGCCCGCGCCGCCCGGAACGACGACGCCGACGCGGCGTCGAACACGACGTCGAACCGGTCGCTGCGGCGCGTGAAGTCGTCCTGCGTGTAGTCGAGGACCTCGTCCGCGCCCAGCCCGCGCACGAACGCGACGTTGCCCGGCCCGCAGGTGCCGACGACGAACGCGCCCACGTGTTTGCCGACCTGCACCGCGTAGTGGCCCACGCCGCCGGCCGCGCCGGTGACGAGCACGCGCTGCCCCGCGGCGACGTGCGCGACGTCGACGAGCGCCTGCAGCGCGGTGCCGCCGGCGATCGGCAGCGCGGCCGCATCCGCGAAGCCGAGGCTGCCGGGCATCGGCGTGACCGCGTCGTGCGGGACGACGACGAACTCGGCGAACGCGCCGTCGCGCGCGAACGGCGACAGCACGCCGAACACGCGCTCGCCGGCGTGGCGCGCGTGGGCGCCGCCGCCGGTGCCGACGATCGTCCCCGAGAATTCGCACCCGAGCCCCCGCGGCGGCCGGCCGACCGGCAGGAGCCGCAGGTGCCCCGCGCGGATCTTCCAGTCGAGCGGGTTCAACCCCGCGGCGTGGACGCGAACCTTGACCTCGCCCGCGCCCGGAACGGGCTCGGCGACGTCGGCGACCTGCAGCACTTCGGCCGGGCCGAAGCGCGCGAAGCGCAGCGCACGCATCGCGCGCTTACGTCCGCGCAGCGGCGGTGGAGGTGCCCGCGAGCGGGCACCGGCCGATGTCGTACAGCGGCGTCACGGCGAACGTCATGGCGCATCCCCTCTGCATCGAACCCGCACCCGGACATTCTAGCGTCCGGCGTCGCAAAGGTCCGCACCCCGCGGTTCACCGCCGGCCGGCCGCGGGCCGCCACGACGCGGCCCGCGGCGCACGGCCCGCACGCGGTTACACGCGCGGCTCGCCTTCGCGATTGACCAGGATCGTGTTGCCCGGCGGCTCCGTCGTCTGCACGTGGTGCTGGACGCCGCGAAACGCATACGTGACGTCCCAGTATGCGGGCCGGTCGCCATGCGCATACGAGCACCGCTGCACGTCGCGCGTCACCACGCCGCCGTCGCGCCCGATGTTCGCGCCGAGCGCCGCGCCGCCGACGGCGCCGCCGGCGGTCGCGATGTCCTGCCCGCGGCCTCCGCCGATCTGGTGGCCGATGATGCCGCCGATGACGGCGCCCGCGATCGCCCCCGGCACGTTCACGTTCGAGCTTGCCGGCACCTGCTCGCGCTCGATCCAGCAGCGCTGCTCCGGCGAGCCGAAGACGGCGCGGACCGAGGTCACCGGAGCGGAGTACAGCGGCTCGTTGCCGCGCCGGCGGTACTCGTAGCTGCCCGCATAATAGGCGGTGTCCGCATCCCAGTTGCGCGCGCCCCGACGGACCGCGCGCAGCGACGAGATCCGGTCGTTCAGGCCGATGGCGGCCATCGACGGATAGTCGCCACGCCGCAGCACGATGCACCTGCCGCCGAAGCGCGCGTCCTCGCACACCTCCCAACGGCCGCCCTCGACCACCAGCGACGAGGCGCGATCGTTGAAGCCGTAGTCGCGCAGGTTCGGCACCGCGTCGATCACGCGGATCGAGCGCCCCGCGAAGTCGGCGTGCTCGTACAGCGTCACCTGCGCCAGAGCCTGCGCCGCGCCGATGCACGCCAGCGCGGCGACCAGCACGCGGAGCCGCGCGCCGACGCGTCGTCGCGCGGCGCCCGCGCCGTGCGCCGGACGGCGAGCACCGCCGGCGTATTGCTGCGTGGATGTCGTCATGTTCGCTCTCCATCGAAAGGCAACCGCGGCGGGTTGCCGATGCGCGCAGTTTCCGGTGCGCACGCGGCCGCGCACATCGGCGGCAGGAGCGCCGCAGGGTCCGCCGGCGTCCGACGTCGCGCGGGGACGACACCTTCGCCGACGGATCCGGTGCGACGCATTCAGCGCCCGATCGCGCGAGCGCGCCGAGCAGCGCTCGATGCCGACGGCGGGCCACGGGAACAATCACTCGTCGTCATCGCTCGAAACCCGCAAGGAAGAGCCGGACGCTTCCCGTCCGTAGCGCGCCTTCCGGAGGACCCGACATGAGAATACTGCTGACGACGGTAGCGATTGCAGCGCTGGCTGCCGGCGCAACTTCAATGCTGCGCTGCTGGCTCGATCGCCGGGCGCAGTTCGTCGCGGCGCGGGCCCGCAAGCCGATCGAGGCCTGGGAGAACGAAGGCGGTGCGCTCGCGCCGCACCACGCCACCGCCGGGACGTCGCAAGTGCCGCGATGAAAAAAGGACGCCGCTGTGCGCGGCGTCGAAGCCCGCTCCAGAGATCCGGAGCGGAGGGGAGAGGTTTCGGGAAGCAGCATTCCCGAACGACCCGATCGTAGGCACCCGGCCACCCGCCTTCTGTCGGACAAACACCTAATCGCGCGTAGGACGGGGGCCGGCAACTTCGGATGCGGCTCCTGTCGTATAGTGGCGCACTGGACCCGTCCCGCCCGAGGGCGTTGCAAAGCGCCATGCCCAAGCGACCGAAACTCGTCCTGCCGCTGAAAATCGTCGCTCCGCTCGTCCTCGGCATCGTCGCGTCGCTCGCGATCGCCGTGTACTCGGAGCTCGGCTACCGCCGGCTCGAGAACGCCAACCAGCGCATGGCCGTGGCGCTGGAGACGCAGGCGCTCGTCTACGAAATGATGAAGCTCATCGTGGATGCGGAATCCGGGCAGCGCGGGTACATGCTGACGGGCAACGAGGAGTACCTCGCCCCGTACAAGGCCGCGTTGCCGAAGATCGAGACGACGTTCGCCAAGCTGCGCGAGCTGCTGGTCGCGCAGGGCACTCCCGACCAGCGCGCCGCGGCGGCACGCATCAACGCCCTCGCGGGCAAGAAGCTGGCCGAGCTCGAGGCGGCCATCGCCCTGTACAGCAAGGACGGCCTCGAGGCGGCCTTTTCGCTCCTGAACACCGGCATCGGCAAGCGCGCGATGGACGACATCCGGGCCGAGGCCGAGGCGCTGGTCGGCGCGCATCGCCGGCAGGTCGACGACGCGAGCATGCGGTGGGTGACCGACATCGAGTTCGCGCGCGTGGGCATGCGCACGATGACGGCCTTCACGGTCGCGCTGCTGCTCGTGGTGTGGTTGCTGGCCCGCCGCGACGCGCAGCAGCGGGAGGCCCGGCGCTTCCGCGAGGAGGACGAGAAGCGACGCCTCGAGGCCCTCGTCGAGCAGCGCACGATCGAGCTCTCGGAGCTCTCGAACCACCTGCAGATCGTCCGGGAGGAGGAGAAATCGAAGCTCGCCCGCGACATGCACGACGAGCTCGGCGGCATCCTCGTCGGCGCCAAGATGGACGTCGGCTGGGTCGAGAAGCGGGTGAGCGGCCGTTATCCCGAGGCCGCGGAGAAGCTCACGCGGGTGCTGAACGCGCTCGACGACGCCGTGCAGATCAAGCGCCGGATCATCGAGGAGCTGCGCCCGACGCTGCTCGACAACCTGGGGCTCGCGGCCGCGCTGGACTGGCAGGTCAAGGAGATCTGCAGCCGCGCGGGGCTCAAGTGCTCGATCACCGTGCCGGTCGACGACACCGCGATCCCGCCGAACGCGGCGATCGCGCTCTACCGCATCGTGCAGGAAGCTCTCACCAACATCGTCAAGTACGCGCAGGCGCGCCACGTGAACGTGGAGCTCGTGGTCGCCGACGGCTCGCTCTCGCTGCTGATCGACGACGACGGCGTCGGCATTCCGGCCGGCGCGCAGACCAACCACCTGTCGCACGGCATCGCCGGCATGCGCCAGCGCGTGCGCGCGCTGCACGGCGAGTTCACGATCGGGCGGCGCCGCGAAGGCGGCACCGTCATCGAGGTGACCATCCCGCTTCCGGCGGCGCCGCCGGTGCTCGCCGCACCGGAACCCGCGCGCGCCTGACCGGCGTAGCCCACGCGGACGGCAGGTCGGGACGTCGGCACGGCGGCGCCGCCGCAAGCCACGGTCACCGGTCGGGCCCGCCCCCGGCCGCCGCGGGCGCCGGCAACGCGCGCCCGCGGCCAAAGGGAAGACGCGCCGGGACGCGTCCGTCGCTCGCGAGCGCGACCTCGGCCCGTGCGCCGGAGGCCGGCGCCGGCGCGGGACGCGCATCGCCGCGCTGCCCGGGCGGCAACTCCACCACGGCGATGCCGATCGCGACGATGCACGCGACTTCGCCGGCACTCAGTCGCACGGTCGTGCTCCCGACTGGACGGCCCGGTCAGGGCCCGCGCCGGATGAGCCCCGCCACCAGCGACACGACGAAGAGCACCAGGAACACGAAGAAGAGGACCTTCGCGATCTCCGCGGCGCCGGCCGCGATGCCGCCGAATCCGAAGAGCGCCGCGACGATCGCGACGACGAAGAACACGATGGCGTAGTGCAGCATGGCTTGTCTCCCGTTAAGGACCGCGTGGACGGGTCAGGCGCCGCTTTGGGCGACGCTCCTCCAGTCGGTCATGCAGCGCGTGACGGCACTTTGGAGGACCGGCGGCGCGGATGCGATCCGCAGCCGTCCCAATGCGCTGTCGTGACGCGTCCTACGCGAAAAGCGGGCCGGACGCCTCGGCGTCCGGCCCGAAGGACCGGTCCTGCGGAAGGAGGGGGTTTCCGCGCCCGACCGGTGGGGAGAGGACGTCACGTGCGGCCGTGGCGCGCCTTCGCGTCGCGCACGCACGCATCCTTGGCCGAGCCGGCGAGCGCGTCGCACTTCTCGATCGCCACCTTGTAGTCGGCTTCGCGCTTGTCTTCCGTGGCCGACTGGCGGGCTTCCGCCGTGCGCTGCGCGCCGTCGTTGCGGGCGTCCGCCGCGACGCGGTCGACCCTGGCGTCGGCCTTCGCCTTCACGTGCGCGGCCTTCGCTTCCTTGACGCACACGTCCTTCGCGTTGCCGGAGAGGTCGTCGCACTTCTCCTTCGCGACCTCGTACGCCGCGTCCGCACGCGCCACGCGCGCTTCCTCGCGGGCCTTCGGCGTGTTCTTGTACGCGGCGTCGGCGTCCGCCTTCGCGACCTTCTCGCGACCCTTGGCTTCCTCGATGCAGATGTCCCTGGCGTTGCCCGCCAGCGAGGCGCATGCCGCCTTGTCGATCCGGTAGGTCTCGCCCGCGGCCTTGTACGCCTGGTCGTGCGCCTCCCTGGACATCGGCTGCGCCGACGCGCCACCGGACGCCGCGATGGCCGCCGCCGCAAGCAGCGACAACGTGAGGTTGGAGATCTTCATGGTGGCCCTCTACTGAAAGTGACGGAAGTCGTCGTCCCGCAGGGTCCCGCCGAAGCGCTCGACCTGCTTGTCCGCCTCGTCCTTCGAGATCCCGTACTGCTTCTGGATCGTGCCGACGAGCTGGTCGCGCTTGCCGGCGATCACGTCGATGTCGTCGTCGGTGAGCTTGCCCCACTGCTCCTTGACCTTGCCCTTGACCTGCTTCCAGTTGCCTTCGATGCGATCCCAGTTCATCTGTGCACCTCGCGAGTGTCGTCGGACGCCGATCGCCCGAACCCGTGAGGCCCCGTTCGCAACGCGCGTGCCAGCGTGCAACATCCGCACGATCAGGGACTTGTCCTCCGCGTCGCCACCGGGTGCGTAACCGGCGCCCGGCCGCGATGTAGAACGCGATGGCGCTGTAGGACCCGGACGACGTCGTCTCGCGGCGATCGTCGGATAGCCGGATCCCTTGCGTGCGCGCATCGTTCGCGCCGTGATGCCAAACGCACGCGACGTGCGACGAACACGCGAACGCCGGACCGCGGAGCGACGCGTCCCATGCCTTCCTTTCGAGGAGTCCGCCATGCAAGCCACTACGCCCGTCTCTCCCACTCCCACGCTGGCCGGCGTCGCCGAGCGCGCCCACGAGGCGGTCGACCGGGTCGCCGACAAGGCTGCGCCGGCGCTCGAGCGCATGTCCGGCGCCGCGCACCGCACGATCGACCGGGCGGCGTCCGCCGCCGCTCCGGCCGCCGAGTTCGTGAGTGAAGGCGGGCGCATGCTCGCATCGCGCTCGGGCAACGTGGTGAATGCCTGCAGCGGATACGTGCGCGAGCGCCCGCTGGTCGCCGTCATGGCCGCGCTGTCGCTGGGCTACCTGGTCGGCAAGTTCATTCGCTGAAGCGCCGCGCCCACCGCAGCGCACCGCACGACGCAGGGCTCCGGCGGCCACGCGCCGCAACGTCGCCGTCGTGCGGCGCGCGGCGGACGACGCGCTGCACGCCACGTCGCGCGCGTGCGCCGCGCGCTCCGGATCCGATCCCCGAACGCCGAATCCGCGCATCGGACGCGGGGTGTACCATTGACCCCGCATCCGTCTTCTCGGCGATCACGTGACCGGCCCCCGCTCCGCCCGGCGTCGCGCCATGCTCGCGCTGTGCGCGGGCGCGCTCGCCGGCGTGCGCCCGGCCGCCGCGCAGACCAAGCCCCCGATCCGGATCGTCGTGCCCACGCCGGCCGGCGGCGCCGCCGACGACGTCGCCCAGGTCGTCGCGACGGCGCTGCACGACATCAGCGGCGAATCGGTCGGCGTCGTGAACGTGCCGGGCAACGCCGGCGTCGACGGCACGACGGCGATCGCCGCCGGCGCGCCGGACGGCAGGCTCCTCGGACTCGCCGTCAGCACCGCGATGGTCGCGGGCAAGCTGCTGTCGCGCAATGTCCACTACGATCCGCTGCGCGACTTCGACTGGCTGGCGATCATCGGCAGCTACCCGAACGCGATGGTGATCGACGCGGCGACGCCGGCCGCGTCGCTGGCGGAGTGGATCGCGCTCGCGAAACGCGCGCCGTCGCCGGTGCGCGTCGGCACGTTCGGTCGCGGCTCGGCGGGCCACATCGCGACCGGGTTCCTGCGCAAGATCGAAGGCATCGACATCGAGCACGTGACGATCCCCGTGCTCGCCAATGGCTATCGGCGCCTCGCGGACCGGACGCTCGACGTGCTGTTCGACGGCGTGCCCAACGCGATCAGCGAGGTGCCGGCGAGCCCGGTGCGCATCGTCGCCGTGACGTCCGCCGAGCGCGTCCCCGCGCTGCCGACCGTGACGTGCTTCGGCGAGCAGTGGAAGGGCCAGCGCTTCGAGGTGTGGGTCGGCGTCGTGGCGCCGAAGGGCCTGCCGGTCGCCGCCTACAGCGAGCTGTCCGCGCTGTTCGGCGTCATGTGCAACGATCCGAAGTACCGCGACCGCTTCGTCCAGGCCGGCGTGCACTTCGTCGGCGTCACCGGCAAGGCGGCGCGCGAGTACATCGAGACGGACTTCATCCGGACCGCGCGGCTGATCGCGGAGTTCGGCCTCGACGGCGACCGTTGAGGTCGCGCGGCGCGCGGGCGCGGCGCGACCTCGTCCGCGTGCGCGGCGCGGCGCGGACTACCTGGGCTTGGATTCGTTCGCGGCGTTCTCGACCGCCTGCCCGGTGGCCTTGACGTCCTTGCCGGCGCCCGCGACCGTGTTGCAGGCGGCGAGCGAGAAGCCGAACGCGGTCAGAATTGCCATCGCCAGTAATCGCATTGCCGTCTCCTTCGATGAATGGACCAGGATGGGAGTGCACCATCGCTGTTGCAGATCCCGTGCCGGCACGCACGCGCGCGCAATCAAGGAGTTGGCTCGTCCCGGTCCCCGCCGTGGGCAATCGCTGCAACGCGAATGCGCGGAACTGCAGTGCTTGTAGGACGGTTGCGGTGAAGCGCCTTACTCCCGCAGCAGCTCGCTCACCGGCTGCATCGTCCCGACCCGATCGGCGATCGACTTGAGCACGGCGAGGATCGGCATGCCGAGCAGCAATCCCCAGCCGCCCCACAGCCAGCCGAAGAACAGCACGCCGACGAACACGGCGACCGGATGCATGCGCGCGGCGCGCCCCTGCAGCCACGTGAAGAGCCCCATGCCGATCGCGATCGCGATGGCGACGACGGCGCCGCCGGCGGCCATCGCCGCCGGAATGCTCGCCGAGTCGAGGAACGCGGCCACGCCCACCGCGCCGGCCGCCAGCGCCGTGCCCGCGTACGGGACGAAGTGGAGCACGCCGGTCGCCAGCGCCCACATGCCCGCGTTGGGCACGCCGAGCAGGGCGAGGGCGCCCCACGTCGCGACGGCGATCAGGACGTTGGCGATCAGCAGCGTGATCATGTAGCCCTGCACCTGCGCGTCGATCTCGTCGAGCACTTCGACGGTGACCCGCCGGCGGGACAGCGACGCGCCCGCGAGCCGCGCGACCTTGCGGCGGAACGTGTCGCCCGCCGCGAGCAGGAAGAACGCGAGCAGCAGCACGATGCCGACCTGCGCCAACACGGCGAGCGCCTGGCCGGATTGCTCGGCGACGAAGGCCTGGATCTGCGCCGCGACGCCCGCCGGCGGCGTCGGCGCCGGGCCGGACGCCGGCTTGCCCGCCGCTTCCGCCGCGGCCCGATCGAGCTCGGCGGCCGCTTCCTTGACGTGGGCGATCGGGCCCGGCGACTGTTGCGCCGCCTGCACCGCCGCGCGGCGCAGCTTGCGCGCCGCCACCGGCAGCTCCGCCACCGCGTCGTTGACGTCGTCCTTGATCGCGACGACGATCGCGCCCACCAGCGCGACCAGGACGGCGACGACGATCGCCGCGCACGCCACGCGCGGAACGGCGAGGCGCTCCAGCCCCGACACCAGCGGACGCAGCGTATAGCTCAGCAGGATCGCGGCGACGACGGGCACGAGCAGCGGCTGCGCGACCTTCGCCGCCGCGATCACCGCCAGCACCGCGACGACGATGGCGCAGACCTCGATCGCCGTGAGCCGGGAGGCGACCGGAGCGCCGTCGCCCGGCGATTCCGCGGCAGCGGCAGCAGCCGTCTTCATGTCCGTCCTCTCCATGTCAGGGGCGCCGGGCCGCCCCAGGCCACTGACACGCCCCCTCGGGGGCAGCGAGCGAAGCGAGCGTGGGGGCCGTTGCATCCGAGCGGCCGGCGGCGCAGGCGCCGGCGACTTCCGCGTCACACGACAGTGCACGCGGCGTGCCACCGCGGGCAGCGTGGCGGATCAACGACATGGGAGCGCATCGTCGCGCGCGGTGGCAAGACCGGCGCGCGCGCGTTGGAAAAGCTGCAACGACGCCGTCAGTGCGGGTCCGACGCCGTGCCCGCCGCGAGGTCCGCGAGCACGTCGTTGACGCGATTCAGGTCGCGGGTCTTGTCGAAGAAGTAGTCGGCACCGAGCATGAGGCTGCGCTCCCGGTACTGCGGAAACGCGTAGTTGGTGAACACGATGAACTTGCGCCCTGCGTGCTCGGCGCCGCCGCGGAACGTCTGCAGCACGCCCAGGCCGGTGCCCTGGCGGAGCTGCAGGTCGAGGACGACGACGTCCCACTCGTCGCGCCGGAGCAGCGCGATGGCGTCGGCCTCCGTGTCCGCCTCGCCGACAACCTGCACGTTCGGAATTTCCGACAGCGTCTCCGCCAGCCGGGCACGGATGATCGCGGAGTCCTCGACGATCACGACGCGCAATTTCCGCTGCTCCACGAGTTCGATGCTCCATGCTGCGATCCGGCGCGGACGTCGAAGACGATAGCAGCCGCCTCGATCCGCGGCTGTCGGCGTCCGTCCGACACGGCCGCAGGACCCGGGCACGCAGCCTTGCGCGGGGCAGTCAATCGATCAGTCCGTTCTTGATCGCGTAGTAGGTCAGGTCGGCGTTGGTCTTCATTCCCATCTTCTCCAGGACCCGGGTCCGGTACGTGCTGACGGTCTTGACGGACAGGTGCAGCTCGTCCGCGATCTTCGAGACCGCCGAGCCCGCCGCCAGCTTGCAGAAGATCTGGAACTCGCGCTGCGACAGCTCGCCGTGCAGCGGGCGGTCGGCGTCGCCACTCACGCCGTCGGCGAGGATCTGCGCGAGCGCCGGGCTGATGAACTTGCGGCCGCGCGCGACCGTGCGCACGGCGCCGACGAGCTGTGTGGACGCCGCCTCCTTGTTGAGGTAGCCGGCCGCGCCGGCGCGCAGCAGGTTCACCGCGTACTGGTCCTCCGCGTAGCCGGACAGCATCAGCACGGGCAGGTCCGGCCGCGCCTGCTTCAGCGTCTTCCGCGTGTCGATGCCGTTCTTGTCCGGCATCGAGATGTCGAGGAGGACGACGTCGTACTCGCCGCCGCGCACGAGCGCGATCGCTTCGCTGCCCGTGGCGGCCTCGCCCGCGACCGTCATGTCGGGCTGGTCCGCGATGAACTGCTTCAGTCCCGCGCGCACGATCGCGTGATCGTCGGCGATGAGGATTCGGATCATGGCGGGGGCTCTTCTGCGACGCTCGCGTTCGCGGGGATTCTACGCGGTCAGACGCTCGCCGCGGCGGACTGCGACTGGTACTCGGAGAGCCGGTTGTAGAGGGTCTTGAGGCTGATCCCCAGCGTCTCGGCGCAGCGGCGCTTGTTGCCTTCGCACAGGTCGAGCGTCGCGTAGATCGCCTGCCGCTCCATCGCGGCGAGCGGCATGCCGACGGGCACCTGCAGGCAGTCGCCCACGGGCGCCGCGCAGGCGACGCCCGCGAAGTCGAGGTCCACTTCGCCGTCGGCCATGATGAACGCGCGCTGGACGGCGTTCCTGAGCTCGCGGACGTTGCCCGGCCAGGGGTGCGCGCGGATGGTGGCGATCGCCTGCCGCGAGAATCGCCGGGCCGTGCCTTCCTCCTCGTTGAGCAGGCGCAGGAAGTGCTCGGCCAGCAGCTCGGCGTCGCCGTCGCGCTCGCGCAGCGGCGGCAGCGCGATCGGGAACACCGCGAGCCGGTACAGCAGATCCTCGCGCAGCTTGCCTTCGGCCACCGCCTGGCTCGCCTCGCGGTTGGTCGCCGCGACGACGCGCGCCCGCGTGCGCAATTCCTCCTCGCCGCCCACGCGCGCGTAGCGCCCCGACTCGAGCACGCGCAGCAGGCGCACCTGCATCTCGGGCGCCATCTCCGTCACCTCGTCGAGGAACAGCGTCCCGCTGCCGGCGCGCTCGAAGCACCCGCGGTGCTGCCGGGCGGCGCCGGTGAACGCGCCCTTCTCGTAGCCGAAGAGCTCCGCCTCGATCAGGTTGCCGGGGATCGCACCGCAGTTCACGGCGACGAACGGCCCGCCGGCCTGCGCGCTGCGCTCGTGGATGGCCCGCGCCACCAGTTCCTTGCCGCTGCCCGACTCGCCGGTCACCAGCACCGTGGCCGACGTCGGCGCGACCTTCGCGATGCGCCGGTAGACCTCCTGCATCGCTTCGGACCCGCCATGGAGCGGCCCGAAGCGCCCGATGGCGGGCGCCGACGCGGCGCGTGCGGCGGCCGGCAACGGCAGACTGACGATATTGCCCTGCGCACCCTCGCGTCCGTTCATCGTGTGTCACTCGCCGGGATTCCGGTGGCCCCCATCGTAGGGCCGGGCGGCGGGCAATCGCATCGGCGCCGGCCGCAACGCCGTGTCGGACGGGTCCTACAAGCCACCATTCGGGAGGCGTGCCCGCCGTCCTACAGGCGCGCTCAGCGTGCCCCACCTCGTGCGAGCGCGACCACGCGGCCGCCGGCCGCCTGCGCGTCGGCCTCGTCGTGGGTGACGAGCAGCATCGGCAGGCCGCGTGCGGCTGCGTGGTCGAGCACGAAGCGCCGGAATTCCTGCCGCAGCTGCGCGTCGAGCCTGTTGAACGGCTCGTCGAGCAGCAGCGCCTGCGGCTCCGCCAGCAGCGTGCGCATCAGCGCGACACGGGCGCGCTGCCCGCCGGACAGCGTGGCCGGGTCGCGGTCCGCGAAGCCTGCGAGGTCGGCCTCGGCGAGTGCGCGCTCGACGCGCGCGCGCCGCTGGCCGCGGTCGCGCACGTGCGGCGCGAGCGCGAACGCGAGGTTGCCGCCGACCGACAGGTGCGGGAACAGCAGGTCGTCCTGGAACAGGATGCCGATGCGCCGCGCCTCGGGTGGCAGGCCGCTGAGGTCGCGCGCCCCGATCGCCACGCGGCCCGTCGCGTCGAACACCGCGTCGATCGTGCCGGCCACGAACGCGAGCAGCGTCGACTTGCCGCAGCCCGACGGCCCCATGACGGTCGCGCATTCGCCGGGCGCGATCTCCAGCGACAGCGGCGGCACGAGCTCGCGCCCGGGCAGCGCGATGCGCACCTGCGACAGCGAGAGCGTCGCCGCGCTCACGAACGCGCTCCGAGCCCGCGCCGGTTCGCGTAGAGCAGCGCGGGGATCGCGACCGCCGCGACGTACGCGACGAGCGGGAACGCCGCCTGCGCGATCGCGTAGGCGCCGATGACGCGGCGGTCGGCGCCGGCGGCGAGCGTGACCGCCTCGGTCGTCAGCGTCGCGACGCGGCCGTTGCCGGCGAAGAGCGTGGCGAGGTACTGGCCGACGCTCACCGCGAACGCGACGGCGCAGGCGATCAGCACGGGCTTCAGCAGGATCGGCAGCTTGACGGCGAAGAGCACGCGCACAGGCGACGCGCCCAGGCCCGCGGCCGTGCGCGCGTAGCGCGGGTCGAACGCGCGCCACGGGTCGGCGAGCGACAGGAACAGGTAGGGCAGCACGAACACGAGATGCGCCCACACGACGGCGGCGAGCGCGCCGTCGAACCCGAGGCGCACCAGCAGCACCTGCGCGCCGAACAGGAACGCGACCTGCGGCACGAGCAGCGGCAGGTAGAGGAGCCAGAGAGAGCGCGGGCCGGCGCGGCGGCGCGCGCGGCTCTCGTTCTCGAGGCAGCCGACGACGAGGACGAGCGCCACCGCGGTCGCGAGCACGCCGACGGCGAGCGTGACGAGCGCCGGGCCCGCGAGGCCGTCCATCCGGCGCATCCAGTTCGCGAGCGACCACGCCTGCGGCAGCGCATCCGGGAAACGCCACTGCGTGGCGAACGACCACACGCCCATGCCGGCGAGCGCCGCGAGTGCCGCGGCGCGCAGCACGCCGAAGGCAACCGCGGCGGCGCCGGCGGCAAGCGCGAGCGCGCCGTCGCGACCTCCTTGCGCGATCCAGCGCCGGCCGCTGCGGATCGCGACGCGCTCGACACCGTACCAGGCGGCGACGACGGCGACGACGATGCCGCACAGCAGCGTCGCGGCGGCGGCGGCGGGAAACCAGAAGCGGATGTCGGCGTCGGTGAACCAGCGCACGGCCAGCACGGCGAGCGTCGGTGGATTGGTCGGTCCGAGGATCAGTGCCACGTCGACGACCGACAGCGAGTATGCGATCACCGCGTACACCGGCAGCCGGATCTGCGGATAGACCTGCGGCAGGACGACCTTGATCCACGCCTGCGCCGGCGCGTAGCCCAACGCGCGCGCGGCCGCGACGTGCTCGCGCGCGGGCACCTGGTTCAACGCACCCGCGATCATCAGCACGAGGTAGGGCACCTCCTTCACCAGCAGGCCCACGACGAGCGCCACACCCGCCGGATCCCCGACGGTGGCCACGTCCGGCGGCAGCGTCCAGCCGGTGAGCCACGGCGAAACGAGGCGCGCGACCCAGCCCGAAGGTGCCAGCAGGAACGCGAGCCCGATCGCAATCGCCGAATGCGGCGTGGACAGGATCGGCGCAAGCCATCCGGACAGCCGGCGCTGCCACGGCCGGCCGTGCGCGTGGGCGCACAGCCCGAGCGCGACGGCGACGGCGACGACCGGCGTCGCGAGGCCGGTCGCGAGCGTCACCGCGACGCTGGTGGCGAATCCCGGATACGCGGCGAGCCGGCGGAAGCCGTCGAGGTTCAGCGCGTCCCCGCCGATCGCCGGCAGGTAGCCGAACGCCGGCAGCAGCGTGCCCGCGAGGCCGGCGACGATCGGCAGCAGGAACGCCGCGACCGTGAGCGCCGGCGCCGCGCGCACGAGCCCGCCGGCGCCGCGCGCCGTCACTTCGTGTACCGCTTCTCCCATTCGCTCGCGATCCGCGTCATCCACGACGGATGCGGCTCGAGCAGCGTCGTGCCGAGCTCGGCGTTGGTCGGCAGCGCCGGCGACGTCGGCAGCTCGTCGAAGCGCCGGCGCTCGGCCAGCGTGAGCTTCGCGACGTCGAGCACCGTGAAGTTGCCCATCTGCCGGATGTCCTGCGCGTGCGCCTGCGTGGCCGGGTCGAGCAGGAAGTCGGCGACGACCATCGCGCCTTCCTTGTTCGCCGCGTTGTACGGGATCGCGACGAAGCTCGTGTTGCCGATCGTCCCCTTCGCGAACACCGCCGTGCGGACCGTGTCCGGCAGCAGTCCGGAAGCGATCGCGACGGCGGCCTCGGACGGATTGAACGAGATCATTACGTCGATCTCGCCGTCGTTGACGAGCTGCCGCTGCGCCGGCCCGTTCTCCGGAAACTGCTGGCCGCGCCGCCACAGGTGCGGCCGCAGCGCGTCGTACCACGCCCACAGCGGCGCGGTGACCGCCGCGAAGTTGTCGTCGGTCGCGGGCTTCTGCAGCACGGCGGGGTCGGGGGCGAGCTCGTAGAGCGCCTGCTTGAGGAACGTCGCCCCCAGGAAGTTGCGCACCGACGGATGCGTGAGCCGCCCGGGATTCGCCTTCGCCCACTGCAGGAGCTCCGGCACCGAGCGCGGCGGATCGCGGACGCGCCTGCCGTCGTAGACGAAGACGATCTGCGCGCGGCGCCACGGCGACTCCATGCCGTCGACGGGAATCGTGAAGTCGACGACGTTCGAGCGGACGTTCGTCGTGTCGACGCGCGCGTAATTGGGCAGCGCCTGCGTGAAGGGACCGAACAGCAGCTTCTGCTCCTTGAGCGCCAGGAAGTTGGCGCCGTTGATCCAGACGAGGTCGACGGTGCCGCCGGCGTCGCGGCCGGCCGCCTTCTCGGCGACGACGCGTGTCACCGCCTCCGCCGTGTCCTTGAGCTTCACGTGGTTGACCCGCACGCCGTAGCGCCGCAGCACCTCGTCGCCGACCCACGCGATGAACGCGTTGGTCTTCTCGTCGCCGGCCCACGCGTTGAAGTTCACCGACTGGCCGCGTGCCTTGGCGACGACGTCCGGCCACCGCAATTCCTGCGCGTGCGCGGGCAGGCAGGCGAGCACGGCCGCCAGCGCGGCAGCGACGAGCATTCTCCACATCGGTTCAGCGCTCCTGCGGCGTGATTGCGACGGTACGTCGCGGCGACGGGGCGGCGCCGGTGAGGCCCTTCGCGGCGCGGCGGCGCTGCCGCGCCTCCTCCAGCACCGGTCCCAGGTACTTCGCGTGGAAGCGGTCGCAGCCGATGCACAGGTTCCGGTATTCGGCGCCGTCGGGGCGGCGCGTGCGCGACTGCTCGACGAAGTCCTGCTCGCTCACGCCGTGCGCGATGCCCATGCGCTCCGGGTGGCCCATCGTGATCGCCTCGTACGCGGGGACGCCGGTCAGCGAGTCGAGGATGTCGAGCAGGCGCTCGTCGAGCAGGCTGCCGAGCGGCAGCTTCGTCTTGATGCAGCACGGGTAGACGGCGCCGTCCGGCTCGATCGAGACTTCCGACCCGTTGAACTCGTGGCGCAGGAAGTTGAGGCCGCCCGACCAGCGGTTGCAGAAGTTGTCGGCGAGCGTGGCGGCCGACAGGTTGTTCTGCCACGCGCGGCCGCGCGGCCACAGCTTGCCGATCCACGAGTCCGGCGTCGCGCCGAAGAAGCTGTACACGGGGCCCGCCTCCTCGTGCCAGTTGCGCGTCGTCGCAGCAAGGCCCGAGCGGCGCATGCCATGCCGCTCGAAGAGCGCCGAGAGCCTGTCCACGAACGCCTGCTGCTTTGCCGGGCCTTCGAGGCCGACGTGGAAGTCGTCCACGCTCGCCACCGAGATCATCCACACGCCGCGCTGCAGCAGGTCGTCGACGATCGCGTCGGTGAGGACGTCGCCGGTCGTCTGCACGACGACCTTGACGCCGCCCTGCGCCGCGTACTTCGCGCGCAGCGCATCGACGACCCCGTACGTGACGCGCTCGCGCACGGGGTCGAGCAGCGCCTCGCCGCCCGAGAGGATCACGCGGCCGGTCTTCTCCGGGTACGCGCCGTCCGGCTGCGGGTCGTCGAGGTCGCGGTACGTCAGCCGCTCCGGCAGGTTGGCGACGATGCGCGGGAAGTTGCGCTCGGCTTCCTGCACGACCGCTTCGAGCTCGCCGCGCACGTAAGGCCGGAAGCGGTCCTCGTAACAGTGCCTGCACTTGCGGTGGCAGGCCCACGCCATGACGTAGTAGATCGATTCCATGCGCGGCGAGCGGCGGGCGGCGAGCCGTGAATTATGCCGCAGCGGCCGCGGCCCCATCCCGAATGGTCGCGGAGACTCGCGCGCGCCTTACGAAGCGAGGCGAACGATCCGGCGCCGACCCCACCTTAAGGCTCTGACCCCACCTTAAGGCTCTGACCCCAAGGTGCCGATCACTTCCTGAGTTGCTTGCGCAGGTCCTCGCACGGGTCCGGGCGCCCGGCACGGGCGGTCAGCACGTAGGCGTCGAACCACGCCGGGGACTCTATCGCGCCCGGGTCTTCGTCGCGCTCGAGGACGCCGATCGCGATCGAGGCGGCGCGCTCGTCCGCGGTCAGCCAGAACGGCACGCCGACGTCGGTCCGCGCGTGTCCGTTCCCCGTCAGCAGCACCACGCCGCGCGCCGCGTGCGGGCGGATCGCCTCGGCCAGCGCGCGGTCGCGCGCGATCTGCGCGGCGGCCATGCCCGGCAGTGCCTCGGCGGGCAGCAGGTCGCAATGCCCTTTCGCGATCGCTCGCTCGTGCGCGCGCACGAACCCCGCGGGCAGGTCGGGAAGATTGCGCGTCGCCCCGGCCGTCGCCAGCCTCATCGCCTCGGCACGCGACAGGTTGGCGGCGACGATCGGGAGGTCGTGGTCGAGTGCCAACTGCACGAACGGCCGGTAATACTCCCAGCGCCAGCTGGGCGCGCCGCGGCCCTGCGCAATCACGAAGTCGGCGTCGCGCGGCCGCTCCCGGCGCGCGCGGTCGATGTCCGGCTGCCGCTCGCGGTCGAACTGCTCGAACGCCAGCGCCGGCCGCGCGCCGGACGCGACCAGCGCCTGCAGCGCGGAGAGCCGCAGCGCGTGCTGCGCGCCGTTGTCGTGCACCTCGCCCAGCACGACGATCCGCCGGCCGCGCATCGCCGCCGCCAGCGCGTCCGGCGCGGCTTCGAGCGCGACCGGGGCCCCCGCCACGGGTGCCGCGGCGATCGCGGCCAGCAGCGCACCCGCGGCGGCCAGGCCGGCGAGGGCCATGCGTCGTGCATGTCTCATCGTCGACAGGTTACAGGTCTCCCGGCCGCCGCGGCGCGGCCACCGCCGGCGGCCGGCCGCACCGTGTAAGTGCGGCCGGGCCACCCCGGCAGGCGGACCATGGCCCTCGGGCCCGCCACCCCCAATCCCTGCTTGTAGTCCACGGCACCGCGGCCCCAGAATAGCCGGCGCGAATATTCGCATTGCCCCATCCCATGCCAACGGGACACTCTATCTCCGAAGCACATTCCGTCCGGGTCCTCCGGGCGTTGCTGTGCGTGGACGTCGTGGAATCGGTTCGCCTGATCCAGGACGACGAGGAGGATGCGGTCCGGCGTTGGCAGCGCCTGGTGGAAAGGATCTCCACGGACGTGCTCCCGGGTCATGGCGGACGTCTGGTGAAGAGTCTGGGAGATGGGATGCTTCTCGAATTCGCGCATGCGCAGCCCGCGGTGGCCTGCGCGTTCGCCATTCAGCGGGCATGCAGGGAAGCCAACGCTGGGGTCGAGGCCGGCCGGCAGATGCTGCTGCGCATCGGCGCGCACGTCGGCGAGCTGCTGGCCGACGATCACGACGTCTACGGCCACGGCGTCAACCTCGCGGCGCGCCTCACGACACTCGCGGGGCCGGGCGAGATCGTCGCCTCCGCACGGTTGCGCGACGAGATCACGGCCACGCTCGACGCCGAAGTCGAGGACCTGGGCGACTGCTACCTCAAGCACGTCCGCGAGCCCGTCCGCGCGTACCGGCTGGGTCCGGTGGGGGAGCGTCCGGTGATCGAGCACGGCACCGGCGTGCAGACGGCGCTGCAGCCTACGCTGGCCGTCATTCCCTTCGCGTGTCGCGACCGGGACTCCACGCACGACGTGCTGGGCGAGGTGCTGGCCGACGAGATCATCGCCGCGCTGTCCCGGACGGCGGACATCAAGGTGATCTCGCGCCTGTCGACCAGCCCGCTGCGCGGACGCGGCACCGCGGTCGACGTCGTCGGCACGCTGCTCGGCGCCAATTACGTGCTGTCCGGCGCCTACCGCGTGCAGGGCGACGGCTACACATTCACCGCGGAGCTGGCCGAGGCCGCCAACGCGCACATCGTCTGGTCGCTCAACCTGAAGGGCAGCGTGGCGGGCGTCGTCGCCGGCGACAGCGAGACCGTCCGCCGCGTGGTTGCCGAGATCGGCGCCGCCGTCCGCGTGCGCGAGCTGGAGCGCGCGCAGACGCAGGCGCTGCCCACGCTCGAGAGTTACACGCTGCTGATCGGCGGCATCGCGCTCATGCACCGGCTGTCGCCGCACGACTTCGACCGCGCACGGGAGATGCTCGAGGTGCTGACCGAGCGCGCGCCGCGCCTCGCGGTGCCGCAGGCGTGGCTCGCGAAGTGGCACGTGCTGCGCGTGCAGCAGGGCTGGACCGACGATCCGCGCGCCGAGGCGCGGCTCGCGCAGGAGCGCACGCGGCGCGCGCTCGACGCCGATCCGCGCTGCTCGCTCGCGCTCGCCATCGACGGGTTCATCAACACCAACCTGCTGCGCAGGCTGGACATCGCGAGCGAGCGCTACGCGCTGGCGATCGAATCCAATCCCAACGACTCGCTCGCCTGGCTGCTGAAGGGCACGATGCACGCGTTCAAGGGCGAGGCCGCGGAAGCGATCGCGATGACCGAGCGCGCGCGGGCGCTGTCGCCGCTCGACCCGCTGCGCTACTTCTACGAGTCGCTGTCCGCCACCGCCGCGCTGGCCGCGCAGGACTACGCGCAGGCCGCCTCGCTCGCCGAGCACTCGTACCGGCTCAACCGCAAGCACGCCTCCACGCTGCGCGCGCTCGCGATCAGCCGCTGGCAGCTGGGTCAGCAGGAAGCCGCGCGCGAGACGGTCAGGGAATTGCTGACCATCGAGCCGACGTTCACCGTCGCCCGCTTCGTCGAGCGGTCGCCGAGCACCGGCTACTGGACCGGCGAGGTGTGGGCCGAGTCGCTGCGCCTGGCCGGCGTGCCCGAATAGCGTTCGCAAAGGAAGTCGAGCCGAAACAACGGAACGTCCAACCAGCGGGGGATCGAGATGAGCGCGATGGGTCCGGAAGGTGGAGTCGGCGGCGTAGGCGGCGTAGGCGGTGTCGGTGGCGTAGGTGGTGTCGGCGGTGTCGGGGGTGTCGGGGGTGTCGGCGGCGTCGGGGGTGTCGGCGGCGTCGGGGGTGTCGGCGGCGTCGGCGGCGTGGGCGGCGTCGGCGGCGTCGGCCCGGGCGCCAGCGGCACGCCACTGGTCGCGGACGCCATGATCCGCAACCGCGACGGCATCGTCGGCACCTGGTCCGGCACCGGCGCCCTGACGACGACGCAGATCGACCAGGAAGCCAGCGGCGGCTACCTCGACAACCTGCTGCGCTGGGAGCCGTGGGTCCGCGCCACGATCTTCGACTTCGAGCTGCACACGACCGTCGGCTTCAAGGTGAACGGCAGCACGGCCGAGCTCTCGGCGGGCGGCGCGAAGCTCGCGACGATGGACCGGCCGTCGTTCAACGACTTCAAGAAGCAGCTCGACCTGGTGGCGGCCTACGCGGACCTGCGCGAGGACCGCGCGCCGGAGATCCTCGCGCAGATGATCCCGCCGATCGCCTTCTGGACCGCGATCGTGAACCTGCATCCGGAGCGCACCAAGTGGACGCTCGAGCTCGTCGACGCGACGCTGCGGTTCGCGAACTTCGTCGAGATGCGGTTCAAGAACGCGCTCGCGTCGCGCCGCCCGCACGAGTACTCGGCGCAGGTGCAGCCGATGATCCTCACGCCGGGCCACTCGTCGTTCCCGAGCGGCCACGCCACCGAGAGCTTCGCCGTCGCGCACGTGCTCTCCGAGCTGCTCACCGCCGCCTCGAAGGTGGGCAACACGAAGTTCGGCCTGCCCGTGGCCATGCGCGAGCAGCTGATGCGGCAGGCGAGCCGCGTCGCCGTCAACCGCACGGTGGCCGGCGTGCACTTCCCGGTGGACAGCGCCGCCGGCCAGTTCCTGGGGCTGATGCTCGGCCAGTACGTCGTCGCATGCCTCAAGGACACCGGCGACAAGGTCCGCGTCCGGGGGTTCGACGGCACGCAGTTCGGCGGCACCACGGACTTCGACTTCCGCGACTTCGAAGACACCGCCGGGCCGTTCGGCAAGGCGGTTGCGTGGCTCGTCGACCACAGCAAGGACGTGACTGCGCCCTCGTCGAAGATCCTGGGCTGGCTCTGGACGAAGGCGCTCGGGGAATGGACGTGAGGCCGGCCGCGGCCGTGCCCGCGGCCCGACGCCGCCACGGAGGTGCGCGATGACGATCAGGCCCGATGCACGCGACGCGCCGCCGGACCGCGGCGGCGGCGACGACCGATGGCGCGACGAGGGGCGCGACGGCGAGGACGCGTTCGATCCCTACTTCTTCTTCGCCGTGGACACCGCGTTCCGCTTCATCCGGACGAACGACGACGGCGAGCTGCCGATCATGCTCGAGCTGACCCGGCCGCTCGACCCGAAGGAGCCCGCGGCGCGGATGTTCGGGCACGCCGGCGAGCTCATCTCGATTTCGCCGCTCTATCTGCGCCCGCCGAAGGACCTGGAGAAGATGCGCTACATCACGGCGCTGGTGCAGCCGAAGTTCTTCGACGTGCTGGCGAGCGGCGCGCTCAACGACGTCGTCGCGCGCTTCCAGCTCTGCGCGCCGCTGCCGAAGATGGAGCGCGACCCGAAGCTCGAGGACGTGCCGCGCGACCCCGACAACGGCGCCGACCGCCTGCACCCGCGGCACACGCCCGCGCAGCAGCCGCAGGCGTCCCCGTCCGGGCAAGGCGTCGCGGGCACGAAGCCGGCGCCCGCGAACGCGCCGGTGGTGATGGGCATCGTCGACGACGCGATCGCCTTCGCCAACGCGCGCTTCCGCGCGAGCGGCGGCAACACGACGCGCTTCGATGCGTTCTGGGGCCAGGACCTGCCGAGCTTCTCCGGCAATGGCCGGGTGATCGACCGCAACGAGATCGACGACCACCTCAAGAAGACCGCGCCCGCGGGCATCGTCGACGAGGACGCGCTCTATCGCCGGGCCGGGCTCGACTTCCTCACGACCGGCCACAAGTCGTGGGCGCACCGCTTCGGCCACGGCACGCACGTGCTGGACGTCATGGCGGGCATGGATCCCGCGGACGTGACCGCGCAATCCCCGGTGCTCACCGGCGTCCAGCTTCCCGTGGCCGTCACCGAGCAGACGAGCGGCGCGCTGCTCACGTCGTACGCGCTCGACGGCATGCAGTGGATCTTCAAGCGCGCGGAGCAGATCGCCAAGGATTGCGGCACCAGCGCGCTGCCGTGCGTCGTCAACCTGAGCTACGGCACGCTGCACGGCCCGCACGACGGCAGCAGCCTGCTCGCGGAGGCGATCGACGAGCGCCTCGCGGCGTTCGAAGCGGCCGGCAAGCGCGTCGCGGTCGTGCTGCCGTCCGGCAACGGCCATCTGTCGCAGTGCCACGCGCACGTCGCGCTGGCGCCGGATCCGACGCAGGCCCGCACGCTGCGCTGGCGCGTGCTCCCGGACACGCGCACGCCGAGCTTCCTCGAGGTCTGGCTGCCAGCCAACGCGCAGTGGCGGATGGTCGAGGTGCAGGTGACGACGCCGACCGGCCACGTCACGCCGTGGATCCGGCAGGGAGACCCGCGCCACTGCTGGCCGTCGACGGCCGACCCGAAGCTGTGGATCCGGTACCGGGGCAAGAAGCCGAAGCAGCGGCGCAGGATGATCCTGATCGCCGTGTTCCCCACCGCGCCCATGCGGTCCGGCGACTCGATCGCCGCGTCCGGCGTCTATGGCGTCGCGCTGCGCAACGTGGGCACGTTCGCGCTCGGGGTCGACGCGTGGATACGGCGCAACGACACGCCGGCCGGGTATCCGATCCGCGGCCGGCAATCGCGGTTCGACGAGTCGCACTATCTCGAAACCCGCTATCGGCGCGACGGCCGCCCGGAGGAGGACGACGACGGCCTGAGCTACGTGTTCCGCCGCGCGTCGCTGAACGGGCTCGCGACCGGCACCCGGTCGATCGTCGCCGGCGGCTGCCGCAGCGACGACCTGTCGCCGGCCCCGTACTCGGCCGGCGGGCCGACGATGGTGCCCGGCACCGGGCCGCCGCCCCCACGCGACGGGCCGGACGCGCTGACGCTCGCCGAGAAGTCGCACGTGCGCGCAGGCATCCTCGCCGCCGGCACCCGCAGCGGGTCCACCGTCTGCATGCGCGGCACCAGCGTCGCGGCGCCGCAGCTCGCGCGGTTCGTCGCGCGGGACATGGAGAAGGGCAACGCAGGCAATCGCGAATCGGTGCGCGCCGAAGCGCTGAACCAGGAAGCCGCGCTGCAGGCTTCGCACTCCATCGAGCCGAACGGGCCGATCAAGGCGCCGCCGTCGACGTTTCGTGGTGGCGCGGGCAGGATCGTGTTCGCGAACGACCTGCCGCCGGCGAACCGGCGGCGGTGACGCGGAGCGCGGCGCCGCAACCGCCGTGCCGCGCGCACGAGGGAATCAGCGCCGCAGCGTCCAGTCGACGCGCTCCGGCCGCCCCGGCAGGGCGAGCGCCGCGGTCGCGGCCGGCGTGCGCGCGACGATCTTCCCGCCACGGACGACGGCGAGCCGCGTCGCGCGCAGCCGGATCGCCTCGACCGGGTCGCGCGCCTGCAGCAGCACGAAGTCGGCGCGGCGG
>JAYRNW010000249.1:0-8157 GCA_041911995.1 Casimicrobiaceae bacterium | reverse complement strand
TTCGTGACCTTGCCGAAGAGGCGCGTGCCCTGCGGATACCGGCGGCCGAGGCCGACCCACGGATCCTCGCCCAGCTGCTTCATGCCGAGCGAAACGCGGTTCTTCTCCTGGTCGAACTTCAGCACCTTCGCGGTGACCTCGTCGCCGACCGAGAGCACCTCGCTCGGGTGCTTGACACGGCGCCACGCGAGGTCGGTGATGTGCAGCAGGCCGTCGATGCCGCCCAGGTCGACGAACGCGCCGTAGTCGGTGATGTTCTTGACGATGCCCTTGACGATCGCGCCCTCGGTCAGCGTGGCGAGCAGCTTCTCGCGCACCTCGCCCTGGCTCTCCTCGAGCACGGCGCGGCGCGACACGACGACGTTGTTGCGCTTGCGGTCGAGCTTGATGACCTTGAAGTCGAGCGCCTTGTTCTCGAACGGCGACGTGTCCTTCACGGGGCGGATGTCGACGAGCGAGCCGGGTAGGAACGCGCGGATGCCGTTGATCATCACGGTGAGTCCGCCCTTGACCTTGCTGGTGACGAGGCCCTGGACGACGGAGCCGTTCTCCATCGCGGCCTCGAGGTCGTGCCAGGCCTTCAGGCGCTTGGCCTTGTCGCGCGACAGGCGCGTCTCGCCGTAGCCGTCCTCGAGCGACTCGATCGCGACGGTGACGAAGTCGCCGGGCTTGACCTCGACCTCGCCCTTGTCGTTCTTGAATTCGTCGATCGGGATGAACGACTCGGACTTGAGGCCGGCGTTCACGACGACGACGTTGAAGTCGACGCGCACGACCTCGGCGGTGATGAGCTCGCCCTGGCGCATCTCCTGGCGCGACAGCGATTCCTCGAACAGCTTGGCGAAATCCTCCATCGGAGGCGTGGCGGCGGCGGGGGTGGCGGACATCGGGGTGGCAGTAGCCATCGGGGTTGGTTCCTTCGTTCGTCAATGCCGCCGTCCCCGAGAACCCTTTTTCTCGCGGCGGCGGGCTGGTTGGTGATCCTGCGTCGAACCGCGCCGGCTAAAGCGCGCTCGCGCAGCCCTCTTGCACGGTGATGCCCGACCCCGACGACCGCGGGACGGCGTCCCGGGGTCTACGTCACCGCGGCCCGGTACAACGCGAGCACGCGGGCGACGGCCTCGTCGATCGTGAGGTTGGTCGTATCGAGGAGCACGGCGTCGGCGGCGGGCGCGAGCGGAGCGGCCGCCCGGCCCGCGTCGCGTTCGTCGCGCTCGCGGATATCGCGCAAAAGACTGTCCATTGTAACGGAGATTCCTTTTGCGATCAACTGCTTATGGCGCCGCCGCGCACGCTCTTCGGCGCTGGCCGTCACGAAGGCCTTCACCCGCGCGTCCGGGAATACCACCGTGCCCATGTCGCGGCCGTCCGCGACCAGCCCCGGCGGCCGCCGGAACGCCCGCTGGCGGTCGATCAGCGCCCGCCGCACGTCGGCGTGGACGGCCACCCGCGACGCGCCCGCGGACACCGCCTCCTCGCGGATCGCCGCCGTGGCGTCCGCGCCGTCGAGGCTGACGCCGTCCGCGCCGAACCGCACGTCGAGCGCGGCCGCGAGGCGCGCGAGCGCCGGCCCGTCGTCGAGCGCGGTGCCGGTACCCAGCGCCTTCAGCGCGACCAGCCGGTACAGCGCGCCGCTGTCGAGGTAGTGGAACCCCAGCGCCTGCGCGACGGCGGCGGCGACCGTGCCCTTGCCCGAGGCGGCCGGGCCGTCGACCGCGATGACGACGGGCGGCGCGGACGTCACGCGAGGACGCCCCGGAGCGCGGCGAAGTATTCCGGATACGTCTTGCGCACGCAGCCCGGGTCGTCGATCGTCACCGGCACGCCGCAGAGCGCGACCAGCGCGAAGCACATCGCCATCCGGTGGTCGTCGTACGTGGCGATCGTGGCCGGCGTGAAGCGCGCGGGCGGCGTCACGCGCAGCCAGTCGGGGCCCTCGTCGACGGCGGCGCCGACCTTGCGCAGCTCGGCGGCCATCGCGGCGATGCGGTCGGTCTCCTTGACGCGCCAGCTGCCGATGCCGGTCAGCGTGGTCGGCGCGTCGGCGAACAGCGCGACGATCGCGAGCGTCATCGCGGCGTCGGGGATCGCCACGCAGTCGATCGTGCCGCCGGCGAGGCGCGCGCCCGCGCGGGCCTCGATCCAGTCCGGCCCGAAGCGCACGTCGGCGCCGCGCCGGGCCAACTCGTCGGCGAACGCGACGTCGCCCTGGATCGAGTCGCGGCCCACGCCGGTCACGCGCACCGGGCCGCCGCCCAGCGCGCCGGCGGCGAGGAAGTACGACGCACCGGAAGCGTCGCCTTCGACCGCGAGCGTGCCGGGACTTGCGTAGCCCGGGCCGGCCGGCACGCGAAACGCCTGCCAGCCGTCGCGCGCGACCGCGACGCCGAAGCGCCGCATCAGGTTCAGCGTGATCTCGACGTACGGCCGCGAGATGAGCTCGCCGTCGACGGCGACGGTGACGTCGGCCCGCAGCATCGGCAGCGCCTGCAGGAGGCCGGTCAGGAACTGGCTCGACACGTCGCCGCGGATGCGCACCGGCGCCGCGGCCGGATGGCCCGGACCGATCGCCAGCGGCGGGAACCCTTCCGCGAGCTCGTAGCCGACGTCGGCGCCGAGCGGCCGCAGCGCGTCGACCAGGTCGCCGATCGGCCGCTCGCGCATCCGCGGCACGCCGTCGGCGCGGTAGTGCCCGCCCGAGAACGCGAGCGCCGCGACCAGCGTGCGCATCGACAGCCCGGAGAGGCCCAGGTGCAGGTCGGCCCGCTTGACCGGGAACGGCCCGCCGGCGCCCGGCACCTCGTAGCGGTGCGCGCCCAGGTCGCGCCACGCGATGCCGAGCGTGCGCAGCGCGTCGAGCATCACCCGCGTGTCGTCGGACTCGAGCAGCCCGGTGAGCGTCGTCGTCCCCCGCGCGAGCGCCGCGAGCAGCAGCGTGCGGTTGCTGATGCTCTTCGACCCCGGCAGCGCGACGACGCCCTCCGCGTGCGCGGCAGGCGCAACGGTGAGCTGCGGCGGGAACGGGTCAGCGTGCGGCATCGGGGTATCGCGAATGGTCGAGGTCCTGCCCTCGCCCCGCGGAAGGGCTCAACCCTTGTCCTCCGCCACCGGCCGCGTGCGCGCGGCTTCCCACGCGCGGCGTGCGCGGGCGGCCTCGCCGAACAGCGCGGCCAGCGCCTCGCCGTCGCCCTCCGCGATGAACGCGCGCGCGGCGGCGAGCGCGGCGGCGTAGCCGTCGATCTCGGCGAGCAGCGCGTCGCGGTTGGCGAGCGCGATGTCGCGCCACATCTCGGGCGACCCGCCGGCGATGCGCGTGAAGTCGCGGAAGCCGCTCGCCGCGTGCTCGAAGTACGCGGCGGCGTCCGGCCGCGCCGCGAGCTCGGCCACCAGCGTGAAGGCGAGCACGTGCGGCAGGTGCGAGACCGCGGCGAAGATCGCGTCGTGCCGCGTCGCGTCGAGCGTGGTCACGCGCGCGCCGCACGCCTGCCACATCGCCGCGATGCGCTCGGTGGACGGGGGCGCCGTCTCGGCGATCGGCGTCAGGATCACGTTGCGGCCCTCGAACAGCGACGCGAAGGCGGCCGCGGCGCCCGTGTGCTCGGTGCCGGCGATCGGGTGGCCGGGCACGAAGCGCGGCAGCCGCGACCCCAGCGCGCCGCCGGCGGCGTCGATCACGTCCTGCTTGGTGCTGCCGGCGTCGGTGACGATGGTCTGCGGCCCCAGCGCGTCCGCCATCGCGACGAGCAGTCCCGGGAACTGCGCGACCGGCGTGGCCAGCAGCACGACGTCGGCGTCGCGCACCTCGCGCGTCCAGTCGGACGCGAGCGGGAGCGCGCGGTCGACGACGCCGCGCGCGACGGCGACGTCGAGGTTCCCCTGCGCGCGGCCGATGCCGACGACCTCGCCGACGGCGCCGGCACGCTTCAGCGCGAGCGCGCACGACCCGCCGATCAGGCCGACGCCGACCACCACCAGTTTGCCGATGTGCACGCTGCCTCGTGAGCGAATTCGCGGAATCGAAGCGGGAACGCGGAGGATCGCCGGCGTCAGCGCCCGAGCGCGACCTTCAGCGCCGCGAGGAAGCGCGCGTTCTCGTCCGGCAGCCCGACCGACACGCGCAGGTACTCGGGCAGTCCGTAGCTCGCGACCGGCCGCACGATGACGCCCTGCCGCAGCAGCGCCTCGTTGACCTGCGCGGCGGCGCCGACCTTCGCCAGCACGAAGTTGCCGTGCGACGGCACGTGCGGCACGCCGAGCGCGGCGAGCCCGGCGTAGAGCTGCGCCAGCCCCTGCCGGTTGAGCGCACGGCTCTCGTCGACGTAGGCGTCGTCGCCGAGCGCTGCGATCGCCGCCGCCTGCGCGAGCGCGTTCACGTTGAACGGCTGGCGCACGCGGTTCAGCATGTCGGCGACCTCGACGCTCGCCACGGCGTACCCGATGCGCAGCGCCGCGAGGCCGTACGCCTTCGAGAACGTGCGCGAGACGAGCAGGTGCGGGAACTTCGCGACCCAGCCGACGCTGTCGGCGCGGTCCGCGGGGTCCAGGTACTCGTTGTACGCCTCGTCGAGCACGACCAGCACGTCGCGCGGCACCGACGCGACGAACGCCTCGAGCGCCGCAGGCGCGATCCACGAGCCGGTCGGGTTGTTCGGATTGGCGACGAACACGATGCGCGTCTTCGGCGTGATCGCGGCGCGCATCGCCGGCAGGTCGTGCGAGAGGTCGCGCGCCGGGACCTCGATGCCGTGCGCGCCGCGGGCGAGCGTGGCCAGCGGATACACGGCGAACGCGTGCTGCGAGTAGACGGCGGCGTCGCCCTGCCGCAGGTACGCCATCGTCGCGAGCTCGAGGATGTCGTTGCTGCCGTTGCCGAGCACGAGCTGGCCGGGCGCGACGGACAGCCGCGCGGAGAGCGCGTCCTTCAGGTGGTAGCCGAAGCCGTCGGGGTAGCGCGTGACGTCGTGCGCGGCCGCGGCGATGGCCGCCAGCACGCGCGGCGACGGGCCCCGCGGGTTCTCGTTCGACGCGAGCTTGACGATCGTCGCCGCGTCGAGGTGGAGCTCGCGCGCGACGTCGTCGATCGGCTTGCCCGGTACGTAGGGCGCGATGTGGCGGACGTACTCGGGCGCGACGGGTGCGGCGTGGGTCATGGGAGGCGGCGAAGGTGGGTCAGTCGGTGGCCGCCGGGTAGGAGCCCAGCAGCTTGAGGAACGGCGCCTTGCGCGCGAGCTCTTCCAGCGCGGCGGCGATCGGCGGGTCGTCGCGGTGGCCGACCAGGTCGACGAAGAACAGGTACTCCCACAGCACGGTGCGCGCCGGCCGCGACTCGATCCGCGACATCGACACGCCATGGCGCGCGAGCGGCTCGAGCAGCTCGTACACGGCGCCGGGCCGGTTCGGGCACGACATCACGAGCGAGGTCTCGTCCCGGCCGCAGCGCGCCGGGCGGACGCGCCCCAGCACCCAGAACCGCGTCGTGTTGTTGGGCTCGTCCTCGATGTGCGGCGCGAGCGTGGCGAGGCCGTAGATCGCGCCGGCGTTCTCGCCGGCGATCGCCGCGGCGCCCGGCTCGGCCGCGGCGAGCCGCGCGGCCTCCGCGTTGCTCGCCACCGCGACGCGCGGGACGCCGGGCAGCTGCTGCGCGAGGAACTGCACGCACTGCGCGAGCGACTGGCCGTGCGAGTAGACCTTGGTCACGTCCGCGATGCGGGCCGCGTTCGACAGCAGGTTCTGCTGGACGCGCAGCTTGATCTCGCCGCAGACGGCGAGCTCGGTCGTGCACACGAGGTCGAGCGTGCGGCCGACGGCGCCCTCCGTCGAGTTCTCGACCGGAACCACGGCGAAGTCGGTGCGCCCGCTGTCGGCGGCGCGGAAGATCTCGTCGATCGTCGCGAACGGCACCGCCTCGACCGCCGTCCCGAAGTGCTTGCCCACCGCCGCGTGCGAGAACGTGCCGGCGGGGCCCAGGTAGCCGATGCGCAGCGTCTGCTCCAGGCCGCGGCAGGCCGAAATGATCTCGCGGAACACGCTGCTCACCGCGGCGTCGGGCAGCGGGCCCGCGTTGCGCGCGCGCAGCCCGGCCAGAACCTGTGCCTCGCGCTCGGGACGGTAGGCGCCGGCGCCGCCCTTGAGCGCGCCGATCGCCTGCGCGTGGCGCGCGCGCTCGGAGACGAGCGCGAGGATCTTCCGGTCGAGCGCGTCGATCTCGGCGCGGTGCCGCGCGAGGTCGGGCGCGCCCGGCGCCTGGTCGTCATGGCTCATCGTCGTGCGCTCCGTCCGCGTTCCCGCCGCGCCGCGCTCACTCGCCGGCGTCGTCGTCGGTCTCGACGACGCGCTCCAGCCCCGCGAGCTTCTCGCCCTCGGACAGGTTGATCAGCGTGACCCCCTGCGTCGAGCGCCCCATTTCGCGGATCGCGGCCACCGGCGTGCGGATCAGCACGCCGCCGGTCGAGATCAGCATCACCTCGTCGGCCGGGCGCACCAGCGCCGCCGCGACGACCTGGCCGTTGCGCTCCGACTGCAGGATCGCGATCATGCCCTTGGTGCCGCGGCCGTGCCGCGTGTACTCGACGATCGGCGTGCGCTTGCCGAAGCCGTTCTCGGTGGCCGTCAGCACCGACTGCGCCTCGTCCTCGGCGACCAGCATCGAGATCACGCTCTGGTCGGCCTCGAGCGCCATGCCGCGCACGCCGTGCGCGTTGCGGCCCATCGGCCGCACGTCGTTCTCGTCGAAGCGCACGGCCTTGCCGCCGGAGCTGAACAGCATCACGTCGTGCGTGCCGTCGGTCAGCGCGACGCCGATCAGCGAGTCGCCGTCGGACAGGTCGACGGCGATGATGCCCGACGGCCGCGGCCGCGAGAACTCGGACAGCGGCGTCTTCTTGACCGTGCCCATCGCGGTGGCCATGAACACGAACTGGTTCTCGGTGAACTCGCGCACCGGCAGGATGGCCGTGATCTTCTCGCTGTCGACGAGCGGCACCAGGTTGACGATCGGCTTGCCGCGCGACGAGCGCGATCCCTGCGGCACGTTGTAGACCTTGAGCCAGTAGACGCGGCCGCGGTTGGAGAAGCACAGGATGTAGTCGTGCGTGTTGGCGATGAACATCCGGTCGACGAAGTCGTCCTCCTTCGTCGCCGTCGCCTGCTTGCCGCGGCCGCCGCGCTTCTGCGCGCGGTACTCGTCGACCGGCTGCGCCTTCATGTAGCCGCCGTGCGACAGCGTGACGACCATGTCCTGCGGCGCGATCAGGTCCTCGAGCTGCAGGTCGACGCCGTTGACGACGATCTCCGAGCGACGCGCGTCGCCGAACTGGTCGCGGATCGCGGCGAGCTCCTCGCCCACGATCGCCGTCACGCGCGCCGGGTTGGCGAGGATGTCGAGGAGGTCGACGATCTGCGCCATCACGTCGCGGTACTCGCCGGTGATCTTGTCCTGCTCGAGGCCGGTCAGCCGCTGCAGCCGCAGCTCGAGGATCGCCTGCGCCTGCGCGTCGGAGAGCCGGTAGCCGCCGGCCTCGCCGTGCCAGCCGAACTCGCGCGGCAGCCCTTCCGGCCGCGCCGATTCGGCGGTCGCGCGCCGCACCATCTCCTCGACGACCACCGACCGCCAGAGCTTCGCCATCAGCGCCGCCTTGGCCTCCGCCGGGGTCGGCGACGCCTTGATGAGCGCGATGATCTCGTCGACGTTGGACAGCGCGACGGCGAGCCCTTCCAGGATGTGGCCCCGCTCGCGCGCGCGGCGCAGCTCGTACACGGTCCGCCGCGTGACGACCTCGCGCCGGTGCACGAGGAAGAAGTCGAGGAACTGCTTGAGGTTCAGCAAACGCGGCTGGCCGTCGACCAGCGCCACCATGTTCATGCCGAAGCTGTCCTGCAGCTGGGTCAGCTTGAACAGGTTGTTGAGGACGATTTCCGGGACTTCGCCGCGCTTCAGCTCGATCACGACGCGCATGCCGGAGCGGTCCGACTCGTCGCGCAGGTCGGAGATGCCCTCGAGCTTCTTCTCGCGGACGAGCTCGCCGATGCGGCCGAGCAGGTTCGCCTTGTTCACCTGGTACGGGATCTCGTCGACGACGATCGCCTGCCGGCCGCCGTGCTCCAGGTCCTCGACGTGCGTGCGGGCGCGCATGACCACGCGGCCGCGGCCGGTGCGGT
>JAYRNW010000248.1:0-6129 GCA_041911995.1 Casimicrobiaceae bacterium | reverse complement strand
CGACCGGGTGACGCGCGACCACTTCGAGCCGCACTGGGAGGCCAGGCGCGGCGACGTAATCGCGAGCGAGCGCGTCCAGCTCTACGGCCTCACGCTGGTCGCGCGGCGCCCGGTCTCGTTCGGCGCGATCGATCCGGACGCGGCGCGCGCGATCTTCATCCGCGAGGCGCTCGTGCCCGGCACGCTCGCCACGCGCGGCGCGTTCGCCGCGCACAACCGCGCGCTCGTCGCCGACGTCGCCGAGCTGGAGCACAAGGCGCGCCGGCAGGACGTGCTCGTCGACGACGCGGCGATCGCCGCGTTCTACGACGAGCGGATCCCGCCCGGCGTGCACTCGGCGGCGACGTTCGAGCGCTGGCGCGCGGAAGCCGAGCGGCGCGACCCGCGCGGCCTGTTCCTGACGCGCGAGTACCTGATGCGCCACGCGGCCGACGCGATCACCGTCGACCTGTTCCCCGAGACGCTGCCGGTCGCGCACGCCGCGCTGCCGCTCAAGTACCGCTTCACGCCCGGCCATCCGCTGGACGGCCTGACGCTGACGGCGCCGCTGCCGCTCCTGAACCAGCTGCCGGACGCGCGGCTCACGTGGCTCGTGCCCGGCATGGTGCGCGAGAAGGTCGCGCATTACCTCAAATCGCTGCCGAAGGCGCTGCGCCAGCGCGTGATCCCGTTGCCGGACGTCGTCACGGCGTTCCTGGCCAGCGACCCGGCGCACGACGTGCCGCTGCCCGACGCGCTGCGCGCCTTCCTGCAGGCGAGGCTCGGCGTGGCGCTGCCGGCCGACGTCTTCGCGGACGCGGCGCTGCCGCCGCACCTCGCGGTCAACGTCGCGGTCGTCGACGAGGCGGGGCAGGAGCTCGCGTGCGGCCGCGACCTGGCGGCGCTGCGCGCGCAGCTGGGCGACGCCGCGCAGCTGTCGTTCGCGGGGACGGATTCGGGGTTCGAGCGGCGCGGCCTCACGCGGTGGGACTGCGGCGACCTGCCGGAGTCGCTGACGATCACGCGCGGCGGCCGCCGGCTCACCGGGTACCCGGCGCTCGTCGACGACGGCGACGCCGTCTCGCTGGCGCTGCTCGACACGGCGCCGGCGGCGCACGCGGCCACGCGCGCCGGCGTGCTGCGGCTCGTGCGCATCGCGCTGCGCGATGCGGTGGCGCGCTACGCCAAAGGCGGGCCCGGCTTCGCGCAGGCGGCGCTGCAGCTCAAGGCTGCCGTCGCCACCGACCGGCTGCTGGCCGACGTGCTTGCGGCCGCGACGGAGCGCGCGTTCCTCGCCGACGATCCGCTGCCGCGCAGCGAGCAGGCGTTCGACGCGCTGGTCAAGCGCGCGCGCACGCGGCTGCCGGCCGTGATGGAGGGCGCGTTCCGGCTGCTGGCGGAGATCGCCGCCGAGCACCAAGCGCTGACGCAGCGCCTGGCCGGCGCCCCGGCCGCCTGGGCGCGCCTCGTCGCCGAGGTGCGCGCGCAGCGCGATGCGCTGGTCGGCGCGGGCTTCTTCGCGGCCACGCCGTGGGCGCAGCTCGCGCACCTCCCGCGCTACCTCAAGGCGCTCGACCGGCGCGTCGCGAAGTACGCCGAGCGCGGCGACCGCGACCGGCGGCACGCCGAGCAGGTGGCGGCGCTGTGGCGCCGGTACGCGGAGGCGGCCGAGCGCGACCGGCAGCGCGGCCTGCCGCCGGACCCCCGGCTGCAGGCGTTCCGGTGGCTGCTGGAGGAGCTGCGGGTGTCGCTGTTCGCGCAGGAGTTGAAGACCCCGATGCCGGTCTCGTTCAAGCGCGTCGAGAAGGCATGGCCGGACCTCGCCGGCTGACCCGGCGGGCCCCCCCGCGGGCGCCGCTTTGGCACCCGGGGGTCGCCGTGCTACAGTAACTTCGCGGTAATCTTGTCTAACGTGTTGACCTGACAGGTATGCGAGGCGCGCGGGGCCCTTCGACGTGAACACGCCGACCACCGAGTCCGACATCCGGCGCCAGCCGGCGCGGGAGCTCGCGCGCATCCTCGGCGAGTGCCGCGACATGGCCGTGCACCGGCTGTCGGCGTCGTTCGGGCAGATCCTCGACCGTGTCGCCGAAATGCTGATGGAGCGCGCCAGCAAGAGCGACGTGCGCGAGGAGCAACAGCTCTTCCTCGACGCGCGCGGGTCGCTCAAGGGCGAGCGCGCGCTGCTGCTGGCGGAGTTCGAGAAGCAGCTGAAGAAGCTGATCGACGAGCGCGTCGCCGGCAAGGCGACGCCGAAGGCGGCCTTCTCCAACCTGGACGCGACGAACCTGACGCTGGTCGAGACGGTCTCGATGGACGAGGCGGTCCTGCAGGGGAACATCCAGCGCGTCGTCGAGAACCTCTGCCACGACGAGCTCGCCGTGCTCAACCGCGGCGTCGGCTACCTGCTCGGCAAGCCGGACATGGTGACCGAGACGAACCCGCTCGGCCCCTCGACGATCGTCGGTGCGTTCACCGGCGCGGTCGGCAGCCTGAAGGCGGACCGCAAGGTCAGGTTCCAGATCATGAAGGACCTGAACCAGGCGCAACTGGGCGACATCGCGACGATCTACGCCGACCTCAACAAGCACCTGACGCGCCACAACGCGGTGCCGGCGCTCGGCCGGCATGCCGCCATGCATCGCGCGGCCTCCGCCGCAGGCGCTCCGGCGCGCCAGCCGCCGGGCAAGGCGCCGGCGCCTCCGCTGGTCCCGTCGCCGGAAATCGACGTGATGGCGATGTTCAAGCGGATGTACGGCAGCGCCACGCCGGGCGCCGCGCCGCCGGCCTCGCCGTTCGGCTCCGTCCCGCACGCGCATCCCGGGCCGACCCCGCATTTCGGCGGCGGGTTCCCGCCGGTGGGCATGCCCGAGGGCGACCTGCCGACGATCAGCATGCCGGGCGCCGGCGGCGGCGGTGGCGGCGGCGTGCGCACGTTCGCGCCGATGCGGCCCACGCCGTCGGGCTACGTGCCGGGCGCCCCGCTCATCTCGACGGCCGACCTGCACGAAGGCCTGACCCGGCTGCAGGCGGGCCAGACCGACTTCGACGTCGGCGGCGCCGCCGTCGCGTTCTCCGGCATCCCGCAGGGCCTGCACAACGTCCTGCGCGACCTGCAGGAATCGCCGCTCGGCGCGAAGGCGAACCAGCTCGAATCGATGACGATCGAGATGGTCGCGATGCTGTTCGACTTCATCTTCGACACGCGCGACCTCCCCGACGGCATCAAGGCGCTGCTCGCGCGGCTGCAGATCCCGGTGCTGAAGGCGGCGATGCTCGACGGCGCGTTCTTCGCGAAGAAGTCGCATCCGTCGCGGCTCCTCGTCAACGAGCTCGCGCAAGCCGGCCTCGGCTGGTCGCCGGTGATGGGGACGGAGGATCCGCTCTACCGGGCGATCGACAAGATCGTCCACCAGATCCTCGACAACTTCTCCGACGACCTCGCGATCTTCGACGAGCAGCGCGCCGAGCTCGAGGCGTTCCTCGCCGAGGAGGAGAAGGCCGCCGAGGAGAACATCCAGTCGTCGGCCGAGGAGATCAACCAGAAGGACCGCCTGCAGATCGCGGCGGTCGTGGCCAAGGCGGAGATCGAGAAGCGCATCGAAGGCAGCCCGGTGCCGAACTTCCTCGCGGCGTTCCTGCGGCAGAACTGGCAGGGGACGCTGACGCACGTCTACCTCGACCAGGGCGAGGAGAGCGAGTCGTGGGGGTCCGGCGTGGGCACGCTCGAGGACCTCGTGTGGAGCGTGCAGCCGAAGAAGACGCCCGAGGACCGCCGGCACCTGGTCGCGCTGCTGCCGTCGCTGCTCAAGCGCCTGTCCGCGGGCATGCACGGCCGCAGCTGGCTGCCGGAGGACCGCGAAGCGTTCATGTCGAACCTGGTCGAGGCGCACGCGGCCGCCGTCAAGCCGTCGCTCGCGCAGACCACGTCGCCGACCTCGGCGGTGGCCGAGGCCGCGAAGGCGCAGGCGGAGCTCGCGAAGGCCGCCGGCGACCAGGCGCTCGCCGAAAGGGCCGAGGCGCTGGCGGCCGCGATGACGCAGGCGGTGCCGGAGCCGGTGGAACCGGAGCACGAGGTGGTCGCCGACGACTACCTCGAGATCGCGCGCAGCCTCGAGCGCGGCATGTGGATCGAGTTCGAGGCCGAGGACGGCCACCTCGCGTTCGCGAAGCTCGCGTGGGTGAGCCCGCTGCGCGGCACCTACCTCTTCACCAACCGGCAGGGCCAGAAGGCGCTGTCGATGACGGCCGAGGAACTGGCCGAGCGCTTCCGCGCCGATCGTGCGCGCCTGGTCGAGGCCGAGCCGCTGATCGACCGCGCGTTCACCAGCATGATGTCGCAGATCGAAGAGAAGTTCCCGGAATCGGCGACCGTGCATTGAGATGCGGCGTGTGGTGAACTTCCGGCCGCCTTCGCGGGCGGAGCAGGCGCGTGGGTGAGCGGCCGATCCCGACCCCGACGATCGGCGCGCTGATCGTCGGCGACGAGATCCTGTCGGGCAAGCGTCAGGACCGGCATCTGCCGCACGTGATCGAAACGCTCGCGGCGCGCGGCCTCGCCGTCGACTACGCGCACTACGCGGGCGACGACCGCGGCCGCCTGACCGCGTTCCTGCGCGCGTCGTTCGCGCGCGGCGACCTGCTGCTGTGCTTCGGCGGCATCGGCGCCACCCCCGACGACCACACGCGGCAGGCGGCGGCTGCGGCACTCGGCGTCGCGCTCGTCCGCCATCCGGAAGCCGTCGCCGAGATCGAGGCGCGGTTCGGCGCGGAAGCGTACCCGCATCGCGTGCTGATGGCGGAATTTCCCGAGGGCAGCCGCATCATCCCCAACCCGTACAACCGCGTGGCGGCGTTCGCCGTGCGCGACCACCTGTTCTTCCCCGGCTTTCCGCAGATGGCGTGGCCGATGCTCGACTGGGCGCTCGCCACGTGGTATCCGGACCTCGCGCGCGTCGCGCCCGTCGAGCGCGCGATCCTCGTCTTCGGCGCCGGCGAGAGCCAGCTGCTGCCGCTGATGGACGAGAACGTCGCGCGCTTTCCGACGCTCAAGCTCTTCAGCCTGCCGTCGTTCGAGCCGGACGGCGGCCGCCGGATCGAGCTCGGCGTCAAGGGCGACCCGGCGCACGTCGACGCCGGCATCGCGCACCTGACCGCCGGCGTGACGGCCGCGGGATTCCGCTGGGAGCCGCTGCCGCCGGCGGCCGCGGCGAAGGCGCCGTGACCGCGCGCGGCCGCTGGTTCGACGAGCTCGCCGTCGGCGAGTCGATCGCGGGCACGGTGACGATCACCGACCGGCACCTGGCGGACAGCGCCGACCTGATCGTCGACCACAACCCGCTGCACGTCGACGAGGCGTTCGCGCGCCGGTCGCGCTTCGGCGGCCGCATCCTGCACGGCGTGATGACGGGCGCGATCATGAGCGGGCCCGTGGGCATGCACTTCCACGGCACGGCGCTCGCCTACCTCGAGCACAATGCGCGGTTCTTAGCGCCGGTGCGGCCCGGCGACACGCTGACGATCGCGTGGACGATCGACGCGCTGATCCCGAAGCCGAAGCACGGCGCCGGCGTGGCCGAGCTGACGGGCAGCGCCACCAACCAGGACGGCGTCGTCGTCGCGCAGGCGACGGGCAAGATGATGGTGTACGCGAAGGGGAATGGGCCGTAGCCCTTCGGAGTCCGCCTCGAGACGCTACGGCTCCGGCCCTCGAGGTTCGGGATCGGCCCCGGCGAGCGCCTGGACGCACTCGGCGACGAGCGCCGGGCCGCGGTAGATGAGGCCCGTGTAGACCTGCACGAGCGCTGCGCCGGCCGCGACCTTCTCGCGCGCGTCGGCGCCGCTCATGATGCCGCCGACGCCGACGATCGGCAGCGCACCGTCCAGCGCGTCGGCGAGCACGCGCACGACGGCGGTCGACCGCTCGCGCAGCGGCGCGCCCGAGAGCCCGCCCGTCTCCTCCGCATGCGGCTCGCCGGCCACGGCGTCGCGCGCGATCGTCGTGTTGGTCGCGATCACGCCGTCGACGCCGTGCGCGACGAGCAGCCGCGCGACGTCGCGGGTCGCCGCGTCGGTCAGGTCCGGCGCGATCTTGACGGCGAGCGGCACGTAGCGGCCGTGCGCCTGCGCGAGCGCCGCCTGCTCGGCCTT
>JAYRNW010000247.1:0-18004 GCA_041911995.1 Casimicrobiaceae bacterium | reverse complement strand
CTGCAGCAGCGGGTCGATGACGACCGGATGCGCGCGGTCGTGCTCGCCGAGCGTGAAGCCGTAGCGATTGCCGGCGAGCGTGTACGCGACGCGGACCGCGCGCCGGTCGCCGTCGACGTCCTGCCACGCGGCCGGCGCGGTGAAGCGCACGGCGCCGCGCCCGGTGTGCGCGACGAGGCCGCCGCCGGCGTCGCGCACGAGCCGCGACGCGCCGCGCACGCGCACGCCGATGCGCCGCACGTCGGCGCCGGGGGCGAGCGTGAACAGCTTCTCGACGCCGGCGCCGCGCGCGACGAGGTCCACGACGACGCCTGGCCATGCCTCGCCGAGCCGCACGCGCTCGTAGGCCGCGACGTCGGCGTCCCAGCGCGCGGGATCGTCGCCCACGATGCGCGAGACGCGCGTGCCGCTGCGCGCCGCGCCGCGCGGGTCGGTGCGCGCGCCGACCAGCGTCTCGGTCAGCACCCACGACGGCAGCGGCGGGTCGTCAGGGGCGCTCGATGCGCGCCCGGGAAGCGCGTAGACCAGCTCGCCGCGGCGCGTGACGAACACGGAGCCCGCCGGCGTGCGCGCGACGAACGCGACGCGTGGATCGTCGTCCGCCGCCGCGACGAACGGCACGGCGAGCGCCGCCAGCGCAGGCGCGGCCGCGGCGCGTGCCGGTCCGACGCCGAAGCACACCGCCGTGACGAACGCGAGCGCGGCCAGCGTGCGCAAACCACGTGCATCGTCGGCGCCGGTCGCGCGGTGTGATACGTCCGCATCGCGAGAGGTCGGATCCCGCGTGCACCATTGCATCCATGGCCGCCGGCCTGCGAATGCGGGGTCTGACCCCGACGGCGCATCGCGAGGGGTCAGACCCCGCAACCGGCCGCCTTCACTCGATCGCACGCCGATGCCGGCGGGATCCGACCCCTGACGGGGGCGCGGCATCAGCTCCCGCGCGCACCATTGCATTACGCGGCCCGGCGCACGAGGCAGGCGCGAATGCCGAAGCGTGGATCGGTCCGTCATCCGGCGACGAACTCCAGCCGCTCGTTGCCCACTTCCACGACGTCGCCGTCGCGCAGCTGCCACGGGCCGTCGCCGATCGGGCGCCCGTTGACGCGCGGCGGCCGCCGGCCCTCGACGTGCAGCAGGAAGAAGCCCTGCGGCCGGCGCGCGATGACGGCGAGCGCATCGCCCGGCCGGCCGAACGCCGCGATCACGCGGTTCAGCTCGAGGATCGTGCGCGTGCGCGGGCCGTGCACGATCCGCGCGCGCCCCTTGGGAAAGCGCGTCTTCGCGGTGCGCGCCGACGGCACGCGCAGGCTGGTGGCCGACGCGTCGTCGTCCGCCGGAACGTCGGCCGGCGTGCGCAGCCCTGCGATCAGCATCGTGCGGTCGAGGTCCGACTCGGTCGTCGCGCGCGGGTTCATGTAGCGCAGGTGGAAGGCGCCGAACGCGGCGACGTCGCCGTGCTGCAGGATGTGGCGCGCGACCCGCATGCCGTTGACGTAGGTGCCGACCGTGCTGCCCAGGTCCTCGAGGATGTGGTCCTTGCCGACCGCCACGACCGCCGCGTGCGCCGGGCTGACCGCGGGGTCGTCGATCACGATCTGGTTCGCGCCGTCGCGGCCGATCGCCAGGCGGCCGTCGTCGATGAAGCACTGGAAGACGACTGCGCCTCCGCTGCTCAATACGAGCTTCGCCATGCCCGTCCCCCCGTCACGCCCGGCGGAACCAGGCGAGGATGCCCCGCCACCACGCGGGGCCGCCGCCCTCGCCGTCCGGCCCCGCGAGCCGGACCACGATCACCGACACGTTGTCGTAGCCGCCGTTGTCCTTCGCGCTCTGCACGAGCAGCCGCGCCGCGAGCGGCAGGTTCGCCTTGACCGTGTTCACGACGAGCTCGATGTCGGCGTCGTCGACCAGGTCGTTCAGGCCGTCCGAGCAGAGCACGTAGAGATCGCCCGGCAGCGCCGCCTCGTCGCGCACGTGCGGCGCGATGCCCTCGCCGATGCCCACGGCGCGGGTGACGAGGTTGCGGTTGTGCGTGCCCACGGCCGCGGCGGCCTCGATGTAGCCCAGGTCGATCTGCTCGCGCAGCAGCGAGTCGTCGCGCGTCAGCAGCTGCAGGTGGTTGTAGCGCAGCCGGTAGATGCGCGAGTCGCCGACGTGCGCGAGGATCACGCGGGAATCGTGGAACACGGCGAGCGCCAGCGTCGTGCCCATCCCGTACTGGACGGGGTTCGCCTGCGCGGCCGCGAAGATCTCGCCGTTGGCGCGGATAATGCTTCGCTCGACGACGGCCTTGACGGCATCGGGGTCGGCGTCGGGCCCGAGCTCGGCCAGCGCTGCCTGCAGGTCGCCGGCGATGACCTCGGTCGCCATGCGGCTCGCGACCTCGCCGGCCCGGTGCCCGCCCATGCCGTCGGCCAGCACCATGACGCCGGTCGCGGCGTCGAACGCGATCGTGTCCTCGTTGTACTGGCGGACGTTGCCGGCATCGCTGATGCCGACGGCCTCGATGGATGGGCGTGACATGTTCCTGTTTCGATCGGCGGCGAACGACGGCACGGCACCACGGCATGCCGGTGCAGCGCGCCCGCTCGCCGGAAATTACCACACGACGGCGGTCCGCCGGGCGTGCGCCGGCCCCGCCGCAACCCCGGCCGCGCGCACCGGCGGCGGCGGATGCGACAATTCACGCTGATCCGGCCTCCCGCGCGCGCCGACGAACCATGACCGCCACCATCGCACCTCCGCTCGACCGCGTCGGCCGCTACGAGATCCTGGCCGAGCTGGGCCGCGGCGCGATGGGTGTCGTGTACAAGGCGCGCGACCCGCTGATCGATCGCCTGGTGGCGCTGAAGACGATCGGCGTCGAGGACGCGGGCCAGGAGACCGACACGTTCCGCGAGCGGTTCTTCCGCGAGGCGCGCTCGGCGGGGGCCCTGAGCCATCCCAACATCGTGACGATCCACGACGTCGGCGAGGAGGACCACGTCGCGTACATCGCGATGGAGTTCCTGCCGGGCCGGTCGCTGCGCGCGATCCTCGACTCCGGGACCGTGCTGCCGCCGGAGCTGGTGGCCGACCTCGCGGCACAGGTGGCCGACGGCCTCGCGTTCGCGCACGACAGGCAGATCGTGCACCGCGACATCAAGCCCGCGAACATCATGGTGCTCGACAACGGCGTTGCGAAGATCACCGACTTCGGGATCGCGCGCATGCCCACCGGGACGCGCACGGTCGCCGGCACCGTCTTCGGCTCGCCCAAGTACATGTCGCCCGAGCGGGTGCGCGGCGTCGACGTCGACGGCCGCACCGACGTCTTCTCGCTGGGCGCGGTGCTCTACGAGATGCTCACGGGCCTGCCGCCGTTCCCCGGCAACGACCTGTCCACGCTGCTCGACCAGATCCTGCACGTCATGCCGGTGCCGCCCTGCCTGCACAACCGCGCGCTGCCGCCGGCGTTTGACGCGATCGTCGCGAAGGCGCTCGCGAAGGAGCCGGACGAGCGCTACGCGAGCGCGCGCGACATGGCGGCCGACCTGCGCCGCGCGTGCAACGTCGACGCCGTGATAGCATCTCCGGCGCCGGAATCCGCAACGGCGCAACGGACGTCCGGTGCGCCGCCCGCGGCGAAGCCGGTGCTGCCCGCCGTGCTGCCGCCCGGCGTGGCGACGGCGCGCGACATCCTGGCCGCGATCGAGCCCAAGGGCGGTGCAACGACGGCAACCGCGCAGTCGGCCGGCGATCGTTCACGCTCGGGACTCATTTTCGTCGGCTCGGTGCTGCTGCTCGCCGTCGTGCTGCTCGCGGTCGGCGTGGGCCTGCTCGGGCGCCGCACGCCGCCGCCGCCGAGTCCGATTCCGACGGCGCTGCCAACGGCCACGCCGCCGACCCAAGCCGTAACCGCACAGGCATCGCCGCCGGCCGCGCCGCGCACGGCCGAGGCGCCCGCGACGATTCCGCGGGTCGCGCCGGCACCGGAAGCGCCGAAGGAACCGCCGAAGGTCACCGGCAGCGTCGGCATGGCGATCGCTCCGTGGGGCGAGATCTACGTCAACGGTCGCAAGGTCGGCGTCACCCCGCCGCTGAAAGTACTGAAGCTCGTGCCCGGCAAGTACGCGGTGGAGATCCGCAACGGAACGTTCCCGCCGTTCCGCGCGAACGTCGACGTGCAGCCGAATGCGGCGGTGACGCTGAGCCATCGCTTCGAGTGACGCGTCGCGCGCGGTCGTGCTTGACCGCCTGAAGTCGAACCACTACGCTTCGCGCCGACAGCGACGCTGCTGCGCGGAGTCGCGATGTTGGCCAGCTGCACCCGCAATCCCCGGAGGAACGCCATGCGTCGATCGCTGCTCACCGTGACCATCGCCGGCCTGCTGGCCGGCGCCGCAGGCGCACAGACGCCCGGCGCGGCGCCCGCCACGTTTGCCGACGGCCGCCTGACGCTCTCCGCCGAGGCGCTGTTCGTCTGGTACAAGGCGAGCCCGACGCCGGTGCCCATCATCACCGACGACCTGGCGTTCCTGCCGGACACCAACGTGCTGCTGGGCGGCGGCACGCTCGACACCAATCCCAACGCCGGCTTCCGGATCACCGGCAGCTACGCGCTCGACGGCCGCCGCGCGATCGAGCTCACCGGCTTCTACGTCCCGACGCGCACGACCAGCCGCAGCGTGAGCTCGACCGGCAAGCTCGACTCGCTCGACCTGCTGCTTCCGTTCTTCGACGTCACGACGAACCGCGAGAGCTGGACGGAGATCTCGTATTCGCCGGAGTACCGCGGCGCGGCGCAGGAGACGCTGTCGAGCAACCTGGGCGGCGGCGAGCTCAACTTCACGTGGGCGCTGCCGCCGCAGGCGGGCTGGAAGCTCGACGTCATCGGCGGGCTGCGCTTCCTGCAGCTGCGCGAGGACTACACGATCACCACCGAGAGCCCGTACATCCCGCCCTACCCTTCCGACATCTGGACGACGACCGACCAGTTCAACGCGCGCAACCGGTTCTGGGGCGTGCAGGCCGGCGTGCGCGGCACGTACGACTCGGGGCCGTGGGTCGGCAGCGGCTTCGCCAAGGTGGCGCTGGGCAGCATGCAGCAGCGCGTGTCGATCAACGGCAACCTCGTCACCAACGACTTCAACAACTACGGCGCCCCGCAGACGTTCAGCGGCGGGTACTTCGCGATGACGACCAACAGCGGCGACCACACGCGCAGCACGTTCGCCGTCGTGCCCGAGCTCGGCGTGTCGGTCGGCTACCGGGTCACGCCGTCGGCCACCGTCTACGTCGGCTACTCGTTTCTCTACCTGAGCGACGTCGTGCGCCCGGGCGAGCAGATCAACCGCAACGTCAACCCGACGTACAGCCTCGCGTACGGCGGCGACCCGCCGGCCAGGCCGTCCGGCCCCGCGCAGCCGTCGTTCTCCTGGCAGACGACCGACTTCTGGGCGCAGACGCTCGCGGTCGGCATTGCCGTCCGCTTCTGAGCCGTTGCCGTCCCCGGCGCTCCACTCCTGACGAGGATCGCATGAACCTGTCCGCCCGCACGCTCCTGACCGTAGCCGTGGTCGCCTGCGCGATGCTCGCCGGCGCGCCCGCTGCGCACGCGCAAAAGAAGGGCAACGCGCTCAAGTGCCCGCTCAACGGCGACTCCGAGCTCAAGATCCCGTCGAACACCGCGACGGACCTCGACGTCGTGGGCACCTGCATCGTGAAGAAGGCCGGCACGTACAAGTTCGACGAGGTGAACGTGAAGAGCGATGGCAAGCTGCTCTTCGCCGACGCCGCCATCGAGTTCGAGGCCGCATCGATCCTCATCCACGACCGCGGGACCGTGCAGACGGGCACGAACGAGGGGAGCCCGACGCCGATCGCGAACAACCAGCTCGTGATCCGCCTGGTCGGCGAACGGCCGACCACCGGCATCGATCCCTACCGGTCGCTGTCCGACGACGCGTGCACGACGATCACCAAGGGCATCGCGGTCAAGGCGGGCGGCACGCTCCGCCTTCTGGGCAAGCGCGGCGTCGTCGCGGACAGCAACGCCAGCGCCAACATCGGCGGCGCCAATCCGGGCAGCGCCAGCTGGACGTACCTCGCCGAGCCGGCGGGCCCCGACAAGTACCAGACGTCCACGGCGAAGATCGGCGCGGAGGTCGCCAAGGGCGGCGAGCTCGTGATCTACACGGCCGCCGACGTCTCCGCCGAGTGGAAGCCCGGCGACTGGATCGTGATCGGCACGACGAGCTTCTCGCCGTTCGAGTCCGAATTCGTGAAGATCGGGGCGATCGGCAAGGACGGCGCACGCACGAAGATCACGCTGGATGCGACGACGCCGCTGCGCCACTACCACTTCGGCGGGGCGGACCCCGGGCGGCCGAGCAGCCTCAACGCGGCCGCGGGCAAGACGACGAACTACGGCGTCGACGAGCGCGCCGAGGTCGGCCTCGTCACCCGCAACGTCAAGCTCACGGCGAAGATGCCGAATTGGAGGACCGCGACGAAGCCCCAGGAGCATAGCCTCGCCTGGGGCGGCGAGCTCAAGGTCTGCGCCGGCTTCGCGAAGGTCGAGCTGCAGGGCGTGGAGATCGAGCACTTCGGCAAGGAGAACCTCGGCAGCTACCCGGTCCACCTGCACATGCTCGGCAGCCACGACAACGGCACGCTGCTCCTCAACAGCAACAGCATCCACCACACGTACAACCACTGCTTCACCGTGCACATGACGAACAACGTCACGATCTCGAACAACGTCTGCGCACGGGTGATCGGGCACCTGTTCTACGAGGAGGTGCCCAAGGGGTACGACAAGGACAGCCCCGACGGGACCGTGCTCTTCAACAGCGGACTCAAGTTCCACGACAACCTGGGCCTCGGGGCCATGGCGAACCTGTTCGGCATCGCAGAGAGCGTCCAGCACGTCGAGGTCGAGCTGGCGGACAAGACCAAGGTGTCGGTGCCCAAGGGCTACTGGGAGGGCGACTACCTCGGCCGCACCGGCGACGGCTACTACGGCCTGTACGTGAACAACACCGACGACAAGACGCTCGCCGTGCACGGCCAGTGCTTCGCGCTGCAGGGCAACGGGACGCTCGACGGCGCGGTGGAGGTGACCGGCGACACGCCGCCGAAGTGCCCGGAGGCGCAGCCCTACTACTACGAGGGGCCGAGCGGCTTCTGGACGATCAACCCGACGAGCGAGCTGATCGGCAACTCCATCGGCGGCTGCCAGAGCACCGGCAAGGCGTACTGGTACGTGCCGCCGACGCTGCAGAACTGGAAGGACCCGGCGTTCAACGACATCCAGCTGGCCTATTTCGCGCCGAAGTTCGTGAACAACCGGGCGCACGCGTGCTACGACGGCGTCTTCGGCGAAGGGGAAGCGGGGGTGGCCGGCAACGAGCAGCTGAAGAGCCACGCCGACGGCGACTTCCGGAAGCCGAACGTGGTGGCGGAGTTCACCGGGTTCACGGCGACGCGGATCCGCAACCGCGGCGTCTGGATGCGCCCGACCTGGTTCGTGTTCCGCCACGCCCGCGTGGCGACGTCGCGCGAAGGCGTGACGCTGGTCACGTCCGGCGGGCTCGACGGCAACGCGCCCGGCGTCTGGGGCCTGCTCAAGGACACGACGATCGTCGGCGTGTCGACGAACAACGTGGACCGTTGGGGGCCCTGCGCCGCCAACAGCTTCACGGTCGAGGGGCCGGGCTGCGTCGACAAGAACCCCGAAGCGACGTCGTACGTGCCCAAGAGCTATCCCAGCCCCGCGTGGAACTTCGCCGGCGTCTACATCTACGACGGCCCGGCGCGGCTGCACGACGTGCGCCTCGTCAACTTCCACGTCGATCCGCGGAAGGCGCTGCTGACCGCGGAGGACATCGCGCTGCAGGACGCCTTCTTCAAGGGCCTCAACCCCGCCGATCCCAAGCCCTACGAGGGCGACGCGGCGCTCGGCTGGTTCCAGAACAACCAGAGCGCGTACCCGACCGCCACCGACGTGCTCCGCCTCAAGTTCGACAGCGTCGACCTCCGCCACCAGGTCTTCACCGACAAGGTGAACTTCGGCAACTTCGACGACGGCGACAAGAACACGGCGATCATCGACCGCGACGGCTCGCTCACCGGCTACAAGGTGCTGCCGCCGGAAGGCAAGCCCAAGGTCGACGACCATCCGATTTCGCTCAACAACCTGCCGTTCAACGCCGCGTTCAACGCCGCCGACGAGTGCCTCGCCGAAGGTGGGCAGGACGCGAAGTTCGAGGGCCGGCCGACGTCGCTCATCTCCCCCGGCAACTACGGGACGCTGGAGTTCGAGGCGTTCATGGCGCCCGGACTGCCCCCCGGGCAGGTGCCGCTGCCGCCGACGGGCAACCAGAAGCAGCAGCCGATCACGCAGTGGATGACGTTCGCGAAGGACACGACCGACTACGGCGCCCATCAGACGATGAAGCTGCACAGCCGCAACAACCAGGGCATCTGGGAGCCGAAGGTCGCGCACCGCCACGGGTACACGGTCAGCGTCAAGAACGCCACGGGCGTCACCGGAGCGACGCCTACGCCCGGCATGCCGCCGGTGATCAGCGTGGGCCTGAACGACATCGTGATGCCGAGCATGTCGGCGACGAACCCGTTCTTCGTGCGCGTCGGCGTGTGCTACACGGGCAAGAACGGGCCGCCGAACGGCAAGTTCACGATCAAGCGCGGCTACCGGTCGTGGGGCAGCGGGCCGGTGCGCTTCAGCGACCCGAAGCTGCGCAAGCTCTTCGTTCCGCTGGACGGCACGTTCAACTTCAAGGGCGAGGTGTGCTTCAACTCCTCGTCGCAGAACCCGCAGAACCTGAACGGCCCCAACGGCTGCCCGGCGCGCGGCGCCGTCGGCCGCGACGCGGCGGAGTGTTGCCCCGCGGGCTCCACGGCGGGCACGGCCGGCGACGGCCAGCCGCTGTGCGGCTACGCGGTGTCGGACGCCTACACGCCGGTCGCTAGCATCGACAAGCTCACCAACGACAAGGGCGAGCCGGTCGACATCGCCAAGGACAACTACTACTACGACAAGGACACGGGCATGCTGTTCTTCTACGTGAAGCAGGACCGCCCCAACGTCGTGTACACGTCGCCGCTCGGCAGCTGCGACACGGGCGGGTCGAAGCCGTACTATTGCCCGGACGCGACCGCCAATCCGCCGGAGAGCTACTACGCATGCCCGGCGGAGGGGTGCCTCACGTACGTCGTGCGGCTCGACGATCCGGCGTACGAGCCGGTGGAGTCCGCGTGCAACGGATCGCAGCCGACCGACATCTACAAGTACGTGCCGAAGGGCGAGACCAAGACCGTCTACGAGCAGCCGCCGATTCCGGTCGACAAGCGCAACCGGCTCGCATTCCTCGTGCCGGCCGACGCGTCGCCGAAGCCGACGTTCCCCGACAGCGCCATCGTCGAGGCGAAGGACACCAAGTCCGAGAAGGGCGGCGAGGTCTTCTGGCACCGGCAGCCGGCGTACGCGGACCAGGTCGTCACGCCGTACTGCCCGGGCGCCTCGGTCTCGGGTTCGTTCAACGCGCTGGTGCCGAGGCGCTGACCTCGCGGCTGCCTGCCGCCGTCGCGCTTTCCGGCGGCGGCGGCCGCGTGGCAGCCGCGCCCTACGCGTCGCGCAGCGCGGCGAGCGCCTGGTCGACGCGGTCGACCGCGACGATGGTCACGCCGTCCACGCCGTGCTTCGGCCGGTTGGGCGTCGGGATCACCACGGTGCGGAAGCCCAGCTTGGCGGCCTCGCGGATGCGCTCCTGCCCTCGCTGCACCGGCCGGATTTCCCCTGCCAGCCCGACTTCACCAAATACAATAGATTTCGCCGGCAACGGTCTGTTTTTTATAGATGATTCAATAGCCAACAGGACGGCCAGATCGGCGGCCGGCTCCTGGATGCGCACACCGCCGACCGCGTTGACGAAGACGTCGTAGCCGCCGGTCTCGACCCCGCCGTGGCGGTGCAGCACCGCCAGCAGCAGCGCGAGCCGTTGCGCGTCGAGCCCGACGGCGAGCCGCCGCGGCATCCCGCCCTGCGCCGGGTCGACCAGCGCCTGGATCTCGACCAGCAGCGGCCGCGAGCCTTCCAGCGTGGCCACGATGACCGAGCCGGGAACGGGCGCGTCGTGCTGCGACAGGAACAGCGCCGAGGGGTTGGTCACGCCCTTCAACCCCCGCTCGGTCATCGCGAACACGCCGAGCTCGTTCGCGGCGCCGAAGCGGTTCTTGATCGCGCGCACCAGCCGGAAGCTCGAATGCGGGTCGCCCTCGAAGTAGAGGACCGTGTCGACGATGTGCTCGAGCACGCGCGGGCCGGCGATGGCGCCCTCCTTCGTCACGTGGCCGACGAACACGACGACGACACCGCGCTGCTTGGCGAGCCGCGTCAGCTGCGCCGCGCACTCGCGCACCTGCGCCACGCTGCCCGGCGCCGACTGCAGCGTCTCCGTGTAGACGGTCTGGATCGAGTCGACGACCACGACCTCCGGCCTCGTGGCGTCGATCGCGCGGACGATCGCCTCCAGCTGCACCTCCGCCAGCAGCTCGACCGGCGCGTTGACGAGCCCGAGGCGCTGCGCGCGCAGCGCGATCTGCTCGACCGACTCCTCGCCGGTCACGTACCGCGTGCGCCGCGCGGCGCCGAGCGCCGCGGACGCCTGCAGCAGCAGCGTCGACTTGCCGATGCCCGGGTCCCCGCCCAGCAGCACGACGCCGCCGGCGACCAGGCCGCCGCCCAGCACGCGGTCGAACTCCTCCAGGCCCGTGGCCACGCGGTTCGTCTCGCGCGCCGTCACCGCCGACAGCGGCGTCACCGCGCTGCGCGCGCCGGCCACCGACTCGAAGCGCGCCGCCGCCGGCGCGGCGATCGTCTCCACCAGCGTGTTCCACGCACCGCAGTCCGGGCACTGGCCCTGCCACTTGGGCGCGGCGGCACCGCACTCGCTGCACGTGTAGACGGTCTTCGCCTTCGCCATCGGGGTCAGAGCCGGCGCAGCACCTCGGTGAGCGTGTGCGCGTCCGGGAAGTGGCGCTGCGCGACGACCGCGAACGCGAGCGCCAGCACGAACACGACGGTGAACGCGATCCACGTGTGCCCGACCACGCTCGAGATCCAGCCGCCGGTCGCGATGTGCTTCGTCGGCCGCACGAGGCCCGCCGAGAGCATGCCGGCGAACGCCGCGTCGGCGAGGATCGTCGGTGCCGCGTACAGGATCCAGACCACGGCGCCGCACGCGGCCGCCACGACGGCGATCAGCAGCACCAGCACCCAGCCGTCGTCGCCCAGGTCGAATCCGCCGCCTCCGCCCTTCGACGAAGAACCGAAGAACGAAGACGACGACGGGGAGGACGATGCCGCGGACGACTGATCGCTCCCCGCGAAGCCCACGCCGCCGAAGCGCGCCGACGCGCCACCGCCGCCCGAGCCGCCGCCGCCGCCGCGAAAGCCCGGCAGCCCCGACCCGCCGCCGGAGCTCCCGCCACCACCGCCGATCGACCAGTCGCCGTTGAGCGCGGCCGCCGCGTCGGACGCGAGGCCGCGCCGCCGGCCCGGCAGCACCGGATGGTCGTAGCCCGCGTAGTGCAGCCAGATCCGGACGCCGAGCAGGAACGCGGCATAGGCGGCGGCGAGCGCGACCGCGTAGCGCAGCCACATCGCGTGCACGCCGGCGATCAGCAGCAGCTTGGTGACGGCGAGCCCGACGGCGAAGCACGCGGCGAGGATCAGCGCGACGTGGACGCGCACGGCGAAGCGCGCGCGGATCTTGCGCTGCAGGTCTTCCGCCGACGACGCGACCGGCGGATCCGGCGGGGAAGCGGGTGCGGTCATGGGCTCAGGCACGGCAGGCCGTTGCACGGAAGCGGCCGGTCCCGACGCGGAGCGGCCAGGGATGCGATCGCCGCATGCTACGCGAGTTCGTGTGGATGCACGACCGCGGTGCCCAGCTTGCCGACGACCACGCCGGCGGCCTCGTTCGCGACGCGCACCGCGTCGGGGAGCGGCGCGCCGGCGGCGACCAGGACGCCGATCGTCGCGATGACCGTGTCGCCGGCGCCGGAGACGTCGTACACCTCGCGCGCCTGCGCCGGGATCGTCAGCGCGCCGCCCGCCGTGTACAGGCTCATGCCTTCCTCCGAGCGCGTGACGAGCAGCGCGTCGAGCGTGAGGTCGCGGCGCAGCGCCTCGGCCTTCGCGGCGAGGTCGGCCTCGTCCCGCCAGCGGCCGGCGACCTCGCGGAACTCGTTGCGGTTCGGCGTCAGCAGCGTCGCGCCTCGGTAGCGCGCGTACTCGTCGCCCTTCGGGTCGACGAGCACCGGGATGCCCGCCGCGCGCGCCTGCGCGATCATCGTCGCGATGTGCGCGAGGCCTCCCTTGCCGTAGTCGGAGAGGATCACGAGGTCGGCCTCCCGCAGCAGCCGCTCGTAGTCGGCGAGCTTCGCCGCCAGCACCTCGTGCGACGGCGCGGTCTCGAAGTCGATCCGCAGCAGCTGCTGCTGGCGGCCGATCACGCGCAGCTTGACCGTCGTCGGCGCGCCGGCGTCGCGCAGCAGCGATGCGCGCACGCGCTCGCCGGCCATGAGCTGCGTCAGCGCGTTGCCGGCCTCGTCGTCGCCCACCACGGAAAGCAGCGACACCTGCGCTCCCAGCGCCGCGGCGTTGCGCGCGACGTTGGCCGCGCCGCCCGGCCGCTCGTCGGTGCGCGCGATCTTCACCACCGGCACCGGCGCCTCGGGCGAGATGCGCTCGACGTCGCCGAACCAGTAGCGGTCGAGCATCACGTCGCCGACGACCAGCACGCGCGCGCGCGCCGCCGCGTCGCGCCATGCCGAGAAGCGCACGCCCGGGAGAGCGCTCATCGCCGCCCGATCCCGAAGTACTCGAGCCCGGCGGCGCGCACGTCGGCCGGCAGGAACACGTTGCGCCCGTCGAACACGAGCGGGGTGCGCAGCCGGCGGGCGACCTCGTCGAAGTCGGGGCTGCGGAACTCCTGCCACTCGGTGACGACGACCAGCGCGTCGGCGCCGTCGCACGCGGCGAGCGGCGACGCCGCGTACGCGAGGTGCGGCGCGGCGCCGAACACGCGCTTCGCCTCGGTCATCGCGATCGGGTCCCAGGCGACCACCCGCGCGCCGCGCGCCGCGAGCGCGTCGACGATCACGCGCGCCGGCGCCTCGCGCATGTCGTCGGTGTTCGGCTTGAACGCGAGCCCCCAGAGCGCGATCGTGCGGCCCGTGAGGTCCGCGCCCAGCCGCGCGACGATCTTGTCGACGAGCACGCGCTTCTGCGCGTCGTTCACGGCCTCGACGGCGGCGAGCAGCGCGAGCGGATGCCCGAGCTGCGTAGCCGTGTGCTGCAGCGCCTTCACGTCCTTCGGGAAGCAGCTGCCGCCGTAGCCCACGCCCGGGTACAGGAAGTGGTAGCCGATGCGCGGGTCCGAGCCGATGCCCTGCCGGACCATCTCGATGTCGGCGTCCAGCCGGTCGGCGAGGTTCGCGAGCTCGTTCATGAACGAGATGCGCGTGGCGAGCATCGCGTTGGCCGCGTACTTGGTGAGCTCCGCCGAGCGCACGTCCATCGCGAGGAAGCGCTCGTGGTTGCGCATGAACGGCGCGTACACGGCGCGCAGCGTGGCGATCGCGCGCTCGTCGGACGCGCCGACGACCACACGGTCGGGCTTCATGAAGTCCTCGACGGCCGCGCCTTCCTTCAGGAACTCCGGGTTCGACGCGACGGCGAACGGGATTTCGGCGCCGCGCGCGGCGAGCTCCTCGGCGATCGCCGCGCGCACGCGGTCCGCCGTGCCCACCGGCACCGTCGACTTGTCGACGACGATCTTCGGCCCCTGCATGCGCCGCCCGATGGTGCGCGCCGCGGCGATCACGTACTGCATGTCGGCGCTGCCGTCCTCGTCGGGCGGCGTGCCGACCGCGATGAACTGCAGCGCGCCGTGCACGACCGACGCGTCGACGTCGGTCGTGAACCGCAGCCGGCCGGCGGCCGCGTTCCGGCGGACCATCGCCTCGAGGCCCGGCTCGTGGATCGGGACGCCGCCCTCGTTCAGGATCGCGATCTTGCGCGCGTCCACGTCGAGGCACAGCACGTCGTTGCCGACCTCGGCGAAGCAGGTGCCGGTGACGAGGCCGACGTAGCCGGTCCCGATCATCGTGATCTTCATGTCGCGGCCTCCGTCACGCCGGCGATGGCGGCGTCGACCGCGGCGAGCGCCGCGAGCGGATCGGGCGCCTGCGTGATCGGCCGGCCGATCACCAGACTGTCGGCGCCCAGCCGGATCGCCGCGTCCGGCGTCACGATGCGCGCCTGGTCGTCCTTCGCGGCGCCGGCCATGCGGATGCCGGGCGTCACCAGCCGGAAGTGCTTGCCGCACGCGGCGCGCAGCGTCGCGGCCTCGTGCGCCGAGCAGACGACACCGTCGAGCCCGCAGTCCTTCGCGAGCCCGGCCAGCCGCACGACCTGCTGCGCGGTGGTACCCGGCTGGCCCATCTCGGCCAGGTCGGCGTCGGCGAGGCTCGTCAGCACGGTGACCGCGATCAGCAGCGGCGCCGGGCGGGCCAGTTCCTTCGCCGCCGCGTCGACCGCATCGCGCGCCGCGCGCATCATCGCGCGCCCTCCGCCGGCGTGCACGTTGAGCATCGCCACGCCGAGCCGCGTCGCCGCCGCGCAGGCGGAGGCCACGGTGTTCGGGATGTCGTGGAACTTGAGGTCGAGGAACACGGGGAAGCCCTGCGCGACCAGCCAGCGCACGGGTTCCGGGCCGGCGACGACGAAGAGCTCCTTGCCGACCTTGACGCCGCACCGCCGCGGGTCGAGCCGGCCGGCGAGCGCGAGCGCCCGCAGCGGGTCCGCGAAGTCCAGCGCCACGAAAACGCGGGGGATCGTCATGCGTTGCTTTCGTTCAATGCAAACAGCTCGATCACGAAGGACACGAAGTACACGAAGAGCACGAAGAAGTTCAAGTTCCGATCGAGGCGACGACTCGACAGCGAGAAATCGTCCCATGCCCTTCTTCGTGTTCTTCGTGCCCTTCGTGTTTCAGGATTTTCGCCTTTCGGCAGCATCACGCGTAGCCGTCCGGCATCTCCGTCCGCCGCGGCGAATACGTCTCCCACTTGAGGCAGCCGGGGCAGCGCCAGTAGTACTGCTTCGCGCGGAACGCGCAGTGGTCGCACTTGTACATGCCGAGCCGCTTGATGTGCGCGGCGACGAGGCCCTTGACGAGCTCGAGGTCGTGCCGGCGGTCGGCGGGCGCCGCGAGCAGCTGCGCCTCCAGCAGCCGGTCGAGGCCCAGCAGCGTCGGGTTGCGCGCGAGCTCGTCCTTGATCAGCGTCGCCGCGGCGTCCGGCCCGTCGTGCTCGAGCACCAGCGTGAACAGCGCGTTGAGGAGGTCGAGCGACGGGTACTGCGCCTGGTAGCTGCGCAGCACGCGGATGCCCTGCGCGACGTCGCCCTGCCGGCGGAAGGCGTCCGCGAAGCGGTCGGCGGCCAGCGCGAGGAACGCCGGGTTCTGCGTCTCGATCTTCTGCCACGTCGCGATCGCCTCGGCGTAGCGGCCCTGCTGGACGGCGGCGTCGCCGGCGAGCAGCGTCGCGCGCGCGCAACCCCGGTACGCGGCGTACGCGGCGTCGAGCTCCGCCGCCGCCTTCGGATAGTCGGCCTTCAGCAGCGCGGCGTGCGCGAGCTCGCAGTGGTACTGCGCGATCTCCTTGAAGTACGGCTGCTTCGCGAGCTCCTCCATCCGGCGCGTGGCCGCGATCGCCTTGGCCCAGTCCTTCTCGGTCTCGTAGATCGAGATGAGGTGCGACAGCGCCGAGTGCTCGAACGGCGTGCCGTTGAGCTTCGTGAACAGCTCCTCGGCGCGGTCGAGCAGGCCGGCGCGGTGGAAGTCCTGCGCGAGCTCGTGCGTGGCCATCGTCCGCTTGTCGGCCGGCAGGTCCGGGCGGTCGAGCAGGTTCTGGTGCATGCGGATCGCGCGGTCGATCTCGCCCTGGCGCCGGAACAGCGAGCCCAGCGCGAAGTGCAGGTCGACCGTCTGCGGGTCGACCTTGACGACCTCGATGAACGACTCGATCGCCTTGTCCGGCTGCTCGTTCAGCAGGAAGTTGAGGCCGCGGAAGTACGACAGCGGCAGTGCGCGCGACTCGCGCAGCAGGTGCTTGATGTCGATGCGCGCGGCGATCCAGCCGAGCGCGAAGAACACCGCCGGTATCGGCAGCAGCCACCACAGCTCGAAATCCATGGGCGGCGGCCGGCGCTAGAGGCCGTCGGGCACGCGATCGGGGCGTGCGTAGCCGGCACCCGCGGCCGGCGCGCCGACGGCGGGCGCCGCCGGGTGGGCCGACGACCGCTGCTCGCGGCGCAGCCGGTTGAGCTGGCGCTTCAGGCGCGACGCACGCAGCGCGCCGGCGAGCAGGCCCGCGGCGACGCCGGACGCGAATGCGACGAAGACGACGAACACCAGCGGCGCCTGCCAGCTCGCGAGCTGGAAGAAGCGCAGCGTCACCGGCTCGGCGTTCTGCAGCGACAGGAACAGGAGCGCCAGGAAGACGGCCGACCCGACGATCCAGCGGACGATCTGCATCGGTCGATTATGCCACCGATGGGGTGAGGCCAAGTCTCACGAAGAGGCGCCGAGACGCAGAGAAATCCGCCGTAGCTGCATGACTCTGCGCCTCTGCGTCTCCCGTGAGTACCGTTACTCCGCCGCCTCCTCGCGGAAGTCGACGCGCTCGCGCAACTCCTTCCCGGCCTTGAAGTGCGGGACGAACTTCTGCGGCACCTGGACCTTCTCCCCCGACTTCGGGTTGCGGCCGGTGCGCGGCGGCCGGTAGTTGAGGCCAAAGCTGCCGAACCCGCGGATCTCGATGCGCTCGCCCTTCGCGAGGCTCTCGCCCATCGCGTCGAGGATCATCTTGACCGCGAGCTCGGCGTCCTTGGCGACCAGTTGCGGAAACTGCGCCGCGAGGCGGTCGATCAGCTCCGATTTGGTCATGGACTTCACTCTCGCTCGGATCAGCCGTTGGACTTGGTGTCGGAGAGCTTGGCCTTGAGCAGCGCGCCCAGGTTGGTCGTCCCGGTGTTGGCGCCCTGGTTCTCCGCGCTCATCCGCTGCATCGCCTCGCCTTCCTCGGCGTTGTCCTTCGCCTTGATCGACAGGTTGATGCTGCGGTTCTTGCGGTCGATGTTGATGATCATCGCCGACACCGAGTCGCCTTCCTTCAGGTGCTGGCGCATGTCCTCGACGCGGTCGCGCGACAGCTCGGACGCCCGCAGGTAGCCCTCGACGTCGCCGGAGAGGGTCACCACCGCGCCCTTGCCGTCGACCGACTTGACGGTGCCGGCCACCACGCTGCCCTTGTCGTGCATCGCGACGAAGTTCGTGAACGGGTCGCCCTCGAGCTGCTTGATGCCGAGCGAGATGCGCTCGCGCTCGACGTCGATCGCGAGCACGACCGCCTCGACTTCCTGCCCCTTCTTGTAGTCGCGCACGGCGGACTCGCCGGCCGCCGACCACGACAGGTCGGACAGGTGGACGAGGCCGTCGATGCCGCCCGGCAGGCCGACGAACACGCCGAAGTCGGTGATCGACTTGATCATCCCCTTAACGCGGTCGCCCTTCTTGTGGTTCATCGAGAACTCGTCCCACGGGTTCGGCATGCACTGCTTCATGCCGAGCGAGATCCGGCGGCGGTCCTCGTCGATCTCGAGGATCATCACCTCGACCTCGTCGCCCAGCTGCACGACCTTCGTCGGGTGGATGTTCTTGTTGGTCCAGTCCATCTCGGAGACGTGCACCAGGCCCTCGATCCCCGACTCGATCTCGACGAACGCGCCGTAGTCGGCAATGTTGGTCACCTTGCCGAACAGGCGTGTGCCTGCCGGGTAGCGGCGGTTGACGCCCAGCCAGGGGTCGTCGCCCATTTGCTTGAGGCCCAGGGACACGCGGTTCTTTTCGGTGTCGAACTTGAGGAT
>JAYRNW010000246.1:0-5178 GCA_041911995.1 Casimicrobiaceae bacterium | reverse complement strand
GCGCCCGTGCACGGCGCCGGCAGCGGCACGCCGGTGGGCGCCGCGGCGGCGATGCACGTCGTGGCCGCACTCGGCGAGGCGGTGGCCGTCGTCCGGCCCGGCGACACGCTGCTGCGCGGGGCGCTGGAAGGCGCCGGCGCGCGCATCGTCGCGTGCGCGCGCGCCGACGAGGGCATGGGCGCGAGCCTCGCGTGCGGCGTGGCCGCGGCGCCCGACGCCGACGGCTGGATCGTCGCGCTGGCCGACATGCCGTGGGTCGCGCCCGCGACGATCGCGGCGGTCGCCGACGCGCTGCGCGACGGCGCCGAGATCGCCGCGCCCGTATACCGCGGTCGCCGCGGCCACCCGGTCGGCTTCGCCCGCGCCTACGGCCCGCTGCTCGCGGCGCTCACCGGCGACGAGGGCGCGCGCTCGATCGTCACCGCGCGCCAATGGGTGCTGCGCACGATCGACGTCGACGACGCGGGCGCGGTCCGCGACGTCGACCATCCCGCCGATCTCGGCTAGGGGTCGAGGGGTCAGAGCCGTAACAATCGGACGAAGGGTTGCACATTCATGCAGTGCCTCCGATTGTTACGGCTCTGATCCCGGGTTGCGGCCACCGCGCCGGCCCCAGTCCGACGCGCTGACGCGAGCTTGAGGCTCTGACCCTCAGTCGCCCGGGGGTTGCGGCCAGCGCGCCGGCCCCAGCCTGACGCGCTGACCCCAGCTTAAGGCTCTGACCCTCGGGGGTCCACCTCAAGGCGCCGACCCTCAGCCGTCGGCGGCGCGCTGCCACAGGTCGCCCTGTCGCGCGCGGCCCTGGTGCAGGTCTTCCTGGACGCGCCACCACGCGCGCAGGTCGGCCTCGACGAGCGGGTGCGAGATCAGGAAGCCCTGCGCCTCCTCGCAGCCGTGGCGCTTCAGGAAGTCGAACTGCGCCGGCGTCTCGACGCCCTCGGCGATGCAGCGCAGCCCGAGCGAGTGGGAGAGCGCGATGATCGCCTGCGTGATCGCCTCGTCGTTGCGGTTGGTCTCGAGGCCGTGCACGAAGCGCTGGTCGATCTTGACGCCCTGGATCGGCAGCCGGGCGAGATAGGACAGGCTCGAATAGCCGGTCCCGAAGTCGTCGACGGTGATCGACACGCCCATCTGCTTCAGCCGGACGAGCGTGTTCACCGCCTTCTCCGGGTGCGTGATGATCACGCTCTCGGTGATCTCGAGGTCGAGGTAGCGCGCGGGCAGCCCGCTGCTGCGCAGCGCCTCCTCCACGACCTGCAGCCAGCTGTCGTGCTGCAGCTGCTGCACCGAAAGGTTCACCGACAGGCGCAGCGGCATGTCGGCCTTGTGCCATTGCACGACCTGCCGGGCCGCGTCGCGCAGCACGCGCGCGCCGAGCGCCTGGATCATCCCCGACTCCTCGGCGATGGGAATGAATTCGGCGGGCCCGATGATGCCGCGCTCCGGGTCGCGCCAGCGCAGCAGCGCCTCGACGCCGCAGGTGCGGCCCGACTTCATCTCGATCTGCGGCTGGTAGACGAGGAAGAACTCGTCGTCCATCAGGCCGCGGCGCATGTCGGTCTCGAGCTGCAGGCGCAGCTGGACGCGCGCGTTCATGTCGGCGGTGAAGAACCGGTACGCGTTGCGCCCGGCCTCCTTCGCCGCGTACATCGCCGTGTCGGCCTGCTTGATGAGCCCGACGCCGTCCTGCGCGTCGCCCGGGAACAGCGCGACGCCGATCGAGCACGTGAGCGTCGGCGTCTGGTCGGCGAGGCGGAACGGCGCCTGGAACGCGTCGCGCACCCGCGTCAGCACCGCCATCACCTCGAACATCGACGGCTCGGGGTCGAGCCCCGGCAGGATCACGACGAACTCGTCGCCGCCCAGCCGCGCGACGGTGTCCGACTCGCGCACGGCGCTCGTCAGGCGCTGCGCGATCGCCTGCAGCAGCTGGTCGCCCGCGTCGTGCCCCAGCGTGTCGTTGATCCGCTTGAAGTGGTCGAAGTCGAGGAACAGGCACGCGACGTGCGTGGCGTCGCGCTGCGCCTGCGCGAGGATCTGCCGCAGCCGCTGGTTGAGCAGCGACCGGTTGGGAAGTCCGGTCAGGATGTCGTGCTGCGCGAGCTTGTACGCGTGGGCGGTGGCCGCCTCCAGCTCGCGCGTGCGCTGCGCGACCTTCTCCTCCAGCGTGCGCTGGTAGTTCGCGACCTCCGACTGCGACTCGGCGAGTCGCTGCGTCATGTGGTTGAACGTGTGCGTGAGCATGCCGAGCTCGTCGGACGCGTGCGCCGGGACGTAGACGTCGAGGCGGCCGGCGCCGACGGCACGCGCCGCGCGCATCAGGCGCCGCATCGGCGCCACCAGCCGCCGCGTCAGCAGCAGCGTCGCGAGAATGGCGACGACCACGAGCGCACCGACGACGCCCGCCGCGCCCACGAGCTGCTCGCGGAACTGCTTGCGGTGCACGTCGAGCGACATGCCGATGCGGATGAGCCCGAGCGGCGCCGCGGCGTCGGTCTTGCCCTCGGCCCCCGCGACGGCGTCGGCGCCGCCGCGCGCGGGCGGCCGCGGGTTGGCGACGGCGGTGACGAGCTCGAAGAACGGCCGCCCGTCGACGACGACCTCGCCGACCGCGACCCGGCCCGGCGGCAGCGCGAAGCGCTCGGCCGCCGGCGGCGGCAGCGTCGCCTGCGCCGGTCCCGACGCGAAGCGGCGTTCGGCCACCACCTCGCCCCGCATGTCGAGGATCGCGACGTAGCCGACTTCCGGATCGGCGGCGAGCCCGTCGAGGATCTGCTCGAGATACGCGCGGTCCGACGTGTAGAGCCCGTATTCGGCGAGCTCGGCCATGATGCCGAGCAGCGACTCGCCCTGCGCCTTGTGCTTCGCCTCCTCGTCGCGCCACTGCTGCGAGTAGTGGAAGACGGTGATGGTGACCGCGGTGAGGAAGATGAGCCCGATCGTCAGCAGGTTGAGCTTCGCGAGCAGGCCCATCCGCACGGGCGGCAGGTCGAGCATCGACACCGAGTCGGCGCCGAGCGGTGACAGGTGCCGGCGCAGCGAGCCGCGCAGCTTCTTCATTCGGGTACCCGGTCGACCGCGCGGAGCACGTCCGCGCCCCAGTAGACGTTCTGCTGCCCTGCGGTGCGCAGGTTGACGACCACGCGCGCGCGCGGCGGTGCCGGCGGCGGGGAATGTCCGCCCGCGAGCTGCCGCAGCGCGAGCGCCGCGCAGTGGCGGCCGACGTCCGCGTAATCCCACTCGACCGCGTACAGCGCTCCGGCACGCACCCACGCTTCCGTCGGGCCGGTCAGCGGCACGCCGTTGCGGAACGAGAACAGCAGCAGCGCGCGCGTGTGCTCGCGCGCGAACACGGTCGCGTCGGGCAGCGCGAGCACCACGTCGACCGCGTTCGCGAGGCGGGCGAGCGCGCCCGGTAGCGCGCTCGGCCCGGGCACCGGCACGAGCACCGGCGTGTACCCGGCGTGCACGAGGGCGGCGGCGGCGTCGTCGACGCGCCGCGCATTGTGCGCGGGATCGTACAGGATGCCGACGCGGCGGGCGCCTGGCAGCAGCCGGTGCAGCCACTGGAGATGTACGTCGATCGGGACCTCGGCGGCGACGTCGGCGGTCGCCGCCGGTACCCGCGCGTCGTCGCCGGCGTCCGCCATGCAATGGACGACGGGCAATCCGGTCGCGGCGCGGGCGACCACGGCGGATGCGTTCGCGTCGAGCGCGACGACCGCGGCGTCGCGGCCGACGCGCGCGAGCGCCGCCGTCGCCGCGGCGTCGCCGCCCGGACGCACGGTCAGCGTGTCGACGGGCGCGCCCGCCTTGCGGATGCCGGCGAGCGCCTGCCGGTACGCGGGCGAGTCGCCCGACGACACGACGACGAGGCGCTCGGCACGCGCAGCGCCGGACGCCGCCGCCGCCAGCGCGACGATCGTGACGACGGCAGCGCGGCGCGCGGTTCTCACGGAATCGCGGGATGGCGCCGGCGGGAGACTGGCGGCCGACGGCCGCGCAGGCAGCGTGCCCGGGCCGCCGGCGCCGCGTGCGGTCGTCGGCCGCCGCCTGCGCGGGATCGGGCGCCTGCCCGGCATACCAAGGGGATTTGGCAGGCCACGCGCGAAAAAAGCACAGTCCGTGCCATTCGGGTGCCGCGCCGACGGGCCCGGGCGCCGCCCGTTCGGGCCTACTCGGCCGTCACGGGAATCTTGCCGATCTTCGCCTGCCACTCCTTCGGCGCCGTGTGATGGACCGACTTGCCGCGCGCGTCCACGGCGACCGTCACCGGCATGTCCCTGACGTCGAACTCGTAGATCGCCTCCATGCCGAGGTCGGCGAACGCGACGACGCGCGACGCGCGGATCGCCTTCGACACCAGGTACGCGGCGCCGCCGACGGCCATCAGGTACACGGCGCCGAACTTGCGGATCGCCTCGATCGCGACCGGGCCGCGCTCGGCCTTGCCGATCATCGCGAGCAGGCCGTGGTGCTCGAGCATCATGTGCGTGAACTTGTCCATCCGCGTGGCCGTCGTCGGGCCGGCGGGGCCGACGACCTCGTCGCGGACCGGATCGACCGGGCCCACGTAGTAGATGACGCGGCCGCGGAAGTCGACGCCGTCAGGCAGCTTCTCGCCGCGCGCGAGATGGTCGGCGATCCGCTTGTGCGCGGCGTCGCGCCCGGTCAGCATCTTCCCGGACAGCAGCAGCGTGTCGCCGGGCTGCCACGTCGCCGCTTCCTCGCGCGTCAGCGTGTCGAGGTTCACGCGCTTCGCCGTCGGCGCCGGCGCCCACTCCACGTCCGGCCACCTGGCGAGGTCGGGCGGGTCGAGCCTCGCGACGCCGGAGCCGTCGAGCGTGAAGTGCGCGTGCCGGGTCGCCGCGCAGTTGGGGATCATCGCGACGGGCTTCGACGCCGCGTGCGTCGGGTAGTCGAGGATCTTGACGTCGAGCACGGTGGAGAGCCCGCCGAGCCCCTGCGCGCCGATCCCGAGCGCATTGACCTTGTCGAAGAGCTCGATGCGCAGCTCCTCGACCTTCGACCGCGGTCCGCGCGCCTTGAGCTGCGCCATGTCGATGTGCTCCATGAGCGATTCCTTCGCCATCAGCATCGCCTTCTCGGCCGATCCGCCGATGCCGATCCCGAGCATCCCCGGCGGACACCAGCCGGCGCCCATGGTCGGCACCGTCT
>JAYRNW010000245.1:0-15717 GCA_041911995.1 Casimicrobiaceae bacterium | reverse complement strand
GTTCGCGCAGTCCGGCGTGCGCGTCGTCCCGCCGGCGGTCGCGCGCCGCGGCGCCTACATCGCGCGCAACGTCGTGCTGATGCCGTCGTACGTGAACATCGGCGCCTGGGTCGACGAAGGGACGATGGTCGACACGTGGGCGACCGTCGGGTCTTGCGCGCAGATCGGCAAGAACGTGCACCTGTCGGGCGGCGTGGGCATCGGCGGCGTGCTGGAGCCGCTGCAGGCGAACCCGACGATCATCGAGGACAACTGCTTCATCGGCGCGCGCTCCGAGGTCGTCGAGGGCGTGATCGTCGAGGAGAACTCGGTGCTCGGCATGGGCGTGTTCATCGGGCAGAGCACGAAGATCTACGATCGCGCGACCGGCGCGGTCGGCTACGGCCGCGTCCCTGCCGGGTCGGTGGTCGTCGCGGGCAGCCTGCCGTCCGGCGAGCACGGCTGCCACCTGTACTGCGCGGTAATCGTCAAGCAGGTCGACGCGAAGACGCGGGCCAAGACCAGCATCAACGAGCTCCTGCGCGCGTAGCGGATGGCGCGCGTGTCGGTCAGCCTCAAGACGCCGGAGGACATCGCGGGCATGCGGGTCGCGGGGCGGCTCGCCTCCGAGCTGCTCGACTACCTGACGCCGCACGTGAAGGTCGGCGTCACGACCGGCGAGATCGACGCGCTCGCCCACCGGTACATGCTCGACGTGCAGCGGACGGTGCCGGCGACGCTCAACTACGCGCCGCCCGGCCACTCGCCGTACCCGGCGTCGCTGTGCACGTCGGTGAACCACGTCGTCTGCCACGGCATCCCGGGCGACAAGAAGCTCAAGGACGGCGACATCGTCAACATCGACGTGACGGTGATCAAGGACGGCTGGCATGGCGACACGAGCCGGATGTTCCTGGTCGGCCGGCCGTCGATCCAGGCGAAGCGGCTGACCGACGTCACGTACGAGGCGATGTGGCGCGGCATCGAGGTCGTGCGCCCCGGCGCGCACCTGGGCGACATCGGCGCGACGATCCAGCGCTTCGCTGAGAGCCACGGCTACTCGATCGTGCGCGAGTTCTGCGGCCACGGGATCGGCAAGGCGTTCCACGAGGAGCCGCAGGTCCTGCACTACGGCAAGGCGGGGACCGGGATGCTGCTGCAGCCGGGCATGATCTTCACGATCGAGCCGATGATCAACGCCGGGCGGCCGGGCATCCGCTGCCTCGCGGACGGCTGGACGATCGTCACCGCCGACCACTCGCTCTCGGCGCAGTGGGAGCACACGGTGCTCGTGACCGACGCAGGCCACGAGGTGCTTACGCTCTCGGCGGGCTCGCCGCCGCCGCCCCCGCTCCCGGCGTAGCGCCGCCCGCATGGCCTCGCCGCTGCCTCCCGCGCCCGCCGCCGGCCCCGCGGACCCGCGGGAGCGCGAGGCGCGGCTCGCCCGCTGGCGCGGCGAGCTGCGCGCCGCGTTCTTCGCGCAGCACGACACGCCACGGCTGCTGCGCGAGCACGCGCGTCTCGTCGACCGCGTCATCCGCGGCGTCTACGCCGAATGTGCGATGCCCGCCGACGTCGCGGCCGTCGCCGTCGGCGGCTACGGCCGCGGCCAGCTCTTCCCGCACTCCGACGTCGACGTCCTCGTGCTGCTGCCGGCGGGCGACGCGCCGGCCGCGGCCATCGAGCGCTTCTTCGCCGCGCTGTGGGACATCGGCATCGAGCTGTCGCACGCGGTGCGCACCGTCGACGAGTGCGACGCCGAGATGGCGGCCGACGTCACCGTCCGCACGAGCCTGCTCGAGCATCGCTTCCTCTGCGGCGCGCGGCGGCTGTACGGCGAGTTCCGGCAGCGCTTCGACGCGCGGATGGACGTGCCGACGTTCTACGCGGCCAAGGCGCTCGAGCAGCAGCAGCGGCACCTGAAGTACCAGGACGCGATCTACAACCTCGAGCCCAACGTCAAGGAGAGCCCGGGCGGCCTGCGCGACCTCTCGTCGGTGCTGTGGATCGCGCGCGCGGCGGGGCTGGGGCACACGTGGCGCGAGCTCGCGCGCCACGGGCTCATGACGGCCGGCGAGGCCCGCGCGGTGTCGCGGCAGGAGCGGCTGATCGGCGGCCTGCGGGTGCGGCTGCACTACCTGCTCGGCCGGCGCGAGGACCGGCTGGTGTTCGACGCGCAAGGCGCGCTCGCCGCGCAGCTCGGGCTGTCCGACAACCGCGCGAAGCGCGCGAGCGAGCAGCTGATGCAGCGCTACTACCGCGCCGCCAAGCTGGTGAGCCAGGTCAACGCCGTGCTGCTCCACAACCTGCACGCGCGGCTGCACCCGGCCGCGACCGAGCCCGTCCCCATCGACGCCGACTTCCAGCAGGTCGACGAGCTGCTCGACATCCGCGACCCGCAGCTCTTCGTCCGGCGCCCGTCGGCGATGCTCGACGCGTTCCTGACGATGCAGCGGCACCGCGAGCTGAAGGGGATGACCGCGGCCACGCTGCGCGCGCTGTGGCGCGACCGCAAGCGCATCGACGGCGCGTTCCGTCGCGAGCCGGGGAACCGCGCGCGCTTCATCGCGATGTTCCGCCACGAGCGCGGGCTGCTGCACGAGCTGCGTCGGATGAACCTGTACGGGATCCTCGGCCAGTACCTGCCGGTGTTCGGCCGCATCGTCGGGCAGATGCAGCACGACCTCTTCCACGTGTACACGGTCGACGAGCACATCCTGATGGTGATCCGCAACCTGCGCCGCTTCACCGAGGCGCAGCACGCGCACGAGTACCCGCTGTGCTCGCGGCTGATCGCCGACTTCGACCGGCGCGAGGTCCTCTATCTCGCCGGCCTCTTCCACGACATCGCGAAGGGGCGCGGCGGCGACCACTCGGCGCTGGGTGCGCGCGACGCGCGCCGCTTCTGCCGCGAGCATGGGCTCCCGCCCGGCGACGGCGAGCTGGTGGCATGGCTGGTCGCCCACCACCTCGTGATGTCGTCGACCGCGCAGAAGCAGGACCTGTCGAACCCGGAGGTGATCGGCGCGTTCGCGCGCCGCGTCGGCAGCGAGCGGCGGCTGAACGCGCTGTACCTGCTGACGGTCGCCGACATCCGCGGCACGAGCCCGAAGGTGTGGAACAACTGGAAGGGCAAGCTGCTGGAGGACCTCTACCGCGCGACGCGCGCCGTGCTGGCCGGCGCCGCGCCGACCGCGACGATCATCGACAGCATCGACGCGCGGCGCGCGGAGGCGCAGCGGCTGCTGCGGCTGTACGCGGTGCCGGAAGGCGCCGAGGCGAAGCTGTGGCGCCACCTCGACACGCCGTACTTCCAGCGCCACACGGCCGAGGAGATCGCGTGGCACGCGCGGCACCTGTACTGGCGGGTCGACCGCACGGCGCCCGTCGTGAAGGCGCGCCTCGCGCGCGACGGCGCCGGGCTGCAGGTGCTCGTCTACCTGCCCGACCAGAAGGCGCTTTTCGCGCGCATCTGCGGCTTCTTCGGACGCGCCGGCCTGTCGATCCTCGAGGCGAAGATCCACACGACGCGCGCCGGGTACGCGCTCGACACGTTCGCGCTCAACGACCCCGCGCAGCCGGGCACGTCGTACCGCGAGACGCTGCAGCTGGTCGAGTTCGAGCTGACGCGGCTGCTGACCGAGCAGCCGCCGCTCGCGCCGCCCGCCGAGGGGCGCATCCCGCGCCAGCTCAAGCACTTCCCGCTGACGCCCGACGTCCAGATCTTCCCCGACGACAAGGGCACGCACTACATCCTCGAGGTCGTCGCCGGCGACCGGCCGGGGCTGCTCGCGCGGATCGCGTGGACGCTGGCCAGGGCGAACGTGAACGTCGCCAGCGCGAAGATCAACACGCTGGGCGAGCGCGCGGAGGACGTGTTCCTGATCGACGGCGCGCGGCTGCACGACGAGCACGCGCTGCTGCAGCTCGAGACGGCGCTCTACGAGCAGCTCAAAACCTAGATCTCACAAAGAGGCGCAGAGACGTCGAGAAGACCTGATCGTTCGCTCTGTGCCTCCTTGTGATTGGGGTTACCTGCTTACCTGCACCGCCGAGGTCGGGGAACAGCGCAGCAAACCAAGACGCAGATCGCACGAAGCGTCACCGAGACGCCGCGAAGGGAACTCCTCTGCGCCTCTGCGTCTCTTGGTGAATCCGACGCCTATTCGTCAGCGCCGGCGAGGTCGGGGAACAGGACGTCGGTGAACCCGAACTTGCGCATGTCGCGGATCCGCATCGGGTACAGGATGCCGTCTAAGTGGTCGCACTCGTGCTGGACCACGCGCGCGTGGAAGCCGCTCACGTCGCGCGCGATGCGCGTGCCGTCGGGCGCGAAGCCCTCGTAGCGCAGCTGCGTGAATCGCGGCACCGCGCCGCGCAGGCCGGGCACCGACAGGCAGCCTTCCCAGCCCTCCTCCTCGTCGTCGGCGAGCGGTGTGAGCACCGGGTTCACGAGCTCCGTGTACGGCACCGGCTCCGCGTCCGGGTAGCGCGGATTCTGCGCGATGCCGAAGACGACCACGCGCAGCGGCACGCCGATCTGCGGCGCGGCGAGCCCGGCGCCGTCGTGCGCCGCCATCGTGTCGCGCAGGTCCGCGAGCAGCGCGGCGAGCTCGCGCGTGCCGAGCCGCTCGACTTCACGCGAGCGCGCGAGGAGGCGCGGGTCGCCGATGCGCAGGATGTCGCGGATCATCGCCGGTCTGCGTGGGGGCGGGTCAGATCAGCGGCGCGACGTGGTCGAGCAGCGCGCGCACGCGCTCCATCCCGGACTCGAGGACGCGCGCGATGCCGTCCATCGACACCTCCGCCGCGCTGTCGCCGCGGCCGGCCGCGTGGTTGACGACCACGCAGATCGCGCAGTACGGGATCCCGGCCTCGCGCGCGAGCGACGCCTCGGGCATGCCGGTCATGCCGACGAGCGTCACGCCGTCGCGGTCGAGACGGTCGATCTCTGCCGCCGTCTCGAGCCGCGGTCCGTTGACGGCGCCGTAGACGCCGCCGTCGCGCAGCGGAATGCCCGCCGCCTGCGCCGCGGCCAGGCAGCGCGCGCGCAGCGCCGGCGCATACGGATGCGTGAAGTCGACGTGGACGACCTGGCGGTCGCCGCCGTCGAAGAACGTGGCGTCGCGCCCCGACGTGTAGTCGATCAGCTGGTGCGGCAGCACGAGCTCGCCCGGCTGGCAGCCGCGGATGCCGCCGACCGACGCGACGGCGATCACGGCCGTCGCGCCCTTCTCGCGCAGCGCCCACAGGTTCGCGCGGTAGTTGACGCGATGCGGCGGGATCGTGTGGCCGTGGCCGTGCCGCGCGAGGAACACGGCGTCGCGGCCGGCGATCTGCCCGAACAGCAGCGCCGACGACGGGTCGCCGTAGGGCGTGCGGAGCACCTCCCGATGCGCGACGGCAAGCGTGGACAATTGGGTGAGGCCGCTGCCACCGACGATTGCGAGCATGGAACTTGCTTGATTTGACTGGATTATTGGAGGGCGCGCGCCCCGGACCCGGACGGCCCGCCGCGCCCGATGCGACAGGCCCCCGCCCGAGCGTCGCACCGGATGCGCCGCAGGGTGGAAACCCCCGACAATTCATGACATTATCATGAGAACTGCCGGTAGTCCCTGAAACGCCGGAACGGTTCGGATTGTACCGGCGCCGCCGCCGCGGCGGCGCGCAGGCCACGACGAAGGGGTCTCCATGTATCTCGACCGTTTGTTCAAGCTGATGGCGGAGAAGCAGGCCTCCGACCTCTTCATCTCGTGCGGGGCGCCGATCAACATCAAGGTCAACGGCGTCGTGCAGCCGGTGTCCACGCAGCCGATGGACATGGACACCGTGCGCCGCATCGCGTACGAGCTCATGAGCAAGGACCAGGCGCGCGAGTTCGAGAACACGCTGGAGATGAACCTCTCGCACCTCGACCGCAGCGTCGGCAACTTCCGCGTCAACATCTTCCGGCAGCGCGGCACGATCTCGCTCGTCATCCGCTACGTGCGCTCCAACGTGCCACCCTTCGAGCAGCTGCGGCTGCCGTCGGTGCTGCTCGACCTCGTGACCGAGAAGCGCGGCCTCGTGCTGGTCGCGGGCGCCACCGGCTCGGGCAAGTCGACGACGCTGGCGGCGATGATCGACCACCGGAACACGACGAAGTCCGGCCACATCCTGACCATCGAGGACCCGATCGAGTACCTGTTCGAGCACAAGCACAGCATCATCAACCAGCGCGAGATCGGCGTCGACACGACGAGCTACAACAACGCGCTGCAGAACGCGCTGCGCGAGGCGCCCGACCTCATCATGATCGGCGAAGTGCGCGACAAGGAGACGATGCAGTCGGCGCTGCTGCACACGCTGACCGGCCACCTGTGCCTGACGACGATCCACGCGAACAACAGCTACCACGCGCTGTCGCGGATCATCAACCTGTTCCCGTACGACGCGCGCTCCGCCGTGCTGTCCGACCTCTCGATCGGCCTGCGGGCCATCATCTGCCAGCGCCTGGTGCGCAACCTGAACGGCGAGCAGCAGCCGGCCGTCGAGATCCTGCTCAACACGTCGCTGATCGCGGAGCTCATCAAGAGCGGCGAGTTCGCGCAGATCAAGGAGGCGATGGAGCAGTCGCTGTATCCGGGGTCGCAGACGTTCGAGCAGGCGCTGTGCCGGCTCTACCTCGACGGCGTGATCACGTACGACGAGGCGATGATCGGCTCCGACTCCCCGACCAACCTCGCGTGGCAGATCAACCAGAGCAGCCCGACGTCGCGCGTCGCCGCGATGCCGACCGAGCAGGACCAGGAGAAGGCGCTGCCGGGCGCGGACTTCGCCGCGGTGACGATCAACACGGAGCTCCTCGACCGCACGCATTGATCCATCGGGGTCGGAGGCGGATTTCGGCGCCGACCGGACGTCCGCCGCCGACACCACGCGAAATCCGGCTCCGATCCCGATACGAGTCGGCGATGGCATTGGGGTCAGTGGCGCAGGGGTCAGAGACGATTTTCGTGCGGCGATGGCGGATAATGACGATGTACGTTGAAAATCGTCTCTGACCCCGACAGCCCCGATCGACCCCATGGACGCCCCCGCTCAGCCCACGCTGGCGCTGACGCGCGAGCTGATCGCCCGGCGCTCGCTCACGCCCGACGACGCCGGCTGCCAGGCGCTGCTCATGGCGCGGCTCGGCCCGTTGGGCTTCGCGTTCGAGACCGTCGTCGCCAACGGCGTCACCAACCTGTGGGCGCGGCGCGGGACGGTCGCGCCGGTGGTCTGCTTCGCCGGCCACACGGACGTCGTGCCGACCGGGCCGCTGGCCGACTGGCGCTCCGACCCGTTCGTGCCGACCGAGCGCGACGGCTACCTGTACGGCCGGGGCGCGGCCGACATGAAGTCGTCGCTGGCGGCGTTCGTGACGGCGATCGAACGGTTCGTAGCCGACCATCCGCGCGCCGGCGGCTCGATCGCGCTCCTCGTGACGTCGGACGAGGAAGGCCCGTCGGTCGACGGCACCGTCCGCGTCGTCGAACGCCTCGCGGCGCGCGGCGAGCGCCTCGACTACTGCGTCGTCGGCGAGCCGTCGTCGGTGTCCACGCTGGGCGACATGATCAAGAACGGCCGCCGCGGCTCGCTGTCGGGCACGCTGACCGTCCGCGGCGTGCAGGGCCACGTCGCCTACCCGGACCTCGCGCGCAACCCCATCCACGCGGTCGCGCCGGTGCTCGCGGAGCTCGCCGCGACCGAGTGGGACCGCGGCAACGCCTACTTCCCGCCGACGACGTTCCAGTCCTCGAACATCCACGCGGGCACGGGCGCCGCGAACGTGATCCCCGGCTCGCTCGAGCTCATGTTCAACTTCCGCCACAGCCCGGAGAGCACGCGCGAGTCGCTGCAGAAGCGCTTCACGGAGATCCTCCGCCGGCACCGCCTCGACGGCGACGTCGAGTGGACCGGCTGGGGCCGGCCGTTCCTGACGGCGCGCGGCCGGCTGGTCGACGTCGCGATCGACGCGATCCGCGCGGAGACCGGCGTGGCGGCAGAGCTCTCGTGCACCGGCGGCACGTCGGACGGCCGCTTCATCGCCGACGTCTGCGACGAGCTGGTGGAGCTGGGCCCCGTCAACGCGACGATCCACAAGGTCGACGAGTGCGTGCGCATCGCCGACCTCGAGCGGCTGTCGGCGATCTACCGCGGCATCCTGACGCGGCTGCTCGCCGCGGCGCCTTCGCCATGAGCACCCCACGCGCGAGGCGGCCATGACTGCATTTCCGGTGAACGAGCTCGCCACGGTCCGCGACTGGCTGCGCTACGCGGTGTCGCGCTTCGGCGAGGCGAAGCTCGCGTTCGGCCACGGCAGCGTCGACGCGTACGACGAGGCCGCGTACCTGCTGCTGCACGCGCTGCACCTGCCGCTCGACCGGCTGGAGCCGTTCCTCGACGCGCAATTGACCCAGGGCGAGCGGCAGGCGCTCGCGCACCTGCTGTCGCGGCGCATCGACGAGCGCGTGCCCGCCGCCTACCTGACGCACGAGGCGTGGCTGGGCGACTTCCGTTTTTACGTCGACGAGCGCGTGCTGATCCCGCGCTCGTTCATCGCCGAGCTGCTGCCCGGCGGCCTCGAGCCGTACGTCGGGCCGCCCGAGCGCGTGCGCTCCGCGCTCGACATGTGCACGGGCTCCGGCTGCCTCGCGATCCTGCTCGCGCACGCCTACCCGGACGCCGACGTCGACGCGGTGGACCTCTCCGCCGAGGCGCTGACCGTCGCGCAGCGCAACGTCAGCGACTACGGCCTCGCCGACCGCATCAACCTCATCCGGTCCGACCTTTTCGAGAACCTGCCCGAGAAGAACTACGACCTCGTCATCAGCAACCCGCCGTACGTGACGGCGACCGCGATGGAGACGCTGCCGGCCGAGTACCGGCACGAGCCGCGGCAGGCACTGGCCGGCGGCGACGACGGCCTCGACGCGGTGCGCGTGCTGATCAAGGACGCGCCGCGGTTCCTGAACCACGGCGGCACGCTGGTCGTCGAGGTCGGGCACAACCGCGCCGCGGCCGAAGCGGCCTTTCCGCGCCTGCCGATGGTCTGGCTGTCCGCCGAAAGCGCGGAGGACGCCGTGTTCCTCGTCAGGCGCGAAGACCTGATCGCCGGCCGCTGACGCGCGGCCGCGGGCACCGATGACCGAGCGCACCGGCGGCGAACTCCTGGTCGCGAGCCTCGTCGCGCAAGGCGCGACGCTCGCCTTCGGCGTTCCCGGCGAGTCGTACCTCGCGGTGCTCGACGCGCTGCACGACGCGCGCGACCGGCTGCGCTTCGTCGTCTGCCGGCAGGAAGGCGGCGCCGCCTACATGGCCGAGGCGTTCGGCAAGCTCACCGGGACGCCCGGCCTCGCGTTCGTCACGCGCGGCCCGGGCGCGTCGAACGCGGCGATCGGCATCCACACGGCGGCGCAGGACTCCACGCCGATGATCGTCTTCGTCGGGCAGGTCGGCGGCGACATGGTGGACCGCGAGGCGTTCCAGGAGGTCGACTATCGGCGGATGTTCGGCGGTGTGGCCAAGTGGGCCGCGCAGATCGACCGCGCCGACCGCGTTCCCGAGTACGTCGCGCACGCGTACCGCATCGCGACGTCGGGGCGCCCCGGCCCGGTCGTGCTCGCGCTGCCCGAGGACATGCTGACGGCCCGCGCCGACTGCGCCGACGCGCCGCGCGTGGACGTGGTGCCGATGGCGGCCGAGCCCGCGCAGGTCGCCGCCGCGCGCGCGCTGCTCGCCGGCGCGCGTGCGCCTCTGGTGCTGGTCGGCGGCAGCCGCTGGGACGCCGCCGCGTGCGCGGCGCTGCGCACGTTCGCCGAGCGCGAGGGACTGCCGGTCGCCGCCGCGTTCCGCCGCCAGGACCTCTTCGACAACCGGCATCCGCAGTACGCGGGCGACGTCGGCATCGCCATCAATCCGAAACTCGCCACGCGCGTCCGCGACGCCGACGTCCTGCTCGTCGTCGGCGAGCGGTTGGGCGAGATGACGACCGGCGGCTACACGCTGCTCGCCGCACCCTCCCCGAGTCAGCGGCTGATCCACGTGCATCCGTCGCCGGACGAGCTGGGCCGCGTCTACCAGCCCGCGCTCGCGATCTGCGCGACGCCCGGCGCGTTCCTCGACGCCATGAACGCACAGGCGCCGGTGGCGCCGGAGCGCGTTCGCGAGCTTGCACGCGCAGCCAATGCGGACTTCGCCGCGTGGCGGGCGCCGCGGCCGGTGCCCGGCGCCGTCGACCTGTGGCAGATCGTGCACTGGCTCGACGCGCGGCTGCCCGACGACGCGATCCTCACCAACGGCGCGGGCAACTACACGACGTGGCTGCACCGGCTCTTCCGGTACCGCGGCCTGCACACGCAGCTCGCGCCTTATTCCGGCGCGATGGGCTACGCGGTGCCGGCGGCGGTCGCCGCCAACGCCGTGCATCCGGACCGGCTCGTCGTCTCGTGGAACGGCGACGGCTGCTTCCTGATGAACGGGCAGGAGCTCGCCACGGCCGTGCAATACGGACTCGCCGTCGTGTTCGTCGTCGTCGACAACGGCATGTACGGGACGATCCGCATGCACCAGGAGCGCACGTATCCGGCGCGCGTGTCGGGCACCGACCTCGCGAATCCGGACTTCGCGGCGCTCGCGCGCGCGTACGGCGCGCACGGCGAGACGGTGCTGCGGACCGAGGAGTTCGCGCCGGCGTTCGAGCGCGCCGCCGCGGCCGGCCGCGCGGCGCTGGTGCACGTGAAGCTCGACCCGCAGGCGCTGACGATGGGCGCGTCGCTCGACGCGCTGCGCGCGCAGGGGGAAGCGGCCCGCGCCGCGCGGTGACCGTCGCTGCGGAAGAGGGCTACCCCGCTTTCGGCACGGCGCCCGACCGCAGCGCGCGGCCGAGGGCGATGCGCCACACGCCGCCGGAAATGAGCCAGATCCCGACGAGGATGCCGACGAAGCCGACCGAGTCCTGCGGCCAGCCCGCCGCGATCAGGATCGCCACGACGAGCGACAGCAGCGCGTCGAGCAGCACCAGGCCCCAGCCCGCCTTCGGCTTCAGCTTGAACGCGAGAATCAGGTTCGACACGCCGGACGCGAACATGAACGCGCCGATCATCAGCGCGATCGACTTGATCGACACCACCGGGAACATCAGCATCACGATGCCGAGGACCAGCGGCGCGAGCCCGGTGATCACCTTCCACGCGAAGCCGTCCTCCTTGCGCTGCTGGACCGCGTCGACCAGCTCGACGACGCCGGTGAACACGAACAACCAGGCGAGGACCAGCGCCGCGGCGAGCGCCGCCGGGGCCGGAGTCACGATGGCCATCACGCCGGCAATGATGAGCAACACGCCCCACACGACGACCCACCCCCCTGCCCTGCGCGCTTCCGGTGCCGCTGCGTCCGCCATGCCGGTCTCCCCGTTCAGTTTGGTCCCGTATGCTAGTCGACCGGCCGGGACGTGGCAATGTCCTATCATCTCGATGGGGCCGCGTCGCGGCCGCGGCGAGGGTGGCGATGGGCGTGCGCGAACTGTTCGACCTGAAGGACAAGGTGGCGCTGGTGACCGGCGGGTCGCGCGGCATCGGGCTGCAAATGGCCGAGGCGCTGGGCGAGATGGGCGCGCGCGTGGCGCTCGCGGCGCGCAAGCAGGACGAGCTCGACGCGGCGCGCGCGCATCTCGCGGCGCAGGCGATCGACTGCCTGACGATCGCCGCCGACGTGACGCAGCCCGACGCCCCCGCGCGGATCGTCGACGCCGTCGACGCGCACTGGGGCCCGGTCGACGTCCTCGTCAACAACGCCGGCACCAACTGGGGCGCCGCCGCCGAGGATTACCCCGACGACGCGTGGCGCAAGGTGATGACGCTGAACCTCGACGCCGCGTTCCGGCTGACCCGCGAGGTCGCGCGTCGCTCGATGATCCCGCGCCGGTCCGGCAAGGTGATCAGCATCTCGTCCGTCTCCGGCATGTACGGCAACCCGCCGGCGTGGCGGATGGGAATGGTCGCGTACAACGCGAGCAAGGGCGCGCTCATCAGCATGACGCGCGGGCTTGCCGCCGAGTGGGGCCGCCACAACGTCAACGTCAACGCGATCTGCCCGGGATTCTTCCCGTCGAGGATGTCGCAGGCGGTGCTCGACCGGATCGGGCAGGACGTCCTCGCGATGACGCCGCTCGGGCGGCTCGGCGGGCCGGAGGACCTCAAGGGCGCCGTCGTGTTCCTCGCTTCCGAAGCTTCACGCCACGTCACCGGGCAGGCGCTCGTCGTCGACGGCGGCTGCGCGATCGTCTAGGATGAATCCGCGCTCCGTGCCCGCCGCCTCCGCCACCGGGGCGGACGTCACGTGACCGAGCAGGCCAATCCCGGCGCGACGCTCGTCGCGCCCGTCCACCCGATCGACGGCGAGCGCCTCGCCGCGTACCTGCGCGCGCACGTCGCGCCGTTCGCCGGCTCCGTCGAAATCCGGCAATACCAGGGCGGCCAGTCGAACCCGACCTATCGGATCACCGCCGGCGAGCGGCAATACATCCTGCGCCGCAAGCCGCCCGGCAAGCTCCTGCCCTCCGCGCACGCGGTCGACCGCGAGTACCGCGTAATGAAGGCGCTCGCCGGCACCGACGTGCCCGTGCCGCGGATGGTCGCGCTGTGCGAGGACGAGGCGGTCGTCGGCACCGCGTTCTACCTGATGGACTACGTGCGCGGGCGCGTGCTGTGGGACCCGACGCTGCCAGGCATGACACCGGCGGAGCGCGCCGCGCACTACGACGCGCTGAACCGCGTGATCGCCGCGCTCCACAACGTCGACTTCGCCGCCGTCGGGCTCGCCGACTACGGCCGCCACGGCCAGTACGTCGAGCGGCAGGTCGCGCGCTGGTCGAAGCAGTACGCGGCGGCCGGCATCGACCCGATCCCCGCGATGGACCGGCTGATCGACTGGCTGCCGAAGCACCTGCCCGCCGGCGACGAGACGCGGATCGTCCACGGCGACTACCGGCTCGACAACGTGATCTTCCACCCGACCGAGCCGCGCGTGCTCGCGGTGCTCGACTGGGAACTCTCCACGCTCGGCCATCCGCTGTCCGACTTCGCGTACCAGGTCATGGCGTGGCGGCTCACCCCCGCGCAGTTCCGCGGCATCGGCGGCTGCGACCTCGCGGCGCTGGGCATTCCGTCCGAGGCCGACTACGTCGCCGCCTACTGCCGGCGCACCGGCCGCAGCGGGATCGCGCACTTCGAGTACTACCTCATCTTCAACATGTTCCGGATCGCCGCGATCCTGCACGGCGTGCTCGCGCGCGCCGTCCACGGCAACGCGGCGAGCCAGGACGCGATGGACACGGGAAGCCGCGCGCGCGTCGTCGCCGACGTCGCGTGGGGCATGGCGCAGGAACTCGACCGATAGGGAGCCCCATGGACTTCGAATACTCGCCGCGCACGCGGGACCTGCAGGCGCGGCTCGCGCGCTTCATGGACGCGCACGTCTACCCGGCGGAAGCGGTCTACGCGGCCGAGGTCGCGGAGAACCGCGCCCGCGGCAATCCGTGGGTGGCGACGAAGGTGATGGAGTCGCTCAAGGCGAAGGCGCGCGCGGAAGGCCTGTGGAACCTGTGGCTGCCCGAGTCGGACCTGGGCGCCGGGCTCACGAACCTCGAGTACGCGCCGCTGGCCGAGATCATGGGCCGCTCGTGGATCGCGCCGGAGGCGTTCAACTGCAACGCGCCCGACACCGGCAACATGGAGGTGCTCGTCCGCTACGGCACGCCTGAGCAGAAGGAGCGGTGGTTGAAGCCGCTGCTGGCCGGCGAGATCCGCTCGGCGTTCGCGATGACCGAGCCCGACGTCGCGTCGTCGGACGCGACGAACATCGAGGCGTCGATCGTCCGCGACGGCAACAGTTACGTGATCAACGGCCGCAAGTGGTGGACGACCGGCGGCACCGACCCGCGCTGCCGGATCCTGATCTTCATGGGCAAGACCGATCCGGCCAATCCCGACCGGCACCGGCAGCAGTCGATGATCCTCGTGCCCGTCGACACGCCGGGCGTGCGCCTCGTGCGCGCGCTGCCGGTGTTCGGCTACGACGACGCGCCGCACGGCCACGGCGAGTTCGACTTCGTCGACGTCCGCGTGCCGGCGTCGAACGTCCTGCTGGGCGAAGGCCGCGGCTTCGAGATCGCGCAGGGGCGGCTCGGGCCGGGCCGCATCCACCACTGCATGCGGCTGATCGGGCAGGCCGAGCGCTCGCTCGAGATGATGTGCCGGCGGACCGCGACGCGCGGCGCGTTCGGCCGCCCCGTCGCCGACCAGACGGTGACGCAGGAGCGCATCGCCAACGCGCGGATCATGATCGACCAGGCGCGGCTGCTCGTGCTGCACGCCGCTTGGAAGATGGACGCCGCCGGCAACAAGGCGGCGAAGAAGGAGATCGCGATGATCAAGGTCGCCGCTCCGCTGATGGCCTGCCAGGTCATCGACTGGGCGATGCAGGCGCACGGCGGCGCCGGCGTGTGCGACGACTTCCAGCTCGCGTTCTTCTACGCGCAGGCGCGCACGCTGCGCTTCGCCGACGGGCCCGACGAGGTCCACCGCAACCAGATCGCGCGGCTCGAGCTCGCCGCGTACCGGCCGCCGAAGGGCTGACGCCCGGTCGGGCCTTCACGCCGACGGCTTCGCCCCGCTCCGGCTCGCGTGCGCTTCGGCGCGCTCGGCGATCCCGTCCTTGATCCGCTGGCAGCGCGCGACGATGTCGACGAGCACGCTGCCCGACCAGCCGAACGTGAACAGGCCCGAGATCGCGATGATCGGCGCCACCATCTCCCAGCCGGGCGGCAGCACGAACGTCCCGTAGCCGACCGTCGTGTACGTGTTGCCGGCGAAGAACCCGGCCGCGCGCCAGCTCGACACCAGCCCGGCGTACACGAGCGCCGCCGCCCACACGACGGTCTCGGTGAGGTGCAGCAACAGCAGCATCAGCACGGCGCCGGCCATCAGCACGTCGACGCGCCACACGCGCGGCCGCTGCACGATCGCGCGGGCGCGCCGCGCGACGTGGTCGGTGACGGCGCGCACGCCGGTCGCGTGGATCAGCACGATGATCAGCAGCAGCGCGCCGCCGAACGCGACGTCCGCGGCGGGAATCGCCTCCGCGAGGTGCTGCAGGAACGGCAGCTGCGCGATGTCCGCGGGCACGCTCGCGATGCCGGCGGCGTCCTTGCCCAGCGTCGTGCCGAGCGCACCCGGCGCGGTGGCGCCCGGCGCGGCGGCCTGGGCGACGACGAGAGGTTCCTGCATGGCGGCGTTCCCTGCGGTGAGCGGCGAAGGCCGCATCATCGCCCGCCGTGCCTCCGCGCCGCAATCGGCAGCTGCCGCGCCGGCCGGCCTACGCGGGCCACGCGCGCGCGACCAGCGCCGCGGCGGCGCCCCCGATCGCGCCGGTCCCGAACGCGCCGCCGCCGTACGCGGCGTCGGCGAGCCGCGTCGCGCAGAACGCGTCGGCGACGAACGCCGGCGCGAACCGGACGAGCAGCGCGCCCTGCACGACCAGCGCGATCCGCTGCGTCAGCCGGCGCGCACCGGCCTCGTCGTGCGCGGCCCCGGCGAGGTCGCGCTCGAGCGCGCCGGCGAACGCGTCCAGGTGCGCGTTGCCCCCGCGCGCCGCCGCCCACTCGGCAACGAGCGCGTCGGCGCTGCGCGCGTCGCGGCCGAGCGCGCGCAGCAC
>JAYRNW010000244.1:0-10029 GCA_041911995.1 Casimicrobiaceae bacterium | reverse complement strand
TGTCGCGGAACTCGATGCCGACCGGGTTCAGCTTCTGGCGGACGCTCTTCTTGCGCATCGCCTGCCCGGGCATGATGAACGTGCGCCCGATGTAGCGGTTCTTGACGAAGCCCTCGCGGTACTTGAGGCCCAGCCGGTTCGCGAGCTCGAGCGCCGACGGCCGGCTCGAATCCGGGATCGGGATCACGACGTCGATGTCCTGCGCCTCGGGCATCCGGCGGATCTTCTCGGCGAGCTTGCCGCCCATGTTGAGCCGCGCCTCGTAGACCGACGTGCCGTCGATCACCGAGTCGGGCCGCGCCAGGTACACGAACTCGAAGATGCACGGGTTGAGCGACGGCCGCTCGGCGCACTGGCGCGCGAAGAACTGGCCGGCGGTGTCGACGAAGATCGCCTCCCCGGGGGCGACATCGCGCACGACGTGGAAGCCGAGCGGCTCGATCGCCACGGACTCCGACGCGACCACGTACTCGGTACCGCCCATCTGCTCGTTGCGCCCGACGATGAGCGGCCGGATCCCGTACGGGTCGCGGAACGCGAGCAGGCCGTAGCCGGCGATCATCGCGACGACCGCGTACGCGCCGCGGCAGCGCCGGTGCACGCCGGCGACGGCCTTGAAGATCGCGTCGGGGTCGAGGCGGTGGTGCTGCGCGGCGCGCTCGAGCTCGAGCGCCAGCACGTTGAGCAGCACCTCGCTGTCGGAGTTGGTGTTGACGTGGCGGAAGTCGAGCTCCCAGAGCTCGCGCTTGAGCTCCTCGCTGTTGGTCAGGTTGCCGTTGTGCCCCAGCGTGATGCCGAACGGCGAGTTCACGTAGAACGGCTGCGACTCGAGCTCGGAGAACGCCGACCCCGCCGTCGGATAGCGGCAGTGGCCGATGCCGGCAGACCCCGAGAGGTCGCGCATGTTGCGCGTCCGGAACACGTTCGTCACGAGCCCCGGGCCCTTGTACATGTGGAAGATCGGCCCTTCGCTGGTCACGATGCCGGCCGCGTCCTGCCCGCGGTGCTGCAGCAGCAGCAGGCCGTCGTAAAGCAGCTGGTTGACCGGCGTGTGCGCCACGACGCCGACGATGCCGCACATGGGTCAGGTCCCTCGGGCCGGTTGTTGTTGCTTCATGCCTTTCCGTCCGCCGGAGGGCGGGGTGCCGCGCGGCCTTCGCGCGAGTAATCGAGCCGGTCCGCCCATTCGGCGGGCAGCCATCCCGCAAGGTCCGTCGCGGCGGCCGCCAGCGCCGGGGCGAGGGCCGAATTCTGCCACCAATCCTGCCGGGGCGCCGTCGTGAGCCCCGCTACCAGCACGAACGCCATGACCAGCACCGCGCCGCGCGCGATGCCGAACACCGCGCCCAGGAAGCGGTCGACGAAGCCCAGGCCCGACTTGCGGATCACGCCCGAAAGCGGCCACGCAACAAGCGCGCCAGCGAGCAGCGCCGCGATCATGATCGCGGCGAACGCGACCAGGTAGCGAACGACCGGGTGGCCGCCGAATTCCGGGATCATGGCGCCCACGATGGGCGTCAGCGCGATGGCGGCGAAGAACCCGAGCACCCACGACAGGAGCGCGATCAGCTCGCGGGTGAAGCCGCGCACGTAGGCGACCAGCATCGACAATCCCACGGTGCCCAGGACGGCCCAGTCGAATGGCGTCATCGCCGGGGCCGGCCGCTACTTCGCGGCCGCGACGATCCCGCTGTGGCCCTCGCCCTTCAGCTTGTCGCGGGCGGCGACGGCGGCATCGCGCGACGGATACGGCCCGACGCGCACGCGCCACAACGTGCCGCGGCTCGTCGACAGCGGCTCGGTGTACGCCGCGTAGCCGGCCTTCTTGAGCTTGTTGGCGAGGGCGTTGGCGCCCTTGTCGTCCGCGAACGCCGCGAGCTGCACCGAGAAGCCGCCGTTGCCCGCGTCGTCCTTCGGCGGCGACGCAACCGCAGGCGCGGCGGGCGCGGGCGCCGCGGCAGCAGGCGGCGGCGCGGGCGCCATCGCGGCCACGTTCGCGGCCGGCGGCGGCGCCGACGGCGGCGGCGTGGCCGCCGGCGCGAGCACGCGCTGCTCGGCTTCCTCGAGCGAGCGCCTCGGCGCCGCGGGCGCGGCCACGTCCTTCGCCGCTGCCGCGGCCTCGCCCTTCGCGAGGTTCGCGTTCGCATTCGCCGGCGGCACGGCTTCCGCCTTCGGCGTCTCCGCCTTCGCGGGTTCCGCTTTCGCGGCGTCCGCCTTGGCGGGCTCCGCTTTCGGCGCGTCGGCCTTCGGCGCCTCCGGCCGCGGCGCTTCGGCCTTGGCCTCCCCCTTCGGTACGGCCGTCTTCGCCGCGTCGGACTTCCCGGCTTCGCTCAGGCGGTTGACGAACTTGCCGGAATCGACCGGCGGGATCCTGACGGAGATGTCCTCGCCCAGCGGTTTCGGCTCGCTCTCGAGGAGCATCGGCACGAACACGGCGGCGGCCAGCGCGATGACGATCGCGCCGACGAGCCGGCGCCGCGCGCGCCGCCGCAGGTCGTCGACGTTCACGTCAGCAGGTTGGGCAGTCATGGCTTGGCGGCCGGCGCCTGGCGCGAGGCCGTCGTCATCGCGGCCGCGACCGTCAGGAACGATCCGAAAACGACGATTCTATCAGCCTCGCCCGCGGCGTCGCGCGCGGCGGCGAGCGCGTGCGCGACGTCGTCGAACGTGCGGATCGCCGCGGCCGCGACGCCGGCATCGAGCAGCGCGTCGCGCAGCCGCGACGCCGGCGCGCCGCGCGGGCCGGACAGCGTCGCGACGTGCCAGCGATCGACGCGCCGGCGCACGGCGGCGATCACGCCGGCGACGTCCTTGTCCGCGAGCATGCCGAACACCGCCGTCGTGACCGGGAACGCGCCCATCTCGCCCAGCGTGGCCGCGAGCGCGCGGGCGGCGTGCGGATTGTGCGCGACGTCGAGAATCGTGACCGGGCGGCCGGGCAGCACCTGGAAGCGGCCGGGCAGCGTGACCGCCGCCAGGCCGTCGCGCACGGCGCCCGCGCTGACCGGCAGCCGCGCGTGCAGGACGTCGAGCGCGGCAAGCGCGGTGGCCGCGTTGGCGAGCTGGTACGCGCCGCGCAGCGCGGGAAACGGCAGGCCGACGCGCTCGCCGCGCGGGCCGCGGTAGCGCCATTGCCGGCCCTCGTTCGCGTACGCGTAATCGCGGCCCAGGACGACGAGCGGCGTGCCGAGCGCGCGGGCGACGTCGACCAGCGCCGGCACCGGATCGGGATCCGCGCAGACCGCCGGCCGGCCCGCGCGGAAGATGCCCGCCTTCTCGCGCCCGATGTCGTCGCGCGTCGGGCCGAGGTAGTCGACGTGGTCGATGTCGACGCTGGTGACCACGGCCACGTCGGCGTCGACGACGTTGACGGCGTCGAGCCGGCCGCCGAGCCCCACCTCGAGGACCAGCGCGTCGAGCTCCGCGCGCGCGAAGAGCCACAGCGCGGCGAGCGTGCCGAACTCGAAATAGGTGAGCGCGATCGGCACGCCGGCGGCATCGCGCGTGGCCATGCGCGCATCCTCGACCGCGGCGAACGCCGCCAGCAGCGCCTCGTCGGTCGCCTCGCGCCCGTCGATGCGCACGCGCTCGTTGTAGCGGACGAGATGCGGCGACGCGTAGAGCCCCGTCCGGTACCCGGCGCAGCGGAGGATCGACTCCAGCAACGCGCAGGTCGAGCCCTTGCCGTTGGTGCCGGTGACCGTGATCACCGGGCACGCGACGTTCGCGCCCATCCGCGCGTGGACGGCGCGCACGCGCTCGAGCCCGAGCGCGATCGCCTTCGGGTGCAGCGTCTCGAGGTAGGCGAGCCAGCCCGGAAGCGTGTCGGGGCGCGCCACGGCCGGCATCGTGCGGGGCGTCCGTCGTGCGCGGGCCGGTCGCGGTCCTACGCGGGCGCCGGCTGCCGCGCCAGAAGCGCAAGCAGGCGCGCGAGCTCGTCGCGCAGCGCGCGCCGGTCGACGATGAGGTCGAGCGCGCCCTTCTCCATCAGGAACTCGGCGCGCTGGAAGCCCTCGGGCAGCTTCTCGCGGACCGTCTGCTCGATGACGCGCGGCCCGGCGAACCCGATGAGCGCGCCCGGCTCGGCGATCACGAGGTCCGCGACGAACGCGAACGACGCCGACACGCCGCCCATCGTCGGGTCGGTGAGGATCGACACGAACGGCAGCCGCGCCTTGTTGAGCTCCTGCAGCACGGCGGTGGTCTTCGCCATCTGGAACAGCGAGTTGACGCCTTCCTGCATGCGCGCACCGCCGGACGCCGACACGCAGACGAACGGCACGCGGTTCTCGTAGGCGACGCGCACGCCGCGGACGAACCGCTCGCCGACGACGGAGCCCATCGACCCGCCCATGAACTCGAAGTCGAACGCGGCGAGCACGAGCGGCACGCTCTTCACGCTGCCCTGCATGACGACGAGCGCGTCGGTCTCCCCGGTCTCCTCGAGCGCCGCGGCGAGGCGCTCCGGGTACTTCTTCTGGTCGCGGAACTTGAGGCTGTCGACCGGCACCACCTCGGAGCCGATCTCGAACCGGCCCTCGGGGTCCAGCAGCTGCTCGATGCGGTCGCGCGCCGGTACGCGCGAGTGGTGCGCGCACTTCGGGCACACGCTCAAGTTCTTCTCGAGATCGGTACGGTAGAGCACCGCCTCGCACGCCGGGCACTTGACCCACAGCCCTTCGGGGACCGGCGTCCGCCGCTCGCCCGGCGTGCGCTTGATGCGCGGTGGAAGCAGCTTCTGCAACCAGCTCATCGATTCCCTCCGGGCGGCGGCGCTGGAAGCCGCGCTGCCGCGTCAACGCACGCGCTTGTCCGCCATCGCGTCGAGCGCGTGGCGGATGGTACCAAGCCAGGCCCCGGCGCGGGAAGCCGCCTCCGCGGCGGGGCCCGCCTCGATCTCCTGGATGATGCGGCTGCCGATCACCACCGCGTCCGCGTGCGCGGCGACCGCCTGCGCGCTCGCCGCGTCGCGGATGCCGAAGCCCACGCCGACCGGCAGCGCGACGTGCCGGCGGATTTCCGCGAGCTTGCGCGCGACGTCCGCCGTGTCGAGGTGGCCGGCGCCGGTCACGCCCTTGAGCGACACGTAGTACACGTAGCCGCGCGCGAGCTTCGCCACGCCCTCGATGCGCGACTCGGGCGTGGTCGGCGACAGCAGGAAGATCGGCGCGATGCCGTGCGCGGTCATCGCGGCGGCGAACTCCGCGGCCTCCTCGGGCGGATAGTCGACGACGAGCACGCCGTCCACGCCTGCTGCCTGCGCGCGCGCGGCGAACGCCGCGACGCCCATCGCCTCGATCGGATTCGCGTAGCCCATCAGCACGACGGGCGTGACCGCATCGGCGCGGCGGAAGTCGGCGACGACGTCGAGGACGTGGGCGAGGCCGACGTGCTGCGCGAGCGCGCGCTCCGACGCGCGCTGGATCACCGGGCCGTCGGCCATCGGGTCGGAGAACGGCACGCCGAGCTCGATGACGTCGGCACCGCCGCGCACGAGCGCGTCCATGATCGGCCGCGTCGCCGCGAGCGACGGATCCCCGGTCGTCACGTACGGAATGAGCGCCGTCCGGCCCTGGGCCTTCAGCCGCGCGAAGGTGGCGTCGATGCGGTTCAATTCAAGGTCTCACAATGAGGCGCAGAGGCGCAGAGAAAGTCCAGTTCGCAACCGCATGGAACGGTGCTCGGGGTTCCTCTGCGTCTCTGCGTCTCCTGTAAACGAAGTTCAGGTCTTCCGCCCGGGGAACTCGGGATTGCACTCCGGCCGGCAGTAGAACTTGAGGCCGGAGCGCTCGGCCACCGTGTTCATGTCCTTGTCGCCGCGTCCGGAGAGGTTGACGAGCAGGATGCGGTCGCGCGGCAGCGTCGGCGCGAGCTTCTTCGCGTACGCGAGCGCGTGCGCCGACTCGAGCGCCGGGATGATGCCCTCGATCCGGCAGCAGTCGTGGAACGCCGCGAGCGCCTCGGCGTCGTCGATGACGGCGTACTCGGCGCGCCCCGAGTCCTTGAGCCACGCGTGCTCCGGCCCGACGCCGGGATAGTCGAGCCCCGCCGACACCGAGTGCGTCTCGACGATCTGGCCGTCGGTGTCCTGCAGCAGGTACGTGCGGTTGCCGTGCAGCACGCCGGGCCGCCCCGCCGTCAGCGACGCCGCGTGGCGGCCGCTGGCGACACCGTCGCCGCCGGCCTCGACGCCGACGAGCCGCACGTCGCGGTGGGGGATGTACGGATAGAAGATGCCCATCGCGTTGCTGCCGCCGCCGACGCAGGCGATGACCATGTCGGGCTGGCGGCCGGCGTACTCGGGCATCTGCACGACGCACTCGTCGCCGATCACGCGCTGGAAGTCGCGGACCATCATCGGGTACGGGTGCGGGCCGGCGACGGTGCCGATGATGTAGAACGTGCTCTCGACGTTGGTGACCCAGTCGCGCATCGCCTCGTTGAGCGCGTCCTTCAGCGTCTTGCTGCCCGACTCGACCGGCACGACTTTCGCGCCGAGCAGGTTCATGCGGAACACGTTCTGCGCCTGGCGCTTCACGTCCTCCGAGCCCATGTACACGACGCATTCCATGCCGTAGCGCGCGGCGATCGTCGCGGTGGCCACACCGTGCTGGCCGGCGCCGGTCTCCGCGATCACGCGCGGCTTGCCCAGGCGCTTCGCGAGCAGCGCCTGGCCGATCACGTTGTTGATCTTGTGCGCGCCGGTGTGGTTCAGGTCCTCGCGCTTGAGCCAGATCTGCGCGCCGCCCAGCTCCCGCGACCAGCGCTCGGCGTGGTAGACCGGCGAGGGCCGGCCGACGTAGTGCTTGAGCTCGCGCTCGAACTCGGCGCGGAATGCGGGATCGTGGCGGAAGCGCTCGTACTGGGCCTTGAGCTCGTCGAGCGCCTGGATCAGCGTCTCGGCGACGAACACGCCGCCGTACGGGCCGAAGTGGCCGTGCGCGTCGGGCAGGTCATAGGGCAGGTCCATCATCCGCATTGCGCACTCCCTCGATGAACGCCGCGATGCGCGCCGCGTCCTTGAATCCCCGGCGCGGCTTGTCGTCCGCCCCGCGCTCCTCGACGCCGCTCGAGACGTCGACCGCCCACGGCCGCACGGCGCGGATCGCGGCGCCGACGTTCGCGGCGTCGAGCCCGCCCGACAGCACCACTGGCGCAGGCAGCGCCGCCTGCACGGCCGGCGACAGGCGCGACCAGTCGAACGCGCGCCCCGTGCCGCCGGGCAGGTCGCCGGGCGCGTGCGTGTCGAACAGCAGACCCGCGGCGTCCTCGTAGCGCGATGCGTATTCTACCAAACCGACCCCTTCCTTCACGTGGATCGCCTTGAGCCACGGCCTTTCGAACGCGCGGCAGAACTCGGGCGTCTCCGCGCCGTGGAACTGCAGCGTGTCGATCGGGACGGCGGCGAGGATCGCGTGCACGTCCGAGGGCTGCGGGTCGACGAACAGCGCGACCTTCGTGACGAACGGCGGTAGCGCGTCGGCGATCTCGCGCGCGCGGCCGACGTCGACGACGCGCGGCGTGCCGCCCCAGAACACGAGGCCGATCGCGTCGGCGCCGGCGGCGCAGGCGGCGAGCCCGTCGGCCACGCGCGTGATGCCGCAGATCTTCACGCGGGTCCGCTTGCGGTTCATGGCTGGACGCGGGTCCGGCTGCAGTTCATCGGAGAACGTCCGTCACGTCGCGCACGGTCGCCGGCAGCCCGAAGCGCGCGTCGTAGTCGGCGCCGGCGAGGTAGAGCCCGTCCGGCGCGAACGTCGGCGCCGCGAGCGTGCGGTCGCGCGCGGCGAGGAGCGCGCCGATCCATTCCGGCGGCTGCCGTCCCGCGCCGACGTACACCAGGGCTCCGACGATGTTGCGCACCATGTGGTGGAGAAAGGCGTTGGCGGTGACTTCGAAGCGGACGCGATCGCCGTCGGCGTCGACCGCGGCGCGCGACAGTGTCTTCACCGGCGACTTCGCCTGGCATTCCGCGGCGCGAAACGCCGTGAAGTCGTGCGTGCCGTTGAGGTGCGCCGCGCCGGCGCGCATCGCCGCGACGTCGAGCGGCCGATGGTACCAGCCCACGCGCCCGGCCAGCAGCCCCGGCCGCTGCGCGCGGTTCTGCAGCACGTACGCGTAGTGGCGCGCGTTCGCCGCGAAGCGCGCGTGGAAGTCGTCGCCGACCGGGTGCGCCCACAGCACGGCCGCGGCGGGCGGCAGGTGCGCGTTGACGCCGCGCACCCACGCGTCGGGCGGACGCGCGGCGTCGCTGTCGAAGTGGACGATCTGCGAGAGGGCGTGCACGCCGGCGTCGGTGCGGCCCGCGGCGACGACGCCGACCGGATGCCCGGCGATCGCGCCGATCGCGTTCTCGAGCGCGTCCTGCACGCCGCAGCGCGACGGCTGCGACTGGAAGCCGCAGAACGCGAAGCCCGCGTATTCGACGGCGAGGCAGAAGCGCATGCAGGGATCAAAGGTCAGGAATCAGAAAACGAAAACACCGCGGGCGCCGTCGGCTTCGCCGGCTCTCGCGGTGTCTCGCGTCGTGCGTACTTCGTACCCGGACCGCCGATCTGATCCCTGATCCCTGAATTCTGATCCCTGAATCAGCCCAGCTTCGCCAGCAGCGACTTCGCCTCGGCCTTCTGCTGGTCGTCGCCCTCGTGCAGCACTTCCTGCAGGATCTCGCGCGCGCCCTCGACGTCGCCCATCTCCTGGTAGGCCTTCGCGAGGTCGAGCTTCGTCGCGGCGTCATGCCACTGCCCGTCGAGCACCGACGGCGTCGGATCCTCGAACGTGGAGCGCTCCGGATCGAACGACAGGTCGAGCTTGTCGAGCTCGAGCGCAGCGGCCGGCCGCGTGAGTTGCGCGGGCGCGGCGCCCGCGGCGGCGGTCGCGCGCACGGGCTCGACGCGCGGCTTGCCGAGCGGCGCCGGCTTCTCCGTTTCGTCGAGCTGGAAGTCGAGGTCGAACTTCGCGGCCGCGCCGCCGACCGCGTCCTTCGCGCCTTCGACGGCGTGCTCCGCGCCTGCCGTGACCGCGGCGGCGCCCGACTTCGCGACCGCCGCCGCACCGGCCAGCGCCGCGCCGGCCGTGCCGGCCACCGCGGCCGTGGACAGCGCCATCGTGCGGTCCGGATCGAAATCGGTCGACGTCAGCTTCGCGGTCTTCTCGAGCTCCGACTCGGCCCCGGCAAGGATGTCGGCCGGCGACTTCGGCGCGGTACCCGACGACGGCGAGATCGAGATCTCCTCGTCCATCTGGAAGTCCAGCGACGGCTCGGCCTTCGCCGATGCGTTCGCGTCGCGCTTCGCGAGGTCCGCCGCCAGGTCGGCCCCGCCACGCGCAGGCGGCGCGCCGCCTTCGCCGAACATCGGATTGTTCGGGTCGAGCTGGCGCCCGAGCGCCACCGCCTTCTGCCAGACCTCGCCCTGCCCGCTCGTCACCGCATAAAGCTCGGTGGCCACGGTCTCGAACGCCGACGGCTTGTTGTGCTGGGCGTGGATCTCGAGCAGCTTGAGGTAGATCTCCTGCCGCTGCGGGTCCTTCTTCAGCGCGTCCTTCAGGATCTCCTCGGCCTGCGCATCGCGGCCGTAGGCCAGGTACACCTCGGCTTCCGCGATCGGATCGACTTCGTCGGTGTCGATGTTGCCGAGTCCTTCGCGGCTGAAGTCGCTCGCGAGCGAATTGTCGCCGGTGTTCACGACGCCGCCGCCCGTCGAGCCGAACACCGTATTGGTCTTGATGTCGGTGCCCGAGATGATGCTGTCCTCGAACTTCGTGGTCTTGCGCCGGCGCGCCGCGAGCAGCGCAGCGATCCCGCCCAGCACGGCGAGCGCTCCGGCGCCGATCGCCCATCCCGGCGTATTGGCGACGAGTTCCTCGAAGAATCCCGGCGGCTCCTTCGGCGGTGCCTTGGGGGCCGGTTTGGGTGCGGCGGCCTTCGGCGGCTCGGCGGCCTTCGGCGGTTCCGCGGCCGGCGTCGGCTCGGCCTTCGGCGGCTCGGCGGCCCTGGGAGGTTCCGCGGCCTTCGGCGGCTCGGCCTTC
>JAYRNW010000243.1:0-4652 GCA_041911995.1 Casimicrobiaceae bacterium | reverse complement strand
CCGCCGCGCATCATCGCGAAAGAATCGGCGTGGTGGAAGAACGACGCGCCCGGCAGCGCGGTCACCGATTGCTTGCCGGCGTTGATGAGGTCCGGGTCCTCGTGGCCCGCGGCCGGCGCCGGTCCCATGCCGAGCAGGCCGTTCTCCGTGTGCAGGACGATTTCGCGGTCGCCTGGCAGGTAGTTGGCGACGAGCGTGGGCAGGCCGATGCCCAGGTTCACGTACGCGCCGTCGGCAATGTCGCGGGCGACACGCGCGGCCATCTGCTCGCGGGTGTAGCGGTTCATCGCCGGCTCTCGACGTCGCGGCGCACGGCGCTCATGCCGCGGCCGAGGCGGCCGCCGTCGCGGGAATCGCGACGACGCGACGCACGAAGATGCCGGGGGTGACGACGGCCTCGGGATCGAGCTCGCCCAGGCCGACGATCGCGGACACCTGCGCGATCGTGCACTTCGCCGCGGACGCCATGATCGGCCCGAAGTTGCGCGCCGTCTTGCGGTAGACGAGGTTGCCCCAGCGGTCCGCGCGCAACGCCTTGATCAGCGCGAAGTCGGCGTGGATCGGGTATTCGAGCACGTAGTGGCGGCCCGCGATCTCGCGTGTCTCCTTGCCCTCGGCGAGCAGCGTCCCGTAGCCGGTCGGCGTGTAGAACGCGCCGATCCCGGCGCCGGCGGCGCGGATGCGCTCGGCGAGATTGCCCTGCGGCACGAGCTCCAGCTCGATCTCGCCGGCGCGGTAGAGCGCGTCGAAGTGCTGCGAGTCGACCTGGCGCGGGAACGAGCAGACGATCCGGCGCACGCGCTTCTCGCGCAGCAGCGCCGCGACGCCGGTGTCGCCGTTGCCGGCGTTGTTGTTGACGATCGTGAGGTCGCGCGCGCCTCCGTCGATCAGCGCGTCGATCAGCTCGAACGGGATGCCGGACGTGCCGAAGCCGCCAACCATGACGGTTGCGCCGTCGTGGATGTCGGCGACCGCGGCCGCGGCGGAGGGGACGATCTTGTCGATCACGGGGCGCGACGGAAGACGGCGAACGGCTATTCTGCCACGGCGCGGAACACGCCCTGAACCACGAAGGGCACGAAGGGCACGAAGGGCACGAAGGGCACGAAGGGCACGAAGGACGTCGTGCTGCGGAGGATCCTCGCCACGGCGCGGGCGGGTTCCGGCTCCTTTCGTGCTTTTCGGGCCTTCGTCGTGCCCTTCGTGTCGAGCGCGTGGGGTTTGCCCCCCGGCGCCGTCAGTGGCCCCAGAAGTTCACGTAGCCCCAGATCAGGATCAGCGCGCCGACCAGCGACAGGAAGAAGCCGGCGGGCTTGAACTTGCCGTCGGGCGACTTCCAGAGCAGGCTGCCGATCACGCCGCCGACCAGCGAGCCGCCGATGCCGAGCAGCGTCGTCATCCAGAACCCCATGTGGACGACGCCCGGGTAGAAGAACCGCGCGAGCACGCCGACGACGAACCCGACGACGATCATCCAGATGATGCCCATGATTCCCATGCTGCCCCCTCGCGAGCCCCGGCACAGGCGCGCCGGCCGTTGCCCGCATCGACGTTGAGCCGACCAATGTAGCACGGCCGGCGCGGATGCTCACGGCAGGAAAGCAAGGGTCGCAGGTAGCCGAGGGTCGGAGCCGCAAGCGGAAACGGCGACCGCGGTGCCGCAGCCGCCGACGGTCCCCGCTTGCGGCGGGGATTGGCCCGCCGTTACCATCGGCCGCAGGGGGTGGTCGAACCGTGCGGATCCTGTTGGCCGAAGACGATGCGCAACTGGGCGACGCCATTGCGTCGTACCTCAAGCGCTCCGGGCACGCGATCGACTGGCTGCGCGACGGGGTGGCGGCCGACACGGCCCTGCGCGCGCAGCACTACGACCTCGTGATCCTCGACCTCGGCCTGCCGCGGATGGCGGGTCGCACGGTGCTGGAGAAGATGCGCGACCGCCGCGAAGCCGTGCCGGTGCTGATCGTCACGGCGCAGGATGCGCTGGCCGACCGCATCGCCGGCCTCGACGCCGGCGCCGACGACTACCTGGTCAAGCCGTTCGCGCTGGCCGAGCTCGATGCCCGCGTGCGGGCGCTGATCCGCCGCAGCCAGGGGCACGACCGCAACGTGGTCACGCACGGCGCGCTGTCGTTCGACGCCGCCACGCGCACGGCGAGCGTGGGTGGCGAGCGCCTCGACCTGTCGCTGCGCGAGGTCGCCGTCCTCGAGCTGCTGCTGCGGCACGCGGGCCGCGTGGCGGCGAAGGAGCAGCTGCTGGAGCACCTGTGCACGTTCGACGAGGACGTGTCGGCGAACGCGATCGAGGTCTACGTCCACCGCCTGCGCCGCAAGCTCGAGCCGGCGCACGTGAAGATCGTCACCGTCCGCGGGCTCGGGTACTACCTTGCGAAGTAGCTACGAGCGGCCGCGCCTGTCCTTCGCGGCCAAGTTCGTCGAATGGCTGCTGGGGCCGCTCGTGTTCCTGTGGCTCGCCACGGCGTCGATGGGCATCTTCATGATCGCGCGCGCGGTCGAGGACAGCTTCGATGCGCGGCTGGAGGACCTCGCGCGCGCCGTGGCAGTCAACGTCGTCGCGACCGGTGACCCGCGGCTGCCGTTCCGGCTCTCCGCGACCGGCGAGGCGCTGCTGCGCACGGACCGCTTCGACGATCGCCACTACGCGCTGCGCGGCGTCGACGGCCGGATCCTCGCGGGCGACCCGGAGATGCCGCCGGTCGTCGGCGTGCTCGTCCCGGGAGCCATCACGCTGCACGGCGGCCTGATCGGCGAGGAAAACGTGCGCATCGCGGCGCTCACCGTGCCGGTGGCCGGCGCGGTCGGCGGGACGGCGACGCTGCAGGTGGCCGAGACGATGGCGCGACGGCAGGACCTGACGGCGAGCCTGCGCACCGAGTCGTTCCTGCCGCAGCTCCTGCTGCTGGGCGGCGCGTTCGTGCTGGTCTGGTACGGCCTCACGTACGTGATCTCGCCGATGCGGCGGCTCAAGGTCGCGATCGACGACCGCGACTCGTTCGACCTGACGCCGATCGACCCGACGCAGGCGCCGCAGGAGCTCGAGCCGCTGATCGAGTCGGTCAACGCGCTGCTCGCGCGCATCGGGGACAACTTCGAGACGCAGCGGCGCTTCATCGCCGACGCGGCGCACCAGCTGCGCACGCCGCTCGCGGGCCTGAAGTCACAGACCGAGCTCGCGCTCGCGGCGCACGACCCGGCGGCGATGCGCGCCGCGCTCGAACGCCTCGAGGCGTCGAGCGAGCGCGCGATCCACCTCGCGAACCGACTGCTGGCGCTGGCGCGCGCCGGCACCGTGCACGCGCCGGCGCACGTCGCGGTCCCGCTGGTGCCGCTGGCGCGCACGATCGCCGGCGAGTTCGTGCCGCGCGCCGTGGAGCGCGGGATCGACTTCGGCGTGGAGGTCGACGAGTCCGCGGCGCCGACGCTCGCGCGCGCCGACCCGGTGCTGATCGGCGAGCTCATCTCGAACCTCGTCGACAACGCGATCCGCTACACGCCGTCCGGCGGCACGGTGACGCTCGCCGTCGCTGGCGACACCGCCGGGCCGATCGCGATCGAGGTCGTCGACTCCGGCCACGGCATCGCGCCCGCCGAGCGCGGCCGCGTGTTCGAGCCGTTCTACCGCGGCGCGGACGTGCCTTCGGGCGGGACCGGGCTCGGGCTCGCGATCGTCCGCGCGATCGCCGACGCCCACCACGCGGCGATCGACGTCGCCGACGGACCGGCGGGGAAGGGGACGCGCGTGCGCGTGACCTTCCCCGTCGCGCAGGCGGCGTAGCGCACGGCGGACCGCACGACGACGGTTGACCGGTCAGTTCACGACCTGCCGCAGCTCGCCCGCCGAATACCGCTTCGCGACCGCGGAAAGCGGCACCGGCTTGATCTTCGACGCCATGCCCGCGCAGCCGAACTGCTCGTAGCGCTCCTTGCAGATGGCCCTGGCGGCGGCCATCGCCGGCTTCAGGTACTCGCGCGGGTCGAACTTCGACGGGTTCTCGTGCAGGAACTTGCGGATCGCCGCGGTCATCGCGAGGCGGATGTCGGTGTCGATGTTGACCTTGCGCACGCCGTTGCGGATGCCTTCCTGGATCTCCTCCACCGGCACGCCGTACGTCTCCTTCATGTCGCCGCCGTGCGCGCGAATCTCGGCCAGCAGATTCTGCGGCACCGACGAGCTGCCGTGCATGACGAGGTGCGTGTTCGGGATGCGCGCGTGGATCGCCTTGATCCGGTCGATCGCGAGGATGTCGCCGGTCGGCTTGCGCGAGAACTTGTACGCGCCGTGCGACGTGCCGATCGCGATCGCCAGCGCGTCGAGCTGCGTGGACTTCACGAAGTCGGCGGCCTGGTCGGGGTCGGTCAGCAGCATCTCGCGCGTCATCGCGCCTTCCGCGCCGTGGCCGTCCTCCTTGTCGCCCATCATCGTCTCGAGCGAGCCCAGGCACCCCAGCTCGCCTTCGACGGTGACGCCGATCGCGTGCGCCATGTCGACGACCTTCCGCGTCACGCCGACGTTGTAGTCGTAGTCGGCGATCGACTTGCCGTCCTCTTTGAGCGAGCCATCCATCATCACCGACGAGAAGCCGAGCCTCATCGCGGATTCGCACACGGCCGGCGACTGGCCGTGGTCCTGG
>JAYRNW010000242.1:0-13107 GCA_041911995.1 Casimicrobiaceae bacterium | reverse complement strand
CCGCGTGAACGGTCGCTTCAACCGCTCGACCTCGCCGGGCGGGATCCCCGGGCCCCGGTCGCGCACCTCGATCGTCGCGAAGCCGCCGGCCTCCGAGGTGACGACCTCCACGGGCGGCGCGCCATACGCGAGCGCGTTGTCGACGAGGTTCGCGACGAGGCGCGACACCGCGGTCGGCTTGAGCGGCAGCCGCGGCAGGCGGCCGGCGACGAAGCGCACCGGCTTGCCGGCGCGCGCGTAGCGGTCGACGCAGGCGCCGACGACTTCGTTCAGGTCCGCGATCTCGAGCGTCGGCGTCAGGTCGCCGCGCGCGAAGTCGAGGAACTGCCCGATGATGCGGTCCATCTCGTCGATGTCGGCCACCATGCCCGGGCGCAGCGACTCGTCGCGCAATCCCATCTCGATGCCGAGCCGCAGCCGCGCGAGCGGCGTGCGCAGGTCGTGCGAGACGCCCGCGAGCAGCACGGCGCGGTCCTGCTCGGTCTGGCGCAGGCTCGCCGTCATCGCGTTGAAGCCGCGGTTGACCGCCGCGATCTCCGAAGGCCCGGTCTCGGGCAGCGGCGGCGGCGTCTCGCCGCGGCCGACGCGCGCGACGGCGCCGGTCAGCTCGCGCAGCGGGCGCGCGAGGTAGCGGGCGAAGCCGTACGCGGCGACCAGCAGGAACGCGAGCACCACCAGCGTCCAGACCAGCGCCCGCGTCGGGAACTCGTCGGCGGGCGGCCGCGCCGGCACCGGGATGCCGATCCAGTAGGGCGTTCCCGACGCGACGACGCGCACGAACAGCATCTGCGCGCGCGGCGCGAAGCGGGTTTCCGTCTCCGGCCCGAGGCGCTCGCGCAGGCGCTCGGCCAGCTCCTCCATCAGCGGACCGGCCGGAGGCTGCCCGCGCATCGGCCGCTCCGTTTCGGGAAAGATCCGCACGCCGTACTCGGCGCTCAGGCGCTCCAGCGTCTCGCGGCGCTGCGGGCCGTCGGCGCCGGCGAGCGCGGCGCGGATCGCCTGCAGCTGGACGAGCCGCGTTTCGCCCAGCTGCCGGTTGAGGAGCGACGAGCGCTCCATCCGGAACATCACGACGCTCGTCAGCACCGCGAGCGCGACGACGGCGACCAGCAGCAGGACGAGCCGCCCGAAGAGCGAGCGCGGCAGCAGCGTCACGGCCGCACCTCGCGGCGGCGCCCGGCCGACCCGGCCGCGCTCACGGCGTATCGCCGGCGGGCGCGTCCGGCGTGCCGGCGGCGGCGTCCGCGGGCGAATCCGGCACGTAGACGTACCCGAAGCCCCACACCGTCTGGATGTAGCGGGGATTGGCCGGATCCGGCTCGACCAGCTTGCGCAGGCGGGACACCTGCACGTCGATCGCGCGGTCGAACACCTCGTGGTCGCGCCCGCGCGCGAGCATCATGAGCTTCTCGCGCGCCAGCGGCTGCCGCGGATGCTGCGCGAACACGCGCAGCAGCGAGAACTCGCCCGTCGTGAGCGCGACGCTGCGGCCGTCGCAGTGGAGCGTGCGGGCGGCGAGGTCCAGCGCGTGCGGCCCGAACGCGATCGTCCCTTCCTCCGCCGGCGCGCCGGGCACCGCGTGCTCGCCGTGGCGCCGCAGCACGGCGTGGATGCGGGCGACGAGCTCGCGCGGATTGAAAGGCTTGCCGAGGTAGTCGTCGGCACCCATCTCCAGGCCGAGGATGCGGTCGACGTCCTCGCCCTTCGCGGTGAGCATGATGATCGGGACGCTCTCGCCGGCACCGCGCAGCCGGCGGCACACCGACAGGCCGTCCTCGCCGGGCAGCATGAGGTCGAGCACCATGAGGTGAGGCGGGTCGCGTTGCAGCTTGCGGTCGAGGTCGCGGGCGTCGGGCAGCGCCGCGACCTGGAAGCCCTGCTCGCCCAGGTAGCGCGTCAGCAGGTCGCGCAGCCGCACGTCGTCGTCGACGACGAGGATCTTCGGCGGTCCGGACTTGTTGGCACCCATGGATGCGATTAGAACGGCTCGCGCGCCGGCACGGCGGCGCGCAACTGTAAGGGATTGTAACGGCCGCGCACGGCCTGCAACGTCCCGTTGCAATACGGGGGCACGCTGCGGCGAACGCGCGGCGACAATCGGGTTCGAACCCATGAGCCGCGCAACCGGCGGCAGCGATGCCGGACGCGGTGCACAATTCCCGCAACTCGTGAACGAAAGGAAGCGACGATGAAGATCGGTCGTGCAGGATGGACGGGCGTGGTGGCGGCGGCGATCCTCGCGCTCGCCGCGCAGGGCGCGGTGGCGCAGCCGCACGGGCCGGGCCCCGGCCCCGGCGGCGGCTTCGCGTTCGAGGGCGTGCTCGCGTCGGTGAAGGCGCAGCTGAACCTCACCGGGCCGCAGCAGGCGGCGTGGGACAGCGCCGTGGCGGCGGCGAAGACCGCCCGCGGCACCGCGCGCGCAAACATGGAAAAGGTGCACGAGACGCTGACCGCGGAGCTCGCGCGCAACGAGCCCGACTTCGCGGCGGTGGCGACGATCGCCGACGCCGCGCAGGCGAGCAACCAGACGCTGCGCAAGCAGGTGCGCGACCAGTGGCTCGCCCTCTACGCGTCGTTCTCGCCGGCGCAGAAGGTGGTGGTGCGCGACGCGGTGAAGGCGCGCGTCGCGCGGATGGAGGCGATGCGCGAGAAGTTCCGCGAGCGGATGCAGTCGCGCGGGCCGGGCGGGGGGAACTGACCCCGCCCCTCGCAGGTTCGGCCTGGACGCACTGCCGCCCCTCGGGGCGGCAGTTTTTTTGGGCGGGGCGCCGCGAGGGCGGCGCGCGCCTGCCCGTCGCGCGCACGCGTCCGCCCGCCAAGGCCGGCGCAGGCTTTCCGCGCGCGGCGCCGGATATTCCCTTGTCATAAAGCGTCCGGATTGGCACAGCGTCGCGCCGGCGCTCGGAGCGATGGCGTCGAATGGGCACTGCGGAAGCCCGCAGAAAGCCAAGAAATATGCCGGCCAGCAGCTGCCTCGCTGTCATTAAGATGCAAGGTAGTGAACAGCACGGTATGACATTGGCAAATAAGATATATTATAAAACAGCATGTTAGATAATTTTCTTCAGATGGCGTCTGCATAAAAGCCGGACGCCTGCTACCGTTCGTCGCCCAATTAGAAAACAGGACTTGAAAATAAAAAATTGCTCGGGAATAATCGCGGCACACGGGGGGGCCGTCGTGCGGGTCGCAAACGAGCGCGGTCGCATGCCAGCGGCGGGGGCCCGCCCACCACGAGAAACATCGACCAAGGTCCGGAGGCCGGTGATGCAGGGCGAAACCAGGGTGGCGAAGCAAGGGGCGGCACGGGCGCGTGCGTGGTTGTCGCGGGCAGCGGCGGCATTGGTCACGATGGTCATGGCTGCAACCTTGGCGAGCGTCGCCCAGGCGCAGGGCGTGTTCAGCGCGTCCGTTTCGCTCAGCGTTTCGCCGACGTCCGTGCAGGCGGGCGCATCGGTCACGCTGACCGCTTCGGTCGTCGATCCGGCAGGGTCGATCAAACAGGTCATGTTCTACGACGGGTCGACGCTGATCGGCGTGGCTCGCTCCGCCCCGTACTCGATTTCCTACATGCCCGCAAAGCCGGGCATGTTCTCGCTGACGGCGGTCGGCGCCAACCTTCTCGGCAGCGGCGTCGCCGTTTCCGATCCAGTCGTCCTGTCGGTGACCGCCCCGGTAGGCAACGCGCCCGTCGTGACGCTCTCCGCGGCGCCGACCGTCGTCGCTGTCGGGGGCTCGAGCGTTCTCACTGCGACCGTCACGATCATGGCGGGCGGGGCCGCGCCGCCGACGGTGACGAGCGTGCGGTTCTACTCCGGCGCGAGCCTCCTGGGCGAAGTGACGTCGGCGCCCTATGTCTTCAACTTCCGGCCGTCGGCACCCGGGGCCTCGACGCTGACCGCCGTCGTGCTCGACAGCAACAACGTCCAGACGACGTCAAACGCTGTCGTCGTGTTGGCCACCGGCGTCGCGAACCAGCCGCCGACCGTCTCGCTGAACGCGTCGCCGACGTCGGTCGTCGTCGGCGGCACTTCGGTGCTCACCGCGACCGCCAGCGATGCGGACGGTACGGTGTCACGCGTCACGTTCTATAACGGTGCGACGCCGCTCGGGACGGTCAGCAGTGCGCCGTACACGTACAACTTCCAGCCGGCCGCGGTCGGCTCGTACACGCTGACGGCCGTCGCCTTCGACAACCTGAACGCGCAGACGACGTCCACGCCGGTGACGGTCACCGCCACCACCACCGCCAACGTCCCGCCCACGGTGTCGCTGGCCGCATCGGCAGCGAGCGTCCCGGTCGGCACCGCGACGACGTTGACCGCCACGGCCGCCGACAGCGACGGGACGATCGCCAAGGTCGAGTTCTACAACGGCGCGACGCTCGCGTCGACCGACACGACCGCGCCCTATTCGTACGCGTTCACGCCTTCCGCCGCCGGGACCTTCACGTTCACGGCGAAGGCGTACGACAACGTCGGTGCCGTGACGACCTCCAACGCCGTGACGATCACGGCGACGGGAGGCGGCCAGCCGGTGTTCACGCCGCCGCGGATCACGCTGGCGCTGTCGAACACGCTGTTCACGCCGGGCTCCACGGTGACGCTCACCGGAACCGCCACGGCGACGCAGACCGGCGCCACGGTGTCGAAGGTGTCGTTCTACATGAACGGGGCGCTGCTGTTCGACGACACCGCGTCGCCGTACACGACGACCGCCACGCTGAACAACCCGGGCAACTACGACTTCTACGCGGTCGTCACCGACTCGCTGAACCAGACGACGTCCACGCTCGTGCAGCGCGCCGTGGTCCAGAATGCGCCGGCGGTCGCGACGACCGATCCCGACGTGTGGCGCCTGCTGAACCAGGCGACGTTCGGTGCGTCGCAGGCCGAGGCCGCGCGCGTCAATGCGCTCGGCATCGCCGGCTGGATCAACGACCAGATGAGCCAGCCGATCTCCGGCTATCCGGACGCCAAGTACAACCGGATCCAGCTTGCGACGACCGCGGACTGTACGACGACGATGCCGAGCGGCGGCAACTATCCGGGCGATTCGCCGCAGGCCATCTGCGCGCGTGACCACCTTACGCTCGCGATGGTGCAGCGCGACTTCTTCGCCAATGCGGTGACTGCGCCGGACCAGTTGCGCCAGCGTGTGGCCTGGGCGCTGTCCCAGATCGTCGTCACGTCGGCCAACGAGCCGGACCTCTCGTTCGCGCACGTGATGTCCCGCTTCCAGAACATCATGTTCCAGGAGGCGTTCGGGAACTACGAGTCGCTGCTGCGCAAGGTGACGTACAACCCGGCGATGGGCAACTACCTCGACATGGTCAACAACGACCGTCCGGCGGGGTCCCGCGTGCCGAACGAGAACTACGCGCGCGAAATCATGCAGCTGTTCTCGGTCGGCCTGTACGAGCTCAACCTCGATGGTTCGCACATTCTGGACGCGCAGAACCATCCGATCCCGACTTACGGCCAGACCGAGATCGCCGAGTTCGCGCGGGTGTTCACGGGATACACGTACTCGAGCGCGGCCAATCCCGCGGGGCCGGCCAACGGCAAGCAGGGCCGTTACTACGGAGCGCCGATGGTCACGTATCCGACGACCAACACGACCGGGCACGATCCCAACGCGAAGACGCTGCTCAACGGCACGACTTTGCCGGCCGGCCAGACGCCTCAGCAGGACGTCGACGCCGCCGTGCGCAACGTGTTCATGCACCCGAACACGGGGCCGTTCGTAGCGAAGCAGCTGATCCAGCGGCTCGTCACCGGCAATCCGTCGCCGGCTTACGTCGCCCGCGTTGCCGGCGTCTTCGACAACAACGGCAGCAACGTCCGTGGCGATCTCGCGGCCGTCGTGAAGGCGGTCCTGCTCGACGCGGAAGCGCGCGGGCCGGCGAAGAACGCCGCGGACTACGGCCAGTTGCGCGAGCCCGTGCTGATGGTGACGGGCATGCTGCGCGCGCTGTCGGGGCTGACCGACGGCAACCTCCTGGAGGGGGCGACCGGCGCGCTCGGCCAGCGGCCGTACTATTCGCCGACGGTGTTCAACTACTTCATGCCGGATGCCAAGGTCCCCGGCACGGCAATCCTGGGGCCGGAGTTCGGCATTCACACGACGGTGACGGCGGTCGGTCGTGCGAACCTCGTCTACCGGCTCGTCTATCAGGGCTACAACCCCGACACGACGATTCCGACGGCGACCGGCACGCGGCTGTTCCTGCAGCAGTTCGAGCCGCTCGCCGATACCCCGGCGGCGATGGTCACGCAGATCAACAAGGTACTGGCGGGCGGGCAGTTCCCCGCTGCGCTGGAGCCGACGATCGTGACGGCGGTGAATGCGATCACCTTGAGCAGTCCTCCCACGGCAGCCGAGCGGACGGCCCGCGCCAGAATGGCCGTCTACCTGATGGCTTCATCGTACGACTACCAGGTTCAGCACTGACATGAATACCAATCGCCGGAAGTTCCTGACCTCCACGGGCGCCCTCACCGCGACCGCTCTCGCCGGAAACCTTGGCACCTGGGGCATCCAGAGCGCATCGGCCCAGGGCGGGCCTCCGTACCGGGCGATGGTGTGCGTATTCCTGTTCGGCGGCAGCGATGCGAACAACATGATCGTGCCGTACACGGACTACGCGCAGTACGCCGCCGTGCGGACGGCCGCGTCGAACGTCGCGCTGACGCAGGCACAGCTGATCCAGTTCAACGCGCCGAGCCACGCCAAGGATTTCGGGTTCCACCCGAGCATGGCCCCGCTCGCGCCGGTGTACACGGCTGGCAAGATGGCCGTCATCGCCAACGGCGGGACGCTGGTGCAGCCGCTGACGAAAGCGCAATACCAGTCGGGCCAGGGCCGGCCCCCGAACCTGTTCTCGCATTCCGACCAGCAGGACCAGTACTCCGGTCTGGTGCAGAACGCGCCGGTGCGGACCGGATGGGGCGGACGCATGTCCGACCTGCTGGTCGCCGCCAACGCCGGGGGCCTCATCCCGTCGGCGGTCTCGGTGTCGGGCTCGCAGCTCTACACCACCGGATCCACGACCGCGCCGCTCGTGATTCCGCAGAATGGCGGCGTCGCGGTGTCCGGCCAGGCGGCGGACGCGGTGTCGACGGCGCGCTTCAACGCCCTGGTGTCTCTGGTCGCGGCGTCAAAGGCATCGTCCAACCAGGTGATCGGGGGCAGCGCCAGCGTAATGGACAAGGCCCTGACCGCGAATGCCACGGCCAACCCGATCTTGACGGCGACGCTGCCGACGGTCATTCAGAACGCGTTCACGGTCAACGGCACGCTGCTCAACACCGGCATCGCGCAGCAGTTGCGGCAGGTGGCACGGCTGATCGAGGGCCGCGGGACGACCGGCGTCAAGCGGCAGTTCTTCTTCGTGAGCATGGGCGGCTACGATACGCACACGAACACGGTGACCAACCAGACGAACCTCTTCAACCAGCTGTTCCCGGCGATGAAGGCGTTCTACGACTACACGGTGGCCGCAGGCATCGCCAACGACGTCGTGCAGTTCACGATGTCGGACTTCAACCGCACGTTCATCGGCAATGCGGGCAACGGTGTCGATCACGCCTGGGGCAGCCATCACGTGGTCGTCGGCGGGACGGTCAAGGGCGGCAACATGTACGGCACGTTTCCGCAACTCGTGCGTTCGGGCCCGGACGACGCCGGCAGCAACGGTTCGTGGATCCCGACGACGTCGATCGACCAGGTGGGCTCGACGCTCGGCGCGTGGCTCGGCATGCCGCAATCGGACATCGACCAGGTATTCCCCAACCTCGCGAACTTCTCGACCAAGAACCTGGGCTTCATGCTGTAGCGGGTTCCGTTCTTCCGCTGCTCCTCCGCCTTCGGGCGGGCCGCCTGCGCCGCGGCCCGCCCGAATTTTTTGGGCGCGCCGGGCTTGCGCCGTCAGGCCGCCGCCTCGTCGCACCCGCGCGCGAGCAGCGCCGCCGCCAGCGCGTGCAGGACGGTCGGGACGACCGGCTTCGGCAGCAGCACGAGACCGGCGTTGCGCGCGTCGCGCTCCGCGGCCGGGCTCAAGTCGCCGGACACGAGCAGCGCGGGGACCTCGATGCCGAGCTCGTCGCGCAGGCGACGGACGGCGTCGGTGCCGCGGTCGCCCGCGGCCAGCCGGAGGTCGGCGATCGCGAGGTCCGGGTAACGCTCGGCGTCGCCGATCGCCGCGAGCACGGCGTCGGCGTCGGCACCGCTGGCGACGCGCGCGCCCCACGTCGTGAACAGCGCGGCCATCGCGTCGAGCGAAGCCGGGTCGTCGTCGATGACGGCGACCAGCGCGCCGGCGATCGTCGCCGGGTGCGGATGCGGCACGAGCATCGGTCGGCGCTCGCCGGCACGGGTGGCGCGCGGGGCGGTCGCGGACGCGCGCGGCGCGAGGACCGAGAAGCGCGAGCCGCGGCCGACGCGGGAGGCGACCTCGATCCGGTGGCCGAGCAGGGCGGCCAGCCGGCGGACGATCGCGAGCCCCAGCCCCATGCCGCCGTGCGCCCGGTCGCTGCCGCCGTCGCGGATCTGGTAGAACTCCTCGAAGATCCGCCCGTGATGCGCGGCGGGAATGCCGACGCCGGTGTCGATCACGTCGATCGCGACGTCGGCGCCGCGCAGCCGCGTGCCGATCAGCACGCCGCCAGCTTCCGTGTAGCGGATCGCGTTGGCGACGAGGTTGCGGACGATGCGCTCGAGCATCGCCGCGTCGCTGTGCACGGCGATGCGCGTGGCGGCGACGCGCAGCGCCAGCCCGCGCGCGTCGGCCTGGGGCTGCAGCTCGCCGACGACGCGCGCGAGCAGCGGGCCGACGGCGACCCGCGCGTGCGCCGGCGTCATGGCGCCCGCTTCCAGCCGCGACAGGTCGAGCAGCTGCGCGAACTGGCCCTCGAGCGCCGCCACGGCGCGGCGCACGTTGTCGACCAGCGGACGCCATTCGGCGCCGCCGGCGCGCGCCGCGAGCGCCGCCGTGTACAGCCCGAGCGCGTGCAGCGGCTGCCGCAGGTCGTGGCTGGCCGCGGCGAGCAGCTGGCTCTTCGAGCGGTTGGCCGCCTCGGCGGCGGCGCGCGCCTCGTGCGCGGCGCGCGACTTGCCCTTGAGCTCGGCGATCAGGTCGACGTTCTCGTAGCGCATCGCCAGCGCGCGCGTCAGCACGTCGTTCAGCTGGTGCCCGAAGGCGAGGATGAAGCCCAGCACCACCGCCATCACGAGCGCCGTGTACAGGTGCACCTGGTCGCCTTCGAGCGCGACGCGCGCGATCAGCGGGACGAGCGCCGGCAGCGCGAAGCCGTAGAACGATGGCCGGTAGACGGCGGTGAGGTTGAGGCCGCCCAGCACCGCGCCGAACACGCAGACGATGAGCAACGCCTGGTGCGGCGGCGAGGCCGGGTACATGACCAGCGCGGCCAGTCCCCACAGCGCGCCCGCCAGCGCCGACCCGAGCGACCAGTAGCGGCCCCAGCGCCGCGTCGCGTCGATGCCCGGCCGCGCGCGCGTCCACGCGCGCACGAGCAGCCCGCGCCACGCCTGGTTTGCCACGACGAGCGCGACCCACGCGGCCATCGCCCACGGCGAGGCCTCGGCCCACAGCACGAGGCACAGCAGCGCTGCGCCCAGCAGCATCGACACCGACGTCCGGTGCCAGCCGGCGTAGAGCTGCGCCACCTGGTCGGCGCGGGCACGCGCGAGGAGCGCGGGCGCGAGCGCGGCAGGCGTGGTCACGCGGCGGCCTCGCGGCGGTCGGGCGCCGTCAGTCGTGGAGCGCGGGACGCTCGACGCGGATCCCGCGCTTCGCGAGCTCGACGACCACCTGCGCGCGCGAGTGGACGTTGAGCGCGCGCAGGATCGCGCTGACGTGCACCTTGACCGTGCCCTCGGCGAGCTTCAGGTCGCGGCAGATGAGCTTGTTCGGCTTGCCCTGCGCGAGCAGCAGCATCACCTCGCTCTGCCGCTGCGTCAGGCCCAGGAAGTCGAGCGGCACGCCGTCGATCGCCGACACACGCGTCGGCGCGACGTCGCGCGTCACGTGCCGGCGGCCGGCGAGCACCGAGCGCACCGCGTCGAGCAGCTCCAGCGGGTCCGCGGTCTTCGCGACGAACCCGCGCGCGCCCGCGGCGAGCGCGGCGCCGATCGTCGCGCGATGGTGGGTGGCCGACAGCACGACGACGGGCAGCCGCGGGAAGTCGCGCCGCAGCTCGGCGAGCAGGTCCAAGCCGTGCGCGCCCGGCAGCGCGAGGTCGAGCAGCACCAGCGCGCAATCCGGGTGGCGGGCGAGCATCGCCAGCGTCTCGCCGCGGTCGCGGGCGCCCAGGAACTCGAGCCCGTCGTCGAGCTCCGGCAGCACCTGCGCGAGCGCCTGCAGGATCAGCGGGTGGTCGTCGACGACGAGTATCTTCATGGCGTCCTCCGTGGCGCCCGGCGCGCGGCCGGCGGAGTGACTATGCGGCGATCCGGAACCGGCCGCTACTGTCAGAACTGACAGGTTTCGCGCCGTTCGTCGGCCAGGCGGCGGCCCGCGCGGGGCCGCGCGTCCTACTCGTGCCGCAGCGCGTCGATCGGCGCCAGGTGCGCGGCCTTGCGCGCCGGATAGAACCCGAAGAACACGCCGATCGCGCCGGAGAAGCCGACGGCGAGCACGACGGAGGCGGGGTTGATCTCGGTGCGCCAGCCGGCGAGCTCGCCGACCGCGAGCGACGCCGCGCCGCCGATCACGATGCCGACGAGGCCGCCAATCAGCGCGAGCGTCACCGCCTCGACCAGGAACTGCGTCAGGATGTCGCGGCCGCGCGCGCCGACCGCCATGCGCAGCCCGATCTCGCGGGTCCGCTCGGTGACCGACACCAGCATGATGTTCATGATGCCGATGCCGCCGACGACGAGCGACACCGACGCGATCGCCGCGAGCAGGTACGCGAGCACCTTCGACGACGCCTCCTGCGCGGCGAGCACCTCCGAGAGGTTGCGCAGGAAGAAGTCGTCCTCCTGGTTCGCCGACAGCTTGTGTCGCTGCCGCAGGAGGTCGCGCATCTCCTGCTCGACCTGCGGCATGTCGGCGCCGTCGCGCGCGCGCACGGTGATCGACTGCACGTTGCGGCTCTTGACCTGCTGGCCGCCGAGCACGCGCTTGCGCGCCGTCGTGATCGGGATCAGCACGAGGTCGTCCTGGTCCTGCCCGATCATGCTCTGGCCCTTGCGGTCGAGCAGGCCGATCACCTGGTGCGGCACGCGCCGGATGCGCACGGTCTCGCCGACCGGGTCCGCCTCGCCGAACAGCGACTTCGCGACGGTCTGGCCGAGCAGCACGACCTTCGCCGCCGAGTCGACATGCGACTGGTCGAGGCCCTTGCCCGACACCACTTCCCATTGCCGCGCCTCGAGGAACTCCGGCGTCGTGCCCTGGATCTGCGTCGCCCAGTTGCTGTTGCCGAACACGACCTGGCCGCTGCCGCGCAGCGATGGCGCCGCCGCCTGCACGCCCTGTACCTCGCGCTGCAGCGCGTACGCGTCGTCCTCGGTGATCGTGAGCTGGCTGCCCGAGCCCTGGCGTGCGCCGCCCAGCGTGAAGTTGCCGGACAGCACGATGATGAGGTTCGAGCCCAGGCTCTTGATCTGGTCTTCGACGCGCGCCTGCGCGCCGCCGCCCACCGCGACCATCGTGATCACGGCGCCGACGCCGATGATGATGCCGAGCATCGTCAGCGCGGAGCGCATCTTGTTCACGCGCAGCGCGGCCAGCGCGACCCGGAGTGTTGCGAGGAAGTTCATGCGCGTGCCTCCGGAGCGGGTGCCGCTGCGGCGGACGGCGGGACGGCTGCGGAAGCGGCGTCCGCCGCCGCACCGTGGCGCGCCGCGAGGGCGGCGCGCGCGTCGGCCGGCACGTTGCGCGTGTCGGACCGGATGCGACCGTCGCGGAACGCGATCAGCCGGGATGCGAACGTCGCGATGTCCTGCTCGTGCGTGACGACGACGATCGTGATGCCCGAGCGGTTCAGTTCCTGCAGCAGCGCCATGACCTCGAGGCTCGTCGCGGAGTCGAGCGCGCCGGTCGGCTCGTCGGCGAGGATGAGCTTCGGATCGTTGACCAGCGCGCGGGCGATGGCGACGCGCTGCTGCTGGCCGCCGGAGAGCTGCGCCGGATGGTGGCCGGCGCGCTCGCTCAGGCCGACCTGCGCGAGCTTGCGCATGGCCCGCTCGCGCCGCTCGTGCGCGGGCACGCCGCTGTAGAGAAGCGGCAGCTCGACGTTCTCGACCGCGGCGGTCCGGGGCAGCAGGTTGAACTGCTGGAACACGAAGCCGATCGAGCGGTTGCGGATGCCGGCGAGCGCGTCGGTCGACAGCCCCGCCACGTCCTCGCCGGCGAAGCGGTAGGTGCCGGACGTCGGGACGTCGAGGCAGCCGATGACGTTCATGAACGTCGACTTGCCGGACCCGGACGGGCCCATCACCGCGACGAACTCGCCCTCGGCGATCGCGACCGAGACGCCGGCCAACGCGTGCACGTCGGTCTCGCCGAGGTGGTAGACCTTCGTCAGGTCGTGCGTCTCGATCAGCATGGGACTATGTAGGGTCAGATACGACTTTAGTGCCAGGCGTCGCGCTCCAGTCGAATCGCACCACGAAAGTCGTCTCTGACCCTACTTAACTAGAAGGGCAGCCGCGGCGCGCCGCCCGACGGCGACTTCGCCGCGCCGGCGGCCACGGTGCCGACGATCACCTCGGTACCCTCGCCGACGTCGCCTGCGACGACCTCCGTCGCGTTGCCGTCGGTGAGTCCCAGCCGCAGCTTCACCTCCAGCGGCTTCGCGTCGGGCCCGAGTACGAACACGCGGCCGCTGCCCGCGGCGGCCCGCCCGGTCTCGGCGGCGACGATCTCCGCGTAGACCTTCTGCTGCTCGGCGTTCAGCATCGAGTTGATCTTCTGCCGCACCTCGGCGCGCAGCCGCTCGCCGCGCGTGCGGCGGTCGGACTCGGGAACCTCGCGCAGCTCGGCGAACTTCGTGCGCGACTCGGCGAAGATCTCGTCCAGGCGCGCCTGCTGGCTCGCATCGAGCTTGAGGTCGGCGACGAGCTTCTGCCGCCGCGCCT
>JAYRNW010000241.1:0-2177 GCA_041911995.1 Casimicrobiaceae bacterium | reverse complement strand
CGCGCGCTCCTGGCGGTTCCGGCGACAAGGGCGGGGGGCCGCGGGCCCCTTTTCTGGTTCACGGCTGCCGGCCACCTACCCGCGCCGTTTTTCGAGGCCCTCGGCCGCAAATCGCACGAGCGGCTGCGTAGCAGCCCGAAGCGCGATTTGCGGACGTTACTTCAAAGTTGTCCAGTAAGGAGTGACGAAGTTGTCGGACCGGTGCACGACGGTGACGTTGCTGCGCGACGCCCACGGAATCACCTGCCGGTGCAGCGGGATCAGGTTGACTTCCGCGTTCTGCGCGAGCAGCGCCTCGCGGATGAGGCCCAGCCGCTCCTGCGGGTTCATGTCGACCTTGACCTTCGCCGTCAGCTCGTTGACCTTCGCGTTGGTGTAGCGGCCGTAGTTGAAGTCGCCGTCGCCCTTGCCGTTGTACGACGAGAGCACCGGCTGCAGCGTGAAGATGCCGTCGGTCGACGCGCCGCCCCAGCCCAGCATGTAGAGGCTGGTGTCCGTCTTCTCGAGCTTCGGGAAGTACAGCGCGCGCGGCATCGCGTTGACCTTGGTCGCGACGCCCACCTGCGACCACATCGCCGCCAGCGCCTGGCAGATCCGCTCGTCGTTCACGTAGCGGTTGTTCGGGCAGTCGAGCGTCACCTCGAAGCCGTTGGGATAGCCGGCGTCGGCGAGCAGCTTCTTCGCCTTCTCGCGGTCGTACGGCAGCCGCTTCTCGATCTCCGGCGTCGAGGTCTTGGGCGACGGCAGGATCGCCCCCGTGGGCTTCGAGAGCCCGCGCATCGTGTTCTTGTTGATCGCGTCGATGTCGACCGCCTGGTAGAGCGCCTGCCGGACGCGCACGTCCTTGAACGGGTTCTTGCCCTTCACGTTCGAGTAGAGGAGCTCGTCGCGCGCCTGGTCCATGCCGATGAAGACGATCCGGTTCTCGACGCCCTCGATGACCTTGATGTTCGGCGTCTGCGCGAGCCGCGGCACGTCCTGCACCGGCGGGTCGTTGATGAGGTCGACCTCGCCGGAGATGAGCGCCGCGACGCGCGTGGCGTCCGACACGATCGGCGTGTAGACGACGTCGTCGATGTTGCCGTCGAAGAGCCCGGTCCTGATCCCCCACCAGTTCGGGTTCTTCTTGAGGACGGTCTTGACGTCCGGCTGCCGCGACACCAGCGAGTACGGGCCGGTCCCGTTGGCCTCGCGGGCCGTGATCATGTCCTCCTTCGCCGCGAAGTTCTGCGGCTTCTGGCACTTGTTCTTCTCGCACCACGCCTTCGACATGATGTTGATCGTGGCGAGGTGCTCGAGGAAGATCGGGTTGGGGCCGTTGGTCGCGAACTCGACGGTCAGGTCGTCGATCTTCTTCGGCATGCCGGCGGCGTTCGCGTAGGCGCGCAGCTGCGACGTGTCGGAACGCGCGCGCTCGTAGCTGAACAGCACGTCGTCGGCGGTGAACGGCGTGCCGTCGTGGAACTTCACGCCGCCGCGCAGCTTGACGCGCCACGTCGTCGGGTTGACCTGCGTCCAGGACTCGGCGAGCGCCGGGCGCAGCCCCAGCTCCTTGTCGCGGTCGACGAGGAACTCGTAGATCAGGCTGTTGATGTTGTTGGTGAGCCCCTCGTTCTGCGAGTGCGGGTCCGTCGTCTGCATGTCGCCGCGGCCGGCCCAGCGCAGCGTGACCGCGTCGGCGGCGACGGCGGCGAAGGCCAGGACCGCGGCGAGCGCCGTCGCGAGGAGCGTGCGCGTGGGGGCGTGGGATGCGGAATGGCGCATGAGGTGACCTCCGGGTCGTCGATGGGCGCGCCGGGAGGCGGGCGCCCGCAAGGCGCAGATGATACTGAAAGCGCGCAGCGGCGCGGTAGAATTCGCGCCGCCCGTCCCGGCGCCGCCCGCCGCGGCCGGCCGCGCGGCCGCCCGGCCGACGCCTTTTCCGTCCCGATGACCGCGAACCACGCCGAACTCGCCGCGCGCCTGCCGCTCGCCATGGCGGCCGACGCGCAGCGCCTCGCGCGCCGGATCGGACAGGCGCAGGCGCGGCGCGCGCCGGCGGCCGAGTGGGCGCGGATCGCGGCGGAGCTCGACAAGTCGGTGGCCCGGCGGGCGGCGCGCGCGCAGGGCAAGCCCCGCTTCGTCTATCCGCCCGAGCTGCCGGTCGCGCGGCGCGCGGAGGAGATCGCGCGCGCGAT
>JAYRNW010000240.1:0-4508 GCA_041911995.1 Casimicrobiaceae bacterium | reverse complement strand
CTGCTCGGCATCTACTCGTTCTTCGTCTGGCTGATCTTCATCAAGTTCAAGTGGCTGCCGTGGAACATCTACTCGCAGGTCACGGTCGTCGTCATCCCGATCGTCGGCCTGACGGCGCTGATCCTGTCGCTCAACGTCGTCGCGCCGTCGTCGTCGGACCTGCGCGTGTTCCGCTACACGGTGCCGATCGTCTCGCAGGTGCGCGGGCGCGTCATCGAGGTGCCGATCGAGGAAGGCAACCGGCCGGTGCGCAAGGGCGACGTGCTGTTCCGCATCGACCCGACGCCGTACCAGCAGCAGGTCGACACGCTGAAGGCGCAGCTCGCCGCCGCACTCGGCGGCGAGAAGGAACTGCAGGAGCAGCTGAAGGGCGCGGACGCGAAGATCGTCGAGGCGCGCGGCGCCATCGCGCAGGCGACGGCGCGGATCTCCGAGGTCAACGCGAAGCTCGACCTCGCACGCAAGCGCGTCGCGCAGTACCGCGAGCTCGCCACGACCGGGGCCGGCAACAAGTTCGACCTCGAGCAGGCGGAGGCCAGTCTCGCCGAGCTCACCGGGCAGCTCGAGTCCGCGCGCAGCGTCGAGGCGCAGGCGCGCGCCGCCGAGGGGCAGGCCGTCGCGGGGCGCGGGCAGGTGCTGCAGAAGCTCGGCGCGAAGAGCGGCGGCGAGCTGGCGCAGGTCGCGCAGATCCGCGCGCAGCTCGAGAACGCCGAGTGGGACCTCGACCAGACGACCACCCGCTCGCCGTGCGACTGCTACGTCGTCAACCTGCAGCTGCGGCCCGGCGGATTCGTCGCCGCGCTGCCCGTCGCGCCCGTGATGACGCTGGTCGAGACCACCGGCAGCGTGGTCGCACTCTTCCGCCAGAACGAGCTGCACCAGGTCGCGCCGGGCAACGAAGCCGAATTCGCGCTGGAGACGCTGCCCGGCCGCATCGTCAAGGGCAAGGTCGACTCGGTGATCTGGGCGAGCGGCGCCGGGCAGCTCACGCCGAGCGGATCCATCCCGATGACCGGCGTGCTGACGGCGCCGCCGCAGCGCTTCGCCGTCAAGTTCGACGTGGCGGACAAGGACAAGGAGGTCTTCCTCGCCGCCGGCGCCGCGGGCGCCGCCGCGATCTACACCGAGCACGGCGCGGCCGTGCACATCCTGCGCAAGGTGATCATCCGCGTCGGGTCCTACCTCAACTTCCTGGTGCTGAAGCTGCACTGAGGCGATGCGCCGCACCGCCCTTCTCGCCGCCGCCTGCGCGCTCGCGCTGTCGGCGTGCGCGCTCAAGGACGCACCGCTGCGCGCCGACACGCAGCAGGCGGCGCTGCCGAACGTCAGGCCGCCGGCGCAGTGGACGGGCGCGCCGGCCGCGCCCGGCACCGTCGCCGACGACTGGCTCGCCGGCCTCGACGAGCCGCTGCTGAAGGCGCTGGTCGCCGAGGCGCTCGCGTTCAACATGGATCTGCGCGTCGCGTGGACCCGCGTCGACACCGCGGGCGCGTACGTCGCCGCCGCGCAGGCGCCGCTGTGGCCGCAGGTGAACCTCGTCGCGCGCGGCGGCGGCAAGATGAGCGGCGACTCGTCCGGCATCCAGGGGGTCGGGCTGTTCGCGGCGTGGGAGCTCGACCTGTGGGGGCGCATCCGCGCCGCCGCGCGGTCGACCGAGCTGCAGTTCGAGGCGGCACGGCTGGACACCGAGTACGCACGGCAGTCGGTCGCGGCGCTGGTGGTCAAGGCGTGGCTCACGGCCGTCGAGGCGCGGCTGCAGTGGGCGCAGACCGAGTCCATGCTCGTGGCGGCCGAGCAGCTCGCCGCGCTCGCCCGCGAGCGGGAGCGTGTGGGCAACGGCGACGCGTACGACGTCGCGCTCGCGCAGGCCAGCGTCGAGTCGCTGCGCGACACGATGCGCGGGCTCGACCTCGCGTACGCGAACGCCGTGCGCGCGCTCGAGACGCTCGCCGGCCGCTACCCGGCGGCGGCGATCGCGGTCGGCCCGAGGCTGCCCGCGTGGGCCGGCGACGTGCCGGCGGGCGTCCCGTCCGAGCTCCTCGAGCGGCGCCCGGACGTCGTCGCGGCCGAGCGGCGCGTGGCGATGGCGTTCTACAAGACCGAGGAAGCGAAGGCCGCGCGGCTGCCGCGCGTCACGCTGGTCGCGAACCTCACGTCGATCTCCTCCGAGATGTTCGTGCTGCAGGAGCGCAACAACCCGGTGGTGAGCTTCGGCGTGGGGCTGGTGCAGCCGGTCTTCCTCGGCGGCCTGCTGCAGGCGCAGGTCGACGCGCGCACCGCCGAGCAGCAGGGCGCGATCGCCGACTACGGCCGCGTCGGCGCGCGCGCGTTCGGCGAGGTCGAGAACGCGCTGGCCGGCAGCGCGGCCGCGACCGACCGCGAGCGCATCCTCGAGCGCGCCGTGCGCGAGAACGAGCGCGCGCTCGAGCTCGCCAACGTCCGCTACCGCGTCGGGTCGGGCGACCTGCGCGCCGTCCAGCAGCAACAGCTTGCCGTCCACACCGCGCGCGCCGCGCGGCTGCGCGTGCAGGCCGAGCGGCTGGTCCAGCGCGTCAACCTGCATCTCGCGCTCGGCGGAAGCTTCATGCCCGCCATTCCGACGGTCACCGGCGACGCGTCGGCCGTCGTGCGCTGAACGGCGCCGCGGCGTTCGACAAACCCGCGCAGTTGCGGTAAAAATCGGGCGCGCCCGCCCGGGGCGCCCCGCGCTGCGCCGTGCGGGAATCTCGTCGCCACCCGCCCCGTCTTCGCCATGCCGATTCCGCTCGCCCCGCGCCGCTGCGCCCGCGTCGCGGTCCTCGCCTGCGTCGCCTGCGCCGCGCTCGTCGCCGGCTGCGGCCGCGAAGCGCCCAAGGCGCCCGAGAAGGCGCCGCCGACCGTAACGGTGCTGACCGTCCAGCGCGGCGACGTTCCCGTCACCGCCGTCTACGTCGCGCAGACGCAGAGCTCGCAGGCCGTGAACATCCAGGCGCGGGTGTCGGGCTTCCTCGACAAGCGCGTCTACGTCGAGGGCTCGCTGGTCAAGGCAGGCCAGGTGCTGTTCCGGATGGACCCGAAGCCGTTCCAGGCGCAGGTCGACGCGCAGAACGCCGCGCTGCAGCGCAACCAGGCGGCGAACGCGGTCGCCAAGGCCAACCTCGAACGCACGAAGCCGCTCGCCCAGCAGAAGGCGCTGTCGCAGAAGGACCTGGACGACGCGCAGGGCCAGTTCGACCAGTCGGCCGCGGCGGTCGAGCAGTCGAAGGCGCAGCTCACCGAGGCGCAGCTCAATCTCTCGTACACGACGATCCGCTCGCCGGTGGACGGCGTATCGAGCTTCGCGGCGGTCGCCGACGGCACGTACCTCAATCCGCAGAACTCGCTGCTGACGACCGTGTCGGTGCTCTCGCCGATGTGGATCAACTTCAGCATCTCGGAGAACGAGCTCGAGCGCGTGCGCGGTGAGGTACGCCGCGGCCGGCTGCGGCTGCCGCCCGGCGGCGAGTTCACCGTCGAGATCGAGATGGTCGACGGCACGCTGTTCCCGTACACGGGCCGCATCACGTTCGCCGACCCGTCGTACAACCCGCAGACCGGCACGTTCCTGCTGCGCGCGACCGTCGGCAACCCGGCCGGCGCGCTGCGGCCGAACCAGTACGTGCGCGTGCGGCTGAAGGGCGCCGTGTACCCGAACGCGATCGTCGTGCCGCAGCGCGCGGTCCAGCAGGGCGCGAAGGGCCACTTCGTCTGGGTCGTGAACAAGGACAACAAGGCCGAGCTGCGGCCGATCGTCGTCGGCGACTGGAAGGGGGATGGCTGGCTGGTCGCCGACGGGCTCGACACCGGCGACCGCGTCGTCGTCGACGGCGGCGTGCGCCTGGCCGAGGGCGCGGCGGTCACGGCGACGCCGTACACACCGGCGCCGGCCGCGGCCGCCAAGGCGCCACCGGCGACCGCGGAGGCCGCGCGCGCGCTGGCGCCCCGCTCCGGCGCGACGATGCCCGTCTACTTCGCGAAGGGGCAGGCGACGCTCGACGCCAACGGCTCGACGGCCGTGCGGATGGCGGCCGCCACGACGATGGGCATCGGCACGGTCCTCACGATCACCGGCTATGCCGACGCCGACGGGAACGCGGCCGCCAACGTCGACCTCGCCAAGCGCCGCGCGCAGGCGGTACGCGACGCGCTGGTCGCCGCGGGCATCAAGCCGGAGCGCGTCCGGCTGGTGCCGCCGGAGCGCGTCACCGGCAGCGGCCGCGACGACGAGGCGCGCCGCGTCGACATCGTCGTCGCGCAGTAGCGGCCGCGCGCCATGTTCTCCCGGTTCTTCGTCGAGCGGCCGATCTTCGCCGCGGTCGTCGCGATCGTCATCGCACTCGCCGGGCTGGTCGCGATGACGCAGCTGCCGGTCGCGCAGTACCCGACGATCACGCCGGTGCAGGTCACCGTGCAGGCGACCTACCCGGGCGCCGACTCGAAGACGCTCGCCGACTCGGTCGCCGCGCCGATCGAGGCGCAGATCAACGGCG
>JAYRNW010000239.1:0-10688 GCA_041911995.1 Casimicrobiaceae bacterium | reverse complement strand
TGGCGATCACCTTGTCCACCGCCTTCACGATCGCGGTGCCGCCCACGGCGAGCGACCGCGACCCGTACGTGCCCATGCCGAACGGGATGAGCACGGTGTCGCCGTGCACGACCTCGACGTTGGCGATGTCGATGCCGAGCTTCGCGGCGACCACCTGCGCGAACGTCGTCTCGTGGCCCTGCCCGTGGCTGTGCGAGCCCGTGAACACCGTCACGCCGCCGGTGGGGTTGACGCGCACCTCGCCGGCCTCGAACAGGCCGGCGCGGGCGCCCAGCGCGCCGGCGACGTTCGACGGCGCGAGCCCGCAGGCCTCGATGTACGACGCGTACCCGATGCCGCGCAGCTTGCCCCGCCTGGCCGCCTCCGCCTTGCGCGCGGCGAAGCCGGCGACGTCGGCCGCCTTGATCGCGCCGTCGAGCGTGGCGTCGTAGTTGCCCGTGTCGTAGGTGAGCGCCACCGGCGTTGCGTACGGGAACGTGCGGATGAAGTTGCGGCGGCGGATCTCGTCCTGCGGGATCTTGAGGTCGACGCCCGCCTGGTGCACGAGCCGCTCGACGACGAACGTCGCCTCGGGACGGCCGGCGCCGCGGTACGCGTCGACCGGGACCGTGTTGGTGAACGACGCCGTCACCTCGCACCAGATGACCGGCGTGGTGTACTGGCCGGCGAGCAGCGTCGCGTACAGGATCGTCGGGATGCACGACGCGAACGTCGACAGGTACGCGCCCATGTTCGCCGTCGTCACGACGCGCATCGCGAGGAACTTGCCGTCGCGGTCGCACGCGAGCTCGGCGTGCGTCACGTGGTCGCGGCCGTGCGCGTCGGAAACGAACGCCTCGCCGCGCTCGGCGGCCCACTTGATCGGCCGGTTCACGCGCTTGGACGCCCACACCATCGCCGTCTCTTCGGCGTACAGGTAGATCTTGGAGCCGAAGCCGCCGCCGACGTCGGGGGCGATCACGCGCACGCGCGTCTCCGGCAGGCCGAGCACGAACGCCGTCATCAGCAGCCGCTCGACGTGCGGGTTCTGGTTGGCGACGTACAGCGTGTACGAGTCGTCGGCGCGGCTGTAGGACGCCACCGCGGCGCGCGGCTCGATCGCGTTCGGCACCAGCCGGTTGTTGACGATGTCGACCTTCGCGACGTGCGCGGCCTTGGCGAACGCCGCGTCGACCGCGGCCTTGTCGCCCAGCGCCCACGTGTAGCACTTGTTGCCGGGCGCCTGCTCGTGGATCTGCGGCGCGCCGGGCTTCAGCGCGTCCACGCAGCCGACGACCGCCGGCAGCACGTCGTAGTCGACGTCGACCAGCTCCGCGGCGTCCTTCGCCTCGTGCGGCGACTCGGCGACGATCAGCGCGACCGGGTCGCCGACGTGGCGCACCTTGCCCTGCGCGAGCACCGGGTGCGGCGGCTCGTTCATCGGCTTGCCGTCGGTGCCCGTGATGAGCCAGCCGCAGGGCAGGCCGCCCACGCCTTCGAGGTCGGCGCCGGTGAACACGGCGACGACGCCCGGCGCGGCCTTCGCCTTCGCGGTGTCGATCCTGCGGATCTTCGCGTGCGCGTGCGGCGAGCGCAGGAAGTACGCGTGCGTGTGGTGCGGAGGGTTGACGTCGTCCGTGTACTGGCCCACGCCGGTGAGGAACCGCACGTCCTCCTTGCGGCGGATCGCCTGGCCGATGAGGCCGGTGTCGTTGGCGCCCATCGCGGCCTCCTACTTCGCCATGGCGGCGGCGCCCTGCGCCACCGCCTTGACGATGTTGTGATAGCCGGTGCACCGGCACAGGTTGCCCTCGAGCTCCTCGCGGATCGTCTTCTCGTCGGGCTTCGGGTGCCGCGCAACGAGGTCGACCGCGCTCATCACCATGCCCGGCGTGCAGAACCCGCACTGCAGCCCGTGGCACTCCTTGAACGCCGCCTGCATCGGATGCAGCGTGCCGTCGGCCGCCGCGAGCCCCTCGATGGTGACGACCGCGGCGCCGTTCGCCTGCGCGGCGAGCACGTTGCACGCCTTCACCGCGCGGCCGTCGAGCAGCACGGTGCAGGCGCCGCACTGGCCGGTGTCGCAGCCGACGTGGGTGCCGGTGAGCGAGAGGTCGTTGCGCAGGAACTCGACGAGCAGCGTGCGCGCGTCGACGGCGGCGGTCACCTTCCTGCCGTTGACGGTCAGCGAGAGTTGCACGGACACGGGGGATCTCCTTGACGAGGGCCGGCGCATTGCGGCGCCGGTGCAGGCGAAGCTCGGGAACGACGAACGCGTGAGGATACTGCGCCGACCGCGCGGCGGCAATGCGATCGGGGGCGCGCGCCGGTTGCGCGCCGCAGCATTCGGTGCCGCCGGCGCCGGGCGACGGTGCGTGCGTGTAGCATAGGCGGCGCGCCTCCCGCCGTAACCCGCGCGCCGCGCACGACACCGGACCGTGGCTTCCTCCGCCCCTCGCGCATTCGCGCCATGAAGACCCGTCCGCAACGCATTCTGCTGGTCGGCGGCGGCCACAGCCACGTCGAGGTGCTGCGCCGCTTCGCGCTGCAGCCCGACGCCGGCGTCGCGCTGACGCTGGTGTCGCCGGAGCCGCTCACGCCGTATTCGGGGATGCTGCCCGGGCTCGTCGGCGGCCTCTATACGCACGAGGAAGCGCACATCGCGCTGGGCCCGCTCGCGCAGTGGGCAGGCGCGCGCCTCGTCGTCGACCGCGTGGCCGCGCTCGACACGTACACGAAGACGGTGACGCTGGCTTCCGGCCTGCACGAGCCGTTCGACCTGCTGTCGCTGGACGTCGGGTCGGCCCCGGACGCGCGCGTCCCCGGCGCGCGCACGCTGGCGCAGGGCGTGAAGCCGGTCGCGGCGTTTCTGGCCGCGTGGGAGCGCATGCAGGCCGAGGCGGCGGCGGGTTCCGTGCGCACGATCGCCGTGGTCGGCGGCGGCGCCGGCGGCACCGAGATCCTGCTCGCGATGCAGCACCGGCTGGCGGCGGCGCTCGGCGCCGACGCGCCGCGCTTCGCGCTGGTCACCGGCCAGCCGCACCTGCTGCCGCAGCATCCGCCGGTGGTCCGCGCGCGGATGGGCCGCATCCTCGTCGAGCGCGGCGTCGTGCTGCACCTCGCGAGCCCGGCCACCGCGGTGGAGCCGGGCAGCGTCGTCGTCGCCGACGGCCGCCGCATCGCCGCCGACCGGATCGTCTGGGCGACCTCCGCGTCCGCGCAGCCGTGGCCGGCGAACGCGGGCCTGGCGTGCGACGAGCGCGGCTTCGTGCAGGTGGACGCAAGCCTGCGCTCGCCGTCGCACCCGTTCGTGTTCGCCGCCGGCGACTGCGCGACGCAGGTCGGCCATCCGCGGCCGAAGTCCGGCGTGTTCGCCGTGCGCCACGGCCCGCCGCTCGCCGCGAACCTGCGGCGCGCCGCGCACGGCGTGCCGCTGACGACCTACGTGCCGCAGCGCCGGACGCTCGCGCTGATCACGACCGGCGGCCGGCACGCGATCGCGTCGCGCGGGCCGTTCGCCGCCGAGGGCGACTGGGTCTGGCGCTGGAAGGACCGGATCGACCGTCGCTTCATGGCGCGGTACGTGCCGCCGCCCGAGGCCGCGAACGCGCGCGCGAATCCCGCGCCCGATCCGGATTGACGCCGGGAGCCAGACCATGACCATCGCCAACGACCCGGTCCTCGCCGTCGCCGTCCGGGCGGCGCGCACCGCCGCGAGCATCCTCGTGGACGCCGCGCGCGACTTGAAGCGCCTGCCGACGTTCTCGAAGGAGCACGGCAAGCTCCTCACCGGCGCCGACATGGAGGCCGAGGATGCGATCGTCGCCGCGATACGCGCCGCGTTCCCCGACCACGCGATCCTGGGCGAGGAGTCCGGGCACATCGCGGGCGCGCGCGAGGGCGGCGGCTACAAGTGGATCGTCGATCCGCTCGATGGCACGGTCAACTTCGTGCACGGCTATCCGTACTGCGCGGTGGCGATCGCGCTCGCGCAAGGCGCCGACATCACGCACGCGGTCGTGCTCGACCCGGTGCACGACGAGCTGTTCACCGCCGCGCGCGGCAAGGGCGCGTACTGCAACGGCGCGCAGGTGCACGTGTCCGGCTGCCTCGACCTGCCGGCCGCGCTGGTCGGCACCGCGATGCCGCCGCGCGAAAGCCCACGGCTGCCCGCGTACCTCGCGACGCACGCGGCCGTCGCCGGGCGCTGCGCGGGTGTGCGCGACGCGGGCTCGGGCGCGCTCGACCTCGCGCACGTCGCCGCCGGGCGGCTCGACGGCTTCTGGCTGATGGGCGTGCAGGCGTGGGACATCGCGGCGGGATTGCTGCTCGTCCGCGAGGCGGGCGGCCGCGTCGGCGACTTCGCCGGCGGCACGCAGGTGCTGCGCGCCACCGACGTGATCGCCGCCGCGCCGGGCGTGTTCAACGCGCTGCGGGAAACGATCGCTGGCGCGCGCTGACGGCGCGCGCGGCCGCCGCGCGCGTTACGCCTGCCAGGGCAGGCGGTCGAGGTCGACGTTGCCGCCGGTGACGATCACGCCGACGCGCTCGCCGGCGACGTCGAGCGTGCGCTCGAGGATCGCCGCCAGCGGCACCGCCGAGGACGGCTCGATCACGATCTTCATGCGCTCCCAGGTCGTGCGCATCGCGGCGACGATCGCCTCCTCGCTGCAGGTGCCGATCGCCGCGACGTGGGCGCGCAGCGCGCGCAGCGTGCGCTCCGACAGCGCGCCGCGCAGGCCGTCCGCGATCGTGCGCGGGTGCGCCATCGCCTGCAGCACGCCGGTGGCGAAGCTGCGCGCGGCGTCGTCGGCGCCCGCGGGCTCCGCGCCCAGCACGGTGATCGCCGGCTTCACGCCCCGCGCGGCGATCGCGGTGCCGGACAGCAACCCGCCGCCGCCCACCGGCGCCACGACGACGTCGAGCTCGGGAACCGCTTCCAGGAACTCGAGCGCGGCGGTCCCCTGCCCCGCGATGACGGCGGCGTCGTCGTACGGGTGGATCAGCGTGGCGCCGGTCGTTCGCTCGAGCGTCGCGCACGTCTCGACGCGCGCGACCAGCGTGGGCGCGCAGAAGTGCACGTGCGCGCCGAAGCCCGCGACGTTGGCGACCTTGATCTTCGGCGCGTCCTCCGGCATCACGACGTGCGCCGGGATCCCCCGCCGCTGCGCCGCGTACGCGAGCGCCGCACCGTGGTTGCCGGACGAGTGCGTGACCACGCCGCGCGCCGCGACCTCCGGGGCGAGCGCCATCACCGCGTTGCACGCGCCGCGCGCCTTGAACGCGCCGACCTTCTGCAGGTTCTCGCACTTGAAATAGAGCCGCGCGCCGGCGATCGCGTCGAGCGAGCGGCAGGTGAGCACCGGCGTCCGGTGCACGTACGGCGCGATGCGCGCGTGCGCCGCGCGGATCGCGGCGAGATCGGGCAGCGCGAGCGGGTCGCGCGGGTCGGCTTCCGCCATCGGTCGTCGAAGCAACGGGTGGAGCCGTCAGTATAGCGGCCGGCGGCGCGCCGGCGGAATCGGGCGCACTCGCACGGCCGCGCCGACACCAACGCGCAGTGGCCCGGCGCCGCAGCCGCGGCGGGCACGCCATCCCGATCGTTGGCGGGGCTTCGCGCCCGCGTCTACACTGGACGCCGATGCCCACCGCCGCCCCTGCCGCGCCCCGCCCGCACGCCGCCGCCACGGCGTCGTCGATGCCCGCGATCGTCCGCCTGGCCGCCGCGCTGCTCGCCGCCGCGGCGTTCGGCGCTCATGCTGCCGCGGTCGCCGTTGAGGCCGGCGCCACCGACGACATCGTCGTCAACGTGCGGAAGGACGGGCCCGCGGTCGCCGTCGAGGTCGACTGCCCCGTGCAGGCGCCGCGTGCCGTCGCGTGGGACGTCCTCACCGACTACGACGGCATGGCGCGGTTCGTCTCCAGCCTCGAGCAGAGCGTGGTGCGCGTGCGCTTCGGCAACCGCGTGCAGGTGTTCCAGAAGGGCAAGGCCGCGCTCGGCCCGTTCACGCTCGCGTTCGCCAACCTGCGCGAGGTCGAGCTCGTCCCGCAGGACGAGATCCGCTCGCGCATCGTGAGCGGCGACATGCGGCCGGCGGCGTTCACGACGCGCCTCGAGCAGCGCGGGCCCGTGCTGCACGTCGTCCACGCGGGCACGTACACGCCCGCGCAGTGGGTGCCGCCGGTGATCGGCCCCGCGCTCATCGCCGCGCAGACGCGCAAGCAGTACGGCGAGATCCGCGACGAGATCCTGCGCCGCGCCGCGGCGCGGTAGCGCGCGCCGTCGCCGCGCCATCGGCGACGACGCCCGACGGCGGCCGGCGCGGACGTAGCGTGCCGTCCGGTCACATGCCGTCGACGCGCCACAGGCCGTCGCCGCCGCGCAGCAGGTAGAGCATGAAGAGCCGGTCGCCGTCGGCCGCCGGGCGCAGCAGCGTGAGCTCGGCCCACTCGCCGCTCAGCACGCCGTCGACCGGCGTGCCCAGCGCGGCCGTCGCGTCGGGCAGCGTTCCGGCGAGGGCGGCGAACACGTCGCCGTAGCGACCGCGCGCATCGCCGGTGAAGTGCGCGAGCGCGCCGGCCGCGTCGCCGGCGGACAGTCGCTCGGTCAGGCTGCGGTAGACGCCGACGACCCTCGCGCCCAGGTGCGCGGGCGCGGTCGCCTTGGCCTTCAGCACGGTCCGGTACAGGACGCTGCTGCCGCCGCCGAACACGGTGACGCGCACCGTGTGGATGCCCGGCGTCGCGAACGTGAGCGCCACGCGCGCCTCGCCGTCGGCCAGCGTCGCCAGCACGACATCCGGCGTCCCGTCGTCCTGCACGTCGATCTCGACGCGCTCGAACGCGACGTTGCCGCGGTTGACGATGCCGAGGTTGGTCGTGAACGGCGCCAGCCCTTCGGCCTCGTCGAGCCAGACCCGGAACGGCGCGGCGCCGGTGCTGGTCACGGCAATGGTGCGCGTGAGCGGCGGCGCGTCCTGCGCATTCACGGTGATCGTCACCGTGTTCGCGCCCGGCTTCAGCGCGACCGCGTTCGCGAAGAACCGGCCGGCGCGGTCGTGCGGCGCGAGCCGGCCGTCGACGATGACCGCGGCGTTGTCCGGCGCCTGCACGGTCCCTTCGAACGACACGACGTCGTCCGCGACGCTGCGGCCGTCCACGCCGGCGTCCACGGCGAGCGCGAGTCCGGCGACCACCGATACGGCCACGGCATCCGACCACGCGTGATTGCCCGCGGCGTCGCGCACGCGCGCCGACACCATGTGCGCGCCGGCCGGCACGCCCGGCCACGCGAACACCCACGGCGCGGCCGTCCGGCTGCCCAGCAGCGCGCCGTCGCCGTAGACGTCCACGCCCGCGATGGCGCCTGCACCGGCGACGGCGTCCGCCGCGATGCGCACGGCGGCCGGCGCGACGTGGACTTCCCCGGCGTACGGCTCGACGACGGCGACCGCCAGGCTGGCCACGGCGACCGTGATCGGCAGCATCGTCGCGCCGGACCCGTCGGCGGCGTAGGCGCGCGCCTCGACGGCGTGCGCGCCGACCGCCGCGCCGTTCCACGTGAACGCGGCGGTCGCCACCGTCGGCGCACCGGCGACGCTGACGCTGCCCAGCACGGCGCCGTCGGCGACGAACTCGATGCGTGCGACACCCTTGCGCAACCCGGCGCGGCCGGTGAGCACGATCGGCTCGCCGGGGCCGAACGACGCGCCGGCGCCGGGTGCGACGAACTCGACGAACTCGGTCTGGCGCACCGAGACGCTCCGCGGGCGCGACGTCGTGCTCTTCGTGTTGGCGTCGAACCGGCCCACCGCCAGCAACTCGTACGTGCCGGACGGCACGTTGCTCCACGTGCCCGCCCACGGCGCCTGCGCCGTCGTGGCGATCGCCTGCGTGCCGGCGACGTAGTCGACGCCGACGATCCGCGCCTGCGGATCGGCAACGGTCACCGCCAGCGCGATGGTCGCCGGTGCGAGGAACACGTCGCCGTCGGCGGGCGCCGCGAGTCCCACCGTGGGCACGATGCCGCTGCCCGCGGTGACGTTGAGGGCCACCGGCGCCGACCACGTGTCGGGCGCGAACGCCGACGACGCCACGGCGCGCAGCAGGTGGACGCCCTCGCCCAGCGACGTCGTGACGCTCCACGGCGGCGCGGTCTTCTGCGCGATCTGGTACGGGCCGCGGTAGAACGTCACCATCGCGACGTCGCCGTCGGGGGCGACGGCGTCCGCCGCCAGCGTGAACGGGGTCCCCGCGGCGATCGTGGCGTTCACCGCGGGGCTCGTCACGACGACGAGCGGCGCGCGGCGCGCGACCGGCACGTACGTGAATGCGGGGCGCGACGGCGTCTCGGCGCCGCGGTCGTCGACGGCGACCGCTTCGACGACGTGCAGCCCCGGTTGCGCGGTGAAGGATCCGGCGTACGGCGCGGTGGCCGCGCTCGCGACCGTGCGGCCGTTGTCGCGGAAGTTCACGGCGACGACGCTGCCGTCGGCGTCCGACGCCGTCGCGGCGAGCGCCATCGCCGCCACGCCCATGAGCGGCGCGAACGACTGGCCGTCGGCGGGCGCCGTGAGCGCGACCGCCGGCCGCTGGTTCGGCGCGACGACCACGATGCGGACCGGATCGGAGTCGGTCGTCGTGCCGTCCGCCTCGACGGCGCGCGCGACGACGCTGCGCGCACCGAGTCCGACGTTGCGCCAGACGATCGCGTATCCGCCGTCCGCCGCGTTGGCGGCGGTCACCGTCCCGATCGGCGCGCCGTCGGCGAGGAAGTCCATGCGCGCGATCGGTGCGCTGCCCGGATACTGGCTCGGCACCGCGCGGAACACGACGGTCGCCGGCGCGTTGTAGTAGAGGCCGTACGCGGCCGTCGGCCCGAACGGCTCGGCGATGGCCACCGTCCGCGGCACGCTCGCGAGCACCTTGACGATGGCCGCGTTCGATCCGGTCACCGCGCCGGCGTCGTCGGTCGCCTCGGCCCAGATCTCGTAGTGCTCGAGCGTGGAGACCGCCGGGTCCGTGTGCGGCACCGACCGCCACGTCCACTCGTACGGCGGCGCCCCGACCGTCGCGAGCAGCACCGGGGGCACCGCCTCGTCGTACGGATACGACCACACGTAGAAGCGCACGGCGACGATCCTGCCGTCCGGATCCGCGGCGGTCGCCTTGAGCACGATGTCGGGCGGCGCCGCCGACACGATGGTCTGGCCGTCGGCCGGCGCGGTGAGCGCGACTTCCGGCAGCCGGTTCGCGACGCTGGTGACGGTGACGGGCGCGGAAAGCGTCGTCGCGCCCAGGTTGTCGGTCGCCACCGCCGTGAGCGCGAACGTGCCGACGTCGAGCAGCGCCGTCAGCGCGTACGGCGCCGTGGTGTCCGTGCCGAGCTTCCGGTTCACGCTGCCATCGTTGGCATAGAACTCGACCCTGGCGACCGTCCCGTCGGCGTCCGTCGCGTTCGCCGCGAACGCGACCGGCACGCCGGACACGAGCTGCGACCCGCCGGCGGGCGCCGTGAGCGCGACCGCGGGCGGCACGTTCGCCGCGACCTTCACGGTGACCGGCGCCGAGGTCGTCGCCGCGCCGGCGTTGTCGGTCGCCCGCGCCGTGAGCGTGTACGTGCCCGTCGGCACGCCGTTCCACGCGTACGCGTACGGGGACGCCGTGTCGGTGCCGAGCAGCGCGCCGTCGCGCAGGAACTCGACCTTCGCGACGGTGCCGTCGGCGTCGGCGGCCGTCGCCTGGATCGTGACGTTCGCGGGCGCCACGAAGCTCGCGTTGTTCGCGGGCGCCGTGATGCTCACCGTCGGCGGCTTGTTGACCTTGACGGTGACGGCGGCCGACGTCGTCACCGCGCCCTTGTCGTCGGTCGCCTTCGCCGTGAGGCTGTACGTGCCGCCGGCGACGCCGCTCCAGGTGTACGCGTACGGCGCCGTCGTGTCGGTCGCGAGCTTCGTCGCGCCCTGGTAGAACTCGACCTTCGCGATCGTGCCGTCGGCATCCGTCGCCGTGGCCGCGATCGCGATCGTCGCCGGCGCCGTGAAGGAGGCGTTGTTCGCGGGCGCGGTGATCGCCACCGCCGGCGACACGTTCGCCTTCACGTCGATCGTCACCGGCGCCGACGTGGTGACGCCGCCGGCGTTGTCGTAGGCCCGCGCGGCGAGCTGGTAGGTGCCGACCGGCACGCCGGCCCACGTGTACGCGTACGGCGCGGTCGTGTCCGTGGCGAGCAGCACGCCGTCGCGCAGGAACTCGACCTTGGCGACGGTCCCGTCGCTGTCGGAAGCGCTCGCCGTGATCGAGACGGATGCCGGTGCCACGAACTTCGCGTTGTTGGCCGGCGCCGTGACGGTGACCGACGGCAGCGCGTTGGCCTTCGGACGGATGCGACCGGACAGCGGCAGCGCGACCGCAACGGGTTCCGACGCCACCCCGTAGACGTCGGTCACCGTCGCGACGAGCGCGGGCCCGTCGGCCAGGTCGGCGGGCAGCGCGGTCAGGCGCGCCGTGCCGGCCGCACGGTCCGCGGCAAAGTGCATGCCGACGTCGACGTCGGCGACCGTCGCCGTCAGGCGCAGCGCACCGACGTAGCGGTCGTCGACCGCGCACGGCGTGCCCCCGCATGCGGCGCCGAACGTCAGCTGCAGCACGGGCGGCGAGCCCTCGATCGTGGCCGCGAGCGTGGGCCGCGGCGCGCGCAGCGGCACGGC
>JAYRNW010000238.1:0-8446 GCA_041911995.1 Casimicrobiaceae bacterium | reverse complement strand
GCACGACGGTGACCGCGCACCCGGGCTACCCCGAGCTCGCGACGAGTTACCTGTCGGAGATCACCGGGACGAAGTTCATCCTCGCCGGCGACCTGATCGAGGCGACGTCGGACACCGGCGCCTACGTGCTGCTGTCGGGCGTGCTCAAGCGCACGTCGGCGAAGCTCACGAAGATCTGCAACGACATCCGGCTGCTGGCGTCGGGCCCGCGCTGCGGCTTGAACGAGATCAACCTGCCGCAGATGCAGCCGGGCAGCTCGATCATGCCGGGCAAGGTGAACCCGGTGATGCCGGAAGTGGTGAACCAGGTCGGCTTCCTCGTGATCGGCCTCGACCTCACGGTGACGCTCGCGGCGTCGGCCGGCCAGCTGCAGCTGAACGTGATGGAGCCGGTGATCACGCTCGCGCTGTTCACGTCGATCTCGACGATGGAGAACGCCGTCGACAGCCTGCGCGTCCACTGCATCGACGGCATCACGGCCAACGCCGAGCGGTCGCGCGACATGGTGCTGAACTCGCTCGGCATCGTCACGGTGTTGAAGCCGTCGCTGGGCTACAAGCAGTGCGCGGAGATCGCGCGCGAGGGCTACGAGACCGGCAAGTCGCTGCACGACATCGTCGTCAAGGAGCGCAAGCTCATGTCGCAGGAGAAGTGGGACGAGACGTTCTCGTTCGAGAACCTGATCAGCCCGAAGTTCGAGCAGTAGGGCAAGCCGTGCGCACCTGAAGGAGCGCCGCCATGACACTTTCCATCTTCCTGCAGTTCGTCGTCGTGCTCGCCGCCATCTGGATGGGCGCGCGCTTCTCCGGCGTCGGCCTCGGCCTGTGGGGCGCCGTCGGCCTGCTCGTGCTGGTCGCGGCGTTCGGCGTCAACCCGACGTCGCCGCCGATCGACGTGATGCTGATCATCCTCGCGGTGATCATGGCCGCGTCGGTGATGGACGCCGCCGGCGGCATCGACTTCCTGGTGCGGATCGCCGAGCGAATCATCCGCGCCAACCCGAAGTACGTGACGATCGTCGCGCCGCTGACCACGTGGAGCTTCACGTTCGTCGCCGGCACCGGCCACATCGTCTACCCGCTGCTGCCGGTGATCTACGAGACGGCGCACCAGAGCGGCGTGCGGCCCGAGCGGCCGATGGCGGTCGCGACGATCGCGTCGCAGCAGGCGATCACGGCGAGCCCGGTCGCCGCCGCGACGGCCGCGATGATCGGCCTGTTCGCCGAGAAGGGGGTCACCGCGTGGGGCCTGCCGCAGATCCTGATGATCTGCGTGCCGGCCACGCTGACCGGCGTCCTGCTCGCGGCGATCGCGTCGATGTTCGTCGGCAAGGACCTGGCCGACGATTCCGAGTACCAGGCGAAGCTCGCGGCGGGCACGATCCCGGCGCCGAAGCCGCCCGAGCAGCGGCCGCCGCTCGCGCCCGCGGCGAAGGCCTCCGCGTTCCTGTTCCTCGCCGGCGTCGCGCTGGTCGTGCTGTTCGGCTTCTTCCCCGCGCTGCGCACGCTGCCCGGCGCCAAGAGCGCGCTCGCGATGCCGATCGTCATCGAGATCGTGATGCTCTCGGTGGCCGCGGTCATGCTGCTCGTCACCAAGGTGAACGTCGACGAGGTGCCGAAGACGCCGACGCTGAAGGCCGGCGTGGTCGCCGTCATCGGCATCTTCGGGCTCGCGTGGCTGGGCGACAGCTTCATCGCCGCCCACAAGGACGTGATCGTGCCGGCGATCGGCAAGTGGGCCGAGGCCGCGCCCTGGACGTTCGCGTTCGGGCTGTTCTTCGCGTCGGTGCTGCTGTACAGCCAGGCGGCGACGACGCGCGCGCTGATGCCGCTGGGGATGGCGCTCGGCATCCCGCCGCAGTTCCTGATCGCGATGTTCCCGTCGGTCAACGGCTACTTCTTCATCCCGACGTACGGCTCGCTGATCGCGGCGATCAACTTCGACCTGTCGGGCACGACGAAGATCGGCAAGTACATCCTCAACCACTCGTTCATGATCCCGGGTCTCGTCGCCACCGCGGGTGCGGTGACCACGGGCCTGCTGCTCGCGAAGGTGATGTTCTGACCGCCCGCGGGATACCGTACCACCACGTCACGAGGAACCACGCAATGAGCAAACTTTTGATCGCACTGGTCGCCGGCGCGTTCGCCTCCGTGGCGATGGCGCAGGGAACGGCCCCCGCCGCCGACGCCAACGCGCCGGAAGCCAAGGCTGCGGAAGCCAAACCGCAGGCCGCCGCGGCGCAGGACAAGGCCGCGACGAACAAGGCCAAGCAGGCCCAGGTGGGAGCCGCGACGGCCGACAAGGGCTACACGCAACGGGCCGGCGAGCAGGCCGCGCAGGCCGAAGGCACGGGCGCCGCCGGGCGCTCCGCGCGCCGGGAAGCGAGCAAGGCGAACGTCGCCGGCACCACCGCCGACAAGGGCTACACGCAACGGGCCGGCGAGCAGGCCGCGCAGGCCGAAGGCACCGGCGCCTCCGCGCGTGCCGCGCGCCGCGCCGCGAGCCGCGAGAACGTCAAGAACGCGACGGCCGACAAGGGCTACACGCAGCGGGCGGGCGACGCGGCCGCGCAGGCCGCCGAGGAAAAGAAGAAGGAACAGGCGGCGAAGTAGCCAGCACTGCAGGTTAGTCAGGCGGCAAACCGAGCAGCTCGAACGCGCGGCGTAGTTGCGCGCCCATCGGCATGCCGACGACGCGGCCGCCGGGCAGCGGCCGCACGAACCAGCGGTCGTAGATCCACACGATCTCGCGCGACGCCGCGAGCGCGCGCAGCGTGCGCTCGACCGCGTCGGCCAGCGCGGGATCGTCGCGCGCGAACACGATGCCGTACGGCTCGAACGACAGCAGGTCGCCGACGACGCGGAAGTCGGCCGCCCTCCCCGTCTCGGCGAGGACGCCCCGCAGCAGCGCCTCGTCGGCGGCCAGCGCGTCCGCGCGCCCGCCGGCGACGAGGGCCAGAGCGTCCGGGTAGTCGGTCGCGACGACGAACGTCAGCGAGAGCCTGCGCAGGCGGTCGACCTCGCGCATCGCCGCCTCGTTGGTCGTGCCGCCGACCACGGCCACGCGCCGGCCGGCGAGCGCCGCCACATCGCGCACGGCGCTGTCGCGTGGCACGGCGAGCCGCGTGCCGGTGACGAAGACGACCGGCGAGAACGCCGCGCGCTGCCGGCGCTCGCCGGTGATCGTCGTCGCACCGCACTCGAGGTCGACCGCGCCCGAAACCACGCGCTCGATGCGATCCTGCGCGGTGACACGCACGTACTCGACGCGCGGCGTCGTGCCGAGGTCCTCCGCGATGGTGGCCACGATCGCGTGGCAGAGGTCGAGCGAGTAACCGATCGGCCTGCCGTCGGGGCCGACGTACGAGAACGGGACCGCATTCTCGCGGTAGCCGACCCGGACGGTGCCCGTCGCCTTGATCCGCGCGAGCGCACCGGTGAGCGCGTCCGGCCACTCGCGCGCCTCCGCGGGCGCCGCCAAGGCGACGCACGCGGCCGCGAGCGCGGCCACGACGCGTGCGCTTGCGCTCATGCCTCCGCTTTTCCCGGCGGCGCGACGGCCAGCACGTTCGCGTCCTCGGACAGCGGGGGCCCCAGCGCGCCCTCCCACTTCGCGACGACGGCCGTCGCGATGCCGTTGCCGATGACGTTGGTCGCCGTGCGGCCCATGTCGAGGAAGTGGTCGATGCCCATGATGAGCAGGAGCCCCGCCTCCGGAAGCCCGAACAGCGGCAGCGTCGCCGCGACGACGACCAGCGACGCGCGCGGCACGCCGGCCACGCCCTTCGACGACACCATCATGACGAGCAGCAGCGTGACCTGCTGGCCGAAGCTCATCTCGATGCCGTACGCCTGCGCGATGAACAGCGCGGCGAACGCCTGGTACACCATCGAGCCGTCGAGGTTGAACGAGTAGCCGAGCGGCAGCGTCAGCGCCGTCACGCGCTCGTTGACGCCGAACCGGTCGAGGCGCTCCATCAGCTTGGGGTACGCGGCCTCGCTGCTCGCCGTCGTGAACGCGATGATCATCGGCTCGCGCACGGACTTCAGGAGCGCGAACACGCGCGGCCCGAGGAACGCGAAGCCGGCGCCGATGAGCACGCACCACAGCACGACGAGCGCCAGGTAGAACGTGCCGATGAACTTGCCGTAGGTGGCGAGCACGCCGATGCCCTGCGTCGTGATCGCGGCGGCCACCGCGCCGAACACGCCCAGCGGCGCGAACAGCATCACGTACTCGGTGAGCTTCAGCATCGCGTGCGCGAGCTCGTCGATGAACTTCGTCAGCGTGACCGCCGCGCCCCGCTTCAGCCCGGTGAGCGCGAAGCCGAAGAACAGGCTGAACACGAGGATCTGCAGGATTTCGTTGGTCGCCATCGCCTCGAAGAAGCTCTTCGGGAAGACGTGGACGATGAACTCCTTCAGCGACAGCCCGCCGGTCTTGAGGTTGGTCGCCGCGTGCGTGTCGGGCAGCGGCATCGCGAGGTTGGCGCCCGGCTGGAACAGGTTGGCGAGCGTCATGCCGAGCAGCAGCGACACGACGGACGCCGTGATGAACCATCCCAGCGCCTTCACGCCGATGCGGCCGACGGTCTTCGCGTCGCCGGTGCCGGCGATGCCCGCGACCACCGTGGAGAACACGAGCGGCGCGATGATCATCTTGATGAGCCGCAGGAAGATGTCGGCCAGCACCGAGAAGTAGCCGGCGAGCGTCGCGGTCGTCGCCGCGTCGCCGGCCAGCTCGTGCGCGGCGTAGCCGGCGAGCACGCCGCCGACGGCGGCGATCAGGATCCACATCGTCAGCTTCGAGCGCATCGACGATCTCCTCTTCCGCGATCGCTTTTCCCTGCAGTCATCCTAGCAAATGCGGCGCGTCAACGCCTTCCCGGCGTAAGGCGTTTATCGTGCATGGCATGGCCGTTGGGCCGGGTGGGCGCTCGGCGGTAGAATCTCGTTGCCCGCCCCGCGCCGGCCCGCATCACCCCTCCCCAACCCGACCCGCGATCCCCCATGAACCGATTCCTCGCCTGCGCCGCTGCCGGTGCGCTTGCCGTTGCGTCCACCGCCGCTGTCGCGCAAAAGCCGATCGTCTATCCCGCAAAGGGCCAGAGCGCCCAGCAGCAACAGAAGGACGACGGCCAGTGCATGGCGTGGGCCAAGACCAACACGGGCATCGACCCGGTCGCCGCTTCCGCGCCGCCGCCGCAGCAGACCGGTCCGGCCACCGGCGGCGGCGAGCGCCTGCGCGGCGCGGCGCGCGGCGCGGTCGGCGGCGCCGTGATCGGCGGCATCGCCGGCGACGCCGGCACCGGCGCCGGGGTCGGCGCCGCCGCAGGTACGATGGCCGGCGGCGCCCGCGCCCGCCAGAACCAGCAGGCGCAGAACCAGGCGGCGGTCCAGCAACAGCAGCAGACGATGAACACGTTCTGGCGCGCCTTCGCCGCCTGCATGGAAGGGCGCGGGTACACGATCAAGTAAGCCCGCGGCCACGGATCGCACGTCGACAACCGGTTCCGAAAGGACATGCCATGAAGCTCCCGAGGTCGTCCATCGCAGTCGTGGTCAGCGCGGCGCTGGCGTTCCCGGTGCCCGCGCAGCAGCCCGCGACGCCGGCGCCGGCGATGCAGCCGCCGCAGGCGGCGGCGCCCGCCGCGGGCGCCAAGTCGTTCTCGCAGCAGGAGCTCGAGCAGCTGCTGGCGCCGATCGCGCTGTATCCGGACGCGCTGCTCTCGCAGGTGCTGATGGCGGCGACGTACCCGCTCGAGGTCGTCGAGGCCGAGCGCTGGGTCAAGGCGAACCCCGGGCTCAAGGACAAGGCGCTGGAGGACGCGCTGCAGTCGCAGCGGTGGGACCCGGCCGTCAAGTCGCTGACGGTGTTCCCGCAGGTGCTGACGATGATGAGCGAGAAGATCGACTGGACGCAGAAGCTGGGCGACGCGTTCCTCGCGCAGCAGCAGGACGTGCTCGCGACCGCGCAGTCGCTGCGCACGAAGGCGCAGCAGCAGGGCGCGCTCAAGGACACGAAGGAGCAGAAGGTCGTCACGGCGACCGAGAACAACACGACGATCATCAAGATCGAGCCGACCAACCCCGAGGTCGTCTACGTGCCGACGTACAACCCGACCGTCGTCTACGGCGCGTGGCCGTACCCGACGTATCCGCCCTATTACTGGTACCCGCCGGGCTACGTGGCCGGCGGCGCGCTGCTGGGCTTCACCGCGGGCGTGATCGTCGGCGGCGCGCTGTGGGGCAACGTCAACTGGGGCCGCGGCGACGTCAACGTCAACGTGAACCGCTACAACAACTTCAACCGGACGAACATCAGCAACGGCAACTGGAACCACAACGTCGACCATCGCGGCGCCGTCCCCTACCGCGACCAGGGAGTCGCCAAGCAGTACGGCCGTGGCCAGGCGGCCGATGCCGCATCGCGCGACGCGTTCCGCGGGCGCGCCGACGCCGGCCGCGAGTCGATCCAGCGCGGCGACGTCAGCGCGCGCGACGTCCCGGGCCGCGACGCCGGCCGGGCGTCGGCCGGCACGCGCGACGCGGCGGGCGGACGCGGCGACTATGGCGGCGGGCGCGACATGGGCGGCCGCAGCAGTGCATCCGCGCTCGACACGCGCGGCGGAGCGCAGACGCGCGATTTTTCCAGCCGCGGCAATGCGTCGATGAGCTCGGCGCGCGCGTCCGGTAACGTGGGCGGCGGCAGCTACAGCGGCGCGCGCGCCGGCGGTGGCGGCGGAGGCGGCGGCGCCCGGGCCGGTGGTGGTGGTGGCGGCGGCGGCGCCCGTGGCGGCGGTGGCGGCGGTGGCCGCGGAGGCGGCGGCGGAGGCCGGCGATGAGCACGCGCGCGACGCCCACGACGACCGCAATGGAGACCACGATGACGATCGACCACATCGGTTCGCGCGCGCCGTTCGCGCGCTTCCTCGCGACGCTGCTGCTCGCCACGATTGCCGCGGCACCGTTCGCGACCGGCGCACGCGCAGCCACGCCGGCGCAAACGACGTTCGCGACGCCGGAGGACGCCGTGACCGCATTGGTGGCTGCGATCAAGGCGCACGACGTCGCGGCGCTGCGCGCGGTGCTCGGCAATGCGCCCGGCGCGCTGTCGTCGGGCGATCGCGTGGCCGACCGCACGGCCGGCGAGAAGTTCGTCGCCGCGTTCGACCAGAAGCACGCGATCGCGAAGGACGGCGACAAGGCGAAGCTCACGTTCGGCAGCGACGATTTCCCGTTCGCGTTCCCGCTGGTCAAGGCGGGCGACAAGTGGCGCTTCGACACCGCCGCCGGGCAGAGCGAGCTGCTCGCGCGCCGCATCGGCGAGAACGAGCTCTACGCGATCAAGGTGCTGCAGGCGATCGTCGACGCGCAGCGGGAGTACGCGTCGGCGGACCGCAACGGCGATGGCGTGTTCGACTACGCGCGCAAGTTCGTCAGCAGCAAGGGCAAGCGCGACGGCCTGTACTGGCCTACGCAGGCCGGCGAGCCGCCGAGCCCGCTCGGCGCGCTGGTCGCGCAGGCGTCCGGCGAAGGCTACAAGGCCGCGAAGGGCGAAACGCCGGCCTACCACGGCTACCACTACCGGATGCTTTCGGGCCAGGGCAAGGACGCCGCGGGCGGCGCGCTCGACTACGTCGTGCGCGGCCACGCCATCGGCGGCTTCGCCGTGATCGCGTGGCCGGCGAAGTACGGCAGCTCCGGCATCATGACGTTCGTCGTCAATCAGGACGGCAAGGTGTTCCAGTCGGACCTCGGCCCCGGCACCCAGGCCAAGGCGTCGGCCATCAAGCGCTTCGACCCGGGCAAGGGCTGGACGCCGGTCGACGCGAAGTAACCGTTCCGCATTTCGCTTTCATCACGCTCGAAGGAGTCGCTCCATGCAGAAGCTGTTCTTCACCCTCGGACTCGCCGTCGCCGTCGCGCTTTCGGGCGCCGCCGTCGCCCAGACGGGCGCCGTCGTCGCCGGCAGCGCGCCCGGCAAGGCCGGCGCCGCCGAGGTCGTCAAGCTGACCGCCACGATCACCGCGATCGACAAGGCCTCCCGCGACGTGACGCTCAAGGGCCCGCAGGGCAACGAGGTCACGCTGACCGCCGGCCCCGAAGTGAAGAACTTCGACCAGATGAAGGTCGGCGACTCGGTCAACGTCGACTTCCTGCAGGCGATCACGCTCGAGCTCAAGAAGGGCGGCGGCCTCGTCGTCGCGCGCACCGAGCAGAAGGGCGGCGCCGCCGCGAAGCCGGGCGAGAAGCCCGCGGCCGTCGTGGGCAAGCAGGTCACGATCGTCGCCGACGTGATCGCCGTCGATCCCGCCAAGCAGACGATCACGCTCAAGGGGCCGAAGCAGACGGTCGACATGCGCATTCCGGATCCCGAGCAGTTCAAGCGGATCGCCAAGGGCGACCAGGTCGAGGCGGTCTACACGCAGGCGGTCGCGCT
>JAYRNW010000237.1:0-5846 GCA_041911995.1 Casimicrobiaceae bacterium | reverse complement strand
GTCGACACGCCGCTCGGCCTGCGCGACCGCGCGATGCTGGAGACGCTCTACGCGACGGGGCTGCGGGTCTCCGAGCTGACCGGCCTCAAGCTGGCGCAGGTCGCGCTGGACGTCGGCGTCGTGCGCGTGATGGGCAAGGGCAGCAAGGAGCGCCTCGTGCCGCTGGGCGAGGAGGCCGTCGCGTGGGTGGCGCGCTACGCGAAGTCCGCGCGTCCCGCGCTCGCCGCCGGCGCCACGACCGACCACCTGTTCCTGACCGCGCGCCGCGGGCCGATGACGCGGCAGGCGTTCTGGGCGTTGATCAAGCGATACGCGGCGAAGGCCGCGATCCCGGCGGCTTCGCTGTCGCCGCACGTGCTGCGCCACGCGTTCGCCACGCACCTCCTCAACCACGGCGCCGACCTGCGCGTCGTCCAGCTGCTGCTCGGCCACGCCGACATCACGACGACGACGATCTACACGCACGTCGCCCGCGAGCGCCTGAAGCAGCTGCACGCGCAGCACCACCCCCGCGGGTGAGCGCCGCGCGTTCGCGTACAATCGCGGCGCCTGCGTTCCGCCCTCCCCTCCTGCGCATGTCCGGACCCGCCGCGTACCCCCGCCTGCTCGCCGAACGCCAGGCGCTGCGCTTCCGCTTCTGGCGCCGCTGGCGCGGCGAGGACGGCGGCGATCCCGCGAAGGTTCCGCCGGGCGCCGCGGTGCCGTTCCGCTGCAACCTGTGCGGCACGCCGAACGCGCGGACGTTGGCCGAGCTCTCGCGCGAGGCGCAGAACTGCACGCACTGCGGGTCGAACGTGCGCTTCCGCGCGATGGCGTACCTGGTGACGCGCGAGGTCCTGGGCCGGCCGGCGCGCCTGCCCGACCTCGCGGTGCGCAAGGACCTCCGCGGCGTGGGCCTGTCGGACGCGGAAGCGTACGCGCGGCCGCTCGCGGAGAAGTTCGACTACGAGAACACGTTCTACCATACGGAGCCGCGGCTCGACATCGCCGACGTCGACGCCGCGCGCGTCGGCCGCTACGACTTCCTGATCGCGAGCGACGTGTTCGAGCACGTCGTGCCGCCGGTCGCGCGCGCGTTCGCGAACGCGCGCAGGATGTTGAAGCGCGGCGGCAAGTTCATCTTCACCGTGCCGTTCACGCTCGAGGCCGACACCCGCGAGCACTTCCCGGAGCTCCACGACTGGTCGCTCGCCGAGGAAGACGGGCGCTGGACGCTCGCCAACCGCACGCGCGACGGCCGCGAGCAGCGGTTCACCGACCTCGTGTTCCACGGCGGGCCGGGTTCGACCCTCGAGATGCGCGTGTTCTCGCGCGCTGCGCTCGAGCGCGAATTCGCGGCGGCGGGCTTCGCGCGCGTGCGCATCGCGAACGAGCCGTACCTGCCGTTCGGCATCCACTGGCCCGAGCCGTGGTCGGTGCCGATGGTCGCGTACGCGTGAGCGGGGTAGGCGCCGGCAGGCGATGAGCAAGGACAAGCACCCGGTCACCGCCGCGGTGCGCGTGCTGCGCGAGCACGGCGTCGCGTTCACGCACCACCCGTACGAATACGAGGAGCGCGGCGGCACGGCGGTGTCGGCGCGCGAGCTCGGTGTGGCCGAGCACGCGGTGATCAAGACGCTGGTGATGGAGGACGACGCGAAGCGGCCGCTCGTCGTGCTGATGCACGGCGACCGCGAAGTGTCGACGAAGAACCTCGCGCGCCACCTCGGCGTCAAGGCGGTCGCCCCGTGCGACCCCGTCGTCGCCGACCGGCATTCGGGCTACCAGGTCGGCGGCACGAGTCCGTTCGGCACGCGCCGCGCGATGCCCGTCTACCTGCAGCGCACGATCGCCGACCTGCCGTACGTCTACGTCAACGGCGGCCGCCGCGGCTACCTCGTCGGCATGGCGCCGGCCGACCTGGTGCGCGTGCTGCAGCCCACGCTCGTCGACGTCGTCGCCTAGCCGGGCGGCGGTGACCTACGCGGAAGCGCCCCGCTCGATCTCGACGCCGATCTCCTTCACGCCGGGCAGCGCGCCCAGCTTGGCGACGCGCACGCGCACCCACGGCGTGCCGAATTCGGCGAGCAGCATCTGCGCGACCCGCTCGGCGAAGCGCTCGAGCAGCGGCGGCGGCGCGTCCTTCGCGAAGGCCTTCAGGCGCGCGACGACCTTCGCGTAGTCGAGCGCGTCGGCGATCTTGCCGCTGTGGAACGGACGCTCCGACGGCGCGCCCATCTCGACGTCGAGGCGGATCGTCTGCGGCAGGTGCTGCTCCCAGTCGTAGACGCCGACGCGCGCCTCGACGCGAAGGTCGTGGATGAAGATGGTGTCCATTTCGGGACTCAGGAATCAGGAATCGGGGATCAGGAATCAGAGCATTGCGCTCGCGCGCTCGCCGCGCCGCGGTCGCACCGCTGGCTCCAGTTCTCGATCCGCGAATTTCCGATGAGCTAGAATCGTCGCCGATTCTACCCTCCGGCCGGGGCCGCGAACGTCTTGCTCGCCGCATTGCTCATCGTCGTCGGCGCCTACCTGATCGGCTCGGTGTCGTTCGCGGTCGTCGTCAGCCGCGGGTTCGGCCTGCCGGACCCGCGCGGGTACGGCTCCGGGAATCCGGGCGCGACCAACGTGCTGCGCACCGGCCACAAGACGGCCGCGCTGCTGACGCTGGCGGGCGACGCCGCGAAGGGCTGGCTCGGCGTCGCCGCTGCGCAATGGGCGGCCGCGCTCGCGGGCGCGCCGGATTGGGCGGTGCCCGCCGCGGCGCTCGCCGTCTTCCTGGGCCACCTGTTCCCCGTGTTCCACGGCTTCACCGGCGGCAAGGGCGTGGCCACGGCGGCGGGCATCGTGTTCGCGCTGCACTGGCCGCTCGGCGTCGCGCTGCTCGTCGTGTGGGCGACGATGGCGTTCGGCTTCAGGATCTCGTCGCTCGCGGCGCTCACCGCGGCGCTGCTGCTGCCGCTGGGCGCGTTCTACGTGTTCGGCAACACGCTCACCGCGTGGGCGATGGTCCCGATCTGCGCGCTGCTGTTCTGGCGCCACCGCGCCAACATCCGGCAGATGCTCGAAGGCAAGGAGCGCACGATCGGGCGCTGACGGCGGCGCCGGTCGCGGTGAGTCCCATGCCGTCGTTGCGCAACGGCGACGTCGACCTGTACTACGAGGTCCACGGCGACGGGCCTCCGCTGGTGCTGGTCGCGGGGCTCGCCGCCGACGGCGCGTTCTGGCAGCCGGCGCTCCCCGCGCTCGCCGCGCGCCGCCAGGTCGTGCTGGTGGACAACCGCGGCAGCGGCCGGACGACGCCGCTCGACGCCGCGTCGAGCATCCCCGCGATGGCCGACGACTGCATGGCGCTGGTGCGCCACCTCGGGCTGCGCGACGTCGCGCTCGTCGGCCATTCGATGGGCGGGATGATCGCGCAGGACTGCGCGGTGCGCTACCCGGACGCGATCGACCGGCTGGTGCTGGTCGCGACCGGGCCGGTCGCCTCCGCGCGCGACAACGACCTGTTCGCGACCTGGGCGCGGCTCTTCCCGGTCGTCGAGCGCGGGCTGTGGTTCCGCAACCTCTTCCACTGGGTGCTGTCGGCGCGCTTCTTCGCGAGCCGCGCCGCCGTCGACGCGCTCGTGACGCTCGCGACGACGTATCCGTACCAGCAGACGGCCGCGGCGCTCGCCGGCCAGGTCCGCGCGATCGCGGAATTCGACAACACGCAGAGGCTGGGCGCGATCCGCGCGCGCACGCACGTGCTCGCCGGCACCGAGGACCTGCTGTTCCCGCTGGCCGCGAGCGCCGCGTTCGCGCGCGCGATCCCGCACGCGACGTTCGCCGCGGTCGAGGGCGCCGCGCACTCGTTCCCGATCGAGATCCCCGAGGAATTCGCGCGCCGCGTACTCGCGGCGCTCGACGCGCCTTAAGCCTGCGTGAGCGACGCTAAGTCCCAGCGCGGGCGCACGCAGAACGCGTAGTCGGACGCGCCCGCGTGGGCCATGCGCAGCGCGCCGGCGAGCGCGATCATCGCGCCGTTGTCCGTGCAGAACGCGAGGTCCGGGAAGTACACGGCCGCGCCGCGCTCGCGCACCGCAGCCGTGAGCCGCGCGCGCAGCGCGCGGTTGGCCCCCACGCCACCCGCGACGACCAGCCGGTCGCGGCCGGCGGCGACGAGCGCCGCGACTGCCTTGCCGACCAGCACGTCGACGACCGCGTCCTGGAACTCGCGCGCGATGTCGGCGCGGCGCGCGCGCGGCAGCCCGTCGGGCGCGCCGCCGGCCGCCTCCTTGCGCGCGAGCGTCAGCACGGCGGTCTTGAGCCCGGAGAAGCTCATGTCGAGGTCGCCGGACGCGAGCATCGGCCGCGGCAGCTTGGCCGCGCCCGCAGCGCCCTCCTGCGCGAGGTCGGCCAGCGCCGGCCCGCCGGGATACGGGAGCCCGAGGAGCTTGGCCGTCTTGTCGAACGCCTCGCCGGCGGCGTCGTCGAGCGTGTCGCCCAGCAGCCGGTAGCGGCCCACGCCCGCCACGTCGAAGAGCTGGCTGTGGCCGCCGGACACCAGCAGCGCGACGAACGGGAACGCGGGGCGCGGGTCGGCGAGCAGCGGCGACAGCAGGTGCCCTTCCAGGTGGTGGACCGGCTGCGCCGGGATCCGCAGCGCGTAGGCGAGCGCGGTGGCGACACTCGCGCCGACCAGCAGCGCGCCGGCCAGGCCCGGACCCTGCGTGTAGGCGATGCCGTCCAAGTCGGCGAGCGCGAGGCCGGCCTCCGCCAGCACCTTCTCGACCAGCGGCACGACGCGCCGCACGTGGTCGCGGGAGGCGAGCTCGGGCACGACGCCGCCGTAGACCTGGTGCATCGCGACCTGCGAATGCAGTGCGTGCGCGACCAGCCCGCGGTCGGTGTCGTAGACGGCGACCCCGGTCTCGTCGCACGAGGTCTCGATGCCCAGCACGCGCATGGTCGGGGCCGGCAAAAGCCTCGATCATACAGGGGCTTGCCGCACCGCCGCCGATCGGATAGAATGCTTGGTTGCTGAATCGACCTGCGGCCCGCATGGGCCGCTTCAAGCCCAAACCGGGATAGCCCAAGGATCACCCTGTATGCCGAGCATTCGTGTCCGCGAAAACGAGCCGTTCGAAGCCGCGCTGCGCCGCTTCAAGCGCACGATCGAGAAGACCGGCCTGCTGACGGAACTGCGCGCGCGCGAGTTCTACGAGAAGCCGACCGCCGAGCGCAAGCGCAAGAAGGCCGCGGCCGTGAAGCGCCATTACAAGCGCATCCGCAGCCAGCAGCTGCCGCCCAAGCTCTTCTGACGGCGCCGCAGTAAAGCCTACCCTTGCGCAAAGGGGCGAAGCGATTCGCCCCTTTTCGTTTTCGGGCCCGGCCCCGACGTATCCCGGGACGGCCCCGCCGCATCGCCGACGTACCCACCGGACCGCGGACCCCGCCGCACGGAAGAGACCGCCATGACGCTCAAGGAACGCATCACCGAGGACATGAAGGCCGCGATGCGCGCGCACGAGTCCGCGCGGCTGTCGACGATCCGCCTGCTGTTGGCCGCGATCAAGCAGCGCGAGGTCGACGAGCGCAAGACGCTCGCCGACGCCGACGTGCTCGCCGTCATCGACAAGATGGTCAAGCAGCGGCGCGACTCGATCGCGCAGTTCACGGCGGGCAAACGCATGGACCTGGTCGCCGCCGAGCAGGCCGAGGTCGACGTGCTGCACGGCTACCTGCCGCAGCAGCTCTCGGAGAGCGAGATCGACGCGACGATCGCGGCCGCGATCGCGGTGACCGGCGCGGCCGGCCCCGGGGGCATGGGCAAGGTCATGGGCGTGCTGAAGCCCAAGCTCGCCGGCCGCGCCGACATGACG
>JAYRNW010000236.1:0-14341 GCA_041911995.1 Casimicrobiaceae bacterium | reverse complement strand
GATCGCGCTCGCCGCCGTGCAGGGCTGGCGCTGGTGGACGGCGCGCCAGGCCGAGGAAGCGGGCGCGCTCTTCGCCGGCCTGTCGCAGGCGGCGCGCGCGAACGACCTGCCGAAGGCGAAGGACGCGACCGCGCAGCTCGAGGAGCGCTTCGCCGGCACCGGCTACGCGCCGCGCGCCGCGCTGGTGCTCGCCAAGCTGCTGTTCGACGCCGGCGACGCTGCCGGCGCGCGCGCGCAGCTCACGTGGGTGATCGACAAGGCGGACGAGACCGAGCTGAAGGAGATCGCCCGCTACCGGCTCGCGCAGGTGCTGCTCAACGACCGGCAGTACGACGAGGCGCTCAAGGTGCTGGACGCGAAGCACGGCGAGCCCTTCGCCGGGCTCTACGCCGACCTGCGCGGCGACGCGCTGGCGGCGGCGGGACGCACGGCCGACGCCCGCGCCGCCTACGAGCAGGCCCTGGCGAAGCTCGACGCCAAGTCGCCGTACCGGAACTACGTGCAGGTCAAGCTCGAGTCGGCGGGCGGCACGGCGCCGGCGCAGGCGTCGGGCTCCGCCGCCGTCGTGCCGGCGCCTTCTGCGGCCGCACCTGCTGCACCGGCACCCGCGGCGGCAGCCGCTGCCGCGCCGGCACCGGCCAAGGCCGCGCCCGCGGCTCCCGCGGCGCCGAAGCCATGACGCGCCGGGAGACGTCGCCGCGCGCGGCGCACGCGCATCTTGTGTTCGCCGCCGCCGCGCTCGCCGCGGCGACGATGACCGGCTGCGCGACGATCAACGAGTACCTGCCGGTGCCGCCGTCGTTCTCGCTGCGCTGGCTGTGGACGTCGAAGAAGCCCGGGCCGCTGCCCGAGCTGTCGCCGTCCGCGACGGCGTCGGTCAGCTGGACGATCGCCGCCGGCAAGGCGGTCCCGGGGTTCGCGCCGCTGGTGCTTCCCGACGCCGTCTACGCGGCGGCCACCGACGGGAGCATCACGCGCATCGATCCGGCGACCGGGCGCTCGGTGTGGCGCATCTCCGCCGGCCGCACGCTGTCGGCCGGACCGGGCGCCGACGCGAACGTCGTGGTCGTGGGCACCGACAAGGGCAACGTCCTCGCGTTCGACACCAACGGCAATCCGAAGTGGACGGCGACGGTGTCGACCGAGGTGATCGCGCCGCCCCGCGTGGCCGACGGCGTCGTCGCCGTGTTCGCGGGCGACGGCAGCGTGCACGCGCTGTCGGCCGCCGACGGCAGCAAGAAGTGGGTGTTCCAGCGCGCCGCGCCGGCGCTGACGGTGCGCAACTTCGCCGGCGGTGTCACGACGCGCGGCGGCCTGTTCGTCGGCACGGCCGGCGGCCGTCTGATCGCGCTCGACCTGCCGACCGGCATCCTCGGCTGGGACGCGACGGTGGCCAACCCGAAGGGCGCGACCGAGCTCGAGCGCATCGCCGACGTCACGAGCCTGCCGCTCGTCGACGGCCCGCAGGTGTGCGCAATCGCCTACCAGGGCCGGCTCGCGTGCTTCGAAATCGCGCGCGGCACGCTCAACTGGTCGCGCGAGCTCGCGAGCCTGCACGGCCTCGCCGCCGACGCGAAGAACCTCTACGTCACCGACGACAAGGGCTCGGTCCACGCGCTCGACAAGTCGACCGGCGCGTCGGTGTGGAAGCAGGACCGGCTGGCCGAGCGCAAGATCGGCGGCCCGCAGCTCGTCGGCGACTACGTCGGCGTGGTCGACGTCGAGGGCTACCTGCACCTCATGTCGCCGGGCAACGGCGCGTACGTCGGCCGCCTCGCCACCGACGGCACGGCGCCGACGTCGCAGCCCGCGCTGCTCTCGGGCAGCGCGCTGTGGCAGTCGGCCGGCGGCAACCTCTACGCCGTGACGGCGAAGTAGCGCAGCAAACGCGGATCACAAAGAGGCGCAGAGACGCAGAGGGTAGTCATCGAGTTTCTCCGCGTCTCTGCGCCTCCTGTGAACAACCCGCTTCCATGCTCCCGACCATCGCGCTCGTAGGCCGCCCCAACGTCGGCAAGTCGACGCTGTTCAATCGCCTGACGCGCTCGCGCGACGCCCTCGTCGCCGACTTCCCGGGCCTCACGCGCGACCGGCACTACGGCCGCGCGCGCGCCGGCCTGCGCGAGTATTTCGTCGTCGACACCGGCGGCTTCGAACCCAAGGCGACGTCGGGGATCCTGCACGCGATGGCGCAGCAGACGAAGCAGGCGATCGCGGAGTCGGACGTCGTGATCTTCCTCGTGGACGGCCGGACGGGCCTGACGCCGCAGGACGCGACGATCGCCGACCTGCTGCGCCGGTCGGGGCGGCCGGTCGTGCTCGCCGTGAACAAGGCCGAGGGCCTGCCGCCGGAGCGCACGGTCGCCGAGTTCCACGAGCTGGGCCTGGGCGAGCCGGTCGCGATCTCGGCGGCGCACGGCGAGCGGGTGCCCGCGCTGATCGAGCACGCGCTCGACTTGGCACCGGCCGCGGGCGACGAGGAGCCTGCGCCGCCGCCGCCCGCGGACGCCGAGCGGCCCGACACGATCAAGGTCGCGATCGTCGGCCGTCCCAACGTCGGCAAGTCGACGCTGGTGAACACGATCCTGGGCGAGGAGCGCGTGATCGCGTTCGACGAGCCGGGCACGACGCGCGACGCGATCTACCTCGACTTCGAGCGCGGCGGCCACCGCTACACGCTGATCGACACCGCCGGCATCCGGCGGCGCGGCAAGGTGTTCGAGGCGGTCGAGAAGTTCTCGGTGATCAAGACGCTGCAGGCGATCGAGGACGCCAACGTCGTCGTGCTGCTGCTCGACGCCGCCGACGCGGTCACCGAGCAGGACGCGCACCTCGCCGGGCACATCATGGAGGCGGGGCGCGCGCTGGTCGTCGCGATCAACAAGTGGGACGCGGCGAGCCTCGACCAGCGCGAGCAGGCCAAGCGCGACTACGCGCGCAAGCTGCCGTTCCTGGCGTTCGCCGCCCACCACTACATCTCGGCCCGCGACGGCAAGGGCGTGGCGGCGGTGCTGAAGTCGGTCGGCGAGGCGTTCGCCGCCGCGATGGTCAAGCTTCCCACGCCCCGGCTCACCCGCACGCTGCAGCTCGCCGTCACCCGCCAGCAGCCGCCCCGCGCCGGGCTGGTGCGGCCGAAGATGCGCTACGCCCACCAGGGCGGCGTCAACCCGCCGCTGGTCGTCGTCCACGGCACCGCGCTGCAGCACGTCCCGGACGCCTACCGCCGGTACCTGGAACATTTCCTCGCCGACGCGTTCAAACTGCGCGGCACCCCCCTTAGGATACAATTCAAGGTCGGGGCCAACCCGTACGCGGACTCGCCTTCCCGTCGTCGTTAGGACCTGGCCGGGTGCCGCCGGATTGGCGGCGCCGGCCGGGCTTCCGGATCCAACCGACGTTGCGGGCCACAACAACAGCGGAGCGGAACCATGAGCAACAAAGGGCAAATGCTACAAGACCCGTTCCTGAACACGCTGCGCAAGGAGCACGTTCAGGTCTCGATCTACCTCGTGAACGGCATCAAGCTGCAGGGGCAGATCGAGTCGTTCGACCAGTACGTCGTCCTGCTCAAGAACACCGTCACGCAGATGGTGTACAAGCACGCGATCTCGACGGTCGTCCCCGCCCGTCCGGTCGCCATGCCCCATCACGCGCCGAATCACGAAGCCGAAAGCTGATCCGCGCTCCGCGCGGCCGCCGATGCCGGCACGCCGGGCGCTGCCGCCCGGCACGGCCGCGCGCGCCTGAGTCCCGATGTTCGAGCGTCCGACCGGCGGAAACCGTGCGTTGCTGGTCGCGCTCGACTTCGGCGACGGCCGCCGCGAGCAGCACCAGCGCGAGCTGGCCGCGCTGGCGGTCTCCGCCGGTGCCGTGGTCGCGGGGTCGATCACGGGCAGGCGCGCGCGCCCGGACCCGGCGTACTTCGCCGGTCGCGGCAAGGTCGACGAGATCGACGCGGCCCGCCGTGCGGCGGGCGCCGACCTCGTCATCTTCGACCACGCGCTGTCGGGCGTGCAGCAGCGCAACCTCGAGCAGCGGCTCGAATGCCGCGTCGTCGACCGGACGAGCCTCATCCTCGACATCTTCGCGCTGCGCGCGCGCAGCGCCGAGGGCAAGCTGCAGGTCGAGTTGGCGCAGCTCGCGCACCTCGCGACCAGGCTCGCGGGCGGCTGGACCCACCTCGAACGGCAGAAAGGCGGCATCGGGCTGCGCGGCCCCGGCGAGACGCAGCTCGAGACCGACCGCCGGCTGATCGGCGAGCGCGTGAAGCTGCTGCGCGGGCGCATCGCGCGCGTCGCCCGCAGCCGCGCCGTGCAGAGCCGCACGCGCCGGCGCGCCGAAGTGCGCACGGTGGCGATCGTCGGCTACACGAACGCCGGCAAGTCCACGCTGTTCAACCGGATGACCGGCGCCACCGCGTTCGCCGCCGACCAGCTGTTCGCGACGCTGGACACGACGCTGCGCAAGGTCTACGTGCCCGGCGCGGCGCCGATCGTGCTCTCCGACACCGTCGGGTTCATCCGCGACCTGCCGCACGACCTCGTCGCCGCGTTCCGGTCGACGCTGACGGAGGCCGCCGACGCCGACCTCGTGCTGCACGTGATCGACGCGTCGGCGGACGAGCGCGACGAGCAGGTCGCCGCGGTCGACGCCGTGCTGGCGGAGATCGGCGCCGATGCCGTGCCGCAGATCCGCGTGCTCAACAAGGCCGACCTGGCGGGGCTCGCGCCGGGGGTCGAGCGTGACGGCTGTGGTACCATCTCGACCGTCCGTCTGAGCGCGCTGACCGGCGCCGGATGCGCGGAGCTCAAGTCGGCGCTGGCCGAGCGGTTTCCCGCGCCGGCGCACGCCGGGCCGTCGCGCGATCGGCAGGAAACCGGACCCGGGGACCACGAGCACGCGCCGCGCTCCGCTTGAACGGCGCAGGCAGCGCCCCCACGTCGCCGTCATTCACTTTCCGAAGTCCTTCGATGTCGCTCAACGATCCCCAATGGGGCAAGCGCGGGAATAGCGGCGGGCCGCCCGATCTCGACGAGATCTGGCGGAACATGAACCGTCGCCTGAACGACTTCCTCGGCCGCCGCGGTGCCGGCGACGGCGGCGACGACGGCGGCGGCCCGCCGCGGCGCGGCCTCGCGCTGGGCGGCGCGGGGCTCGTCGTCGCGCTCGTGCTCGTCGTCTGGCTGGCGAGCGGCTTCTACATCGTCGACGAAGGCCGCCGCGGCGTCGTCACGCGCTTCGGCAAGTACACGGAGACCACGCAGCCGGGCCCGCGCTGGCACCTGCCGTTCCCGATCGAGGCCGTCGAGCTCGTCGACTTCTCGCAGGTGCGCACGGTCGAGATCGGCTACCGCGGCTCGACGGCGAACCGCAACGCCAAGGAAGCGACGATGCTGACCGCCGACGAGAACATCGTCGACATCCTCTTCGCGGTCCAGTACAACCTGAGCAGCGCCGAGGCCTTCGTCTTCAACAACCGGAAGCCGGAGGAGATGGTCAAGTACGTCGCCGAGTCGGCGATCCGCGAGGTCGTCGGCAAAGCGAAGATGGACTTCGCGCTGTACGAGGGCCGCGAGCAGATCGCCTCGCAGACGCGCGACCTCTTGCAGAAGCTGCTCGACCGCTACCGGACCGGCGTGTCGATCCAGAAGGTCACGCTGCAGAACGTGCAGCCGCCCGACAAGGTGCAGGCGGCGTTCGACGACGCGGTGAAGGCGGCGCAGGACCGCGTGCGCCTCGTCAACGAGGGCCAGGCCTACGCGAACGACGTGGTGCCGCGCGCGCGCGGCACGGCATCCCGCCTGCTCGAGGAGGCCAACGGCTACAACACCGAGGTGACGCAGCGCGCCGAGGGCGACGCCGCGCGCTTCAAGTCGGTGCTGACCGAGTACAGCAAGGCGCCGGCCGTCACGCGCGACCGGATGTACCTCGACATGATGCAGTCGGTGCTCGGCAACACGAGCAAGGTGCTGGTCGACCAGAAGGCCGGCAGCAACCTGCTCTACCTGCCGCTCGACAAGCTGATCCAGCAGAGCGCCGCCGCCGCGCCGGAGTCCGCGCAGCCCCGCGCCGCCGCGCCGGCGCCCGCGCCCGCGCCGGAGCCGGCCGCCGCCGAATCCTCCCGGTCGCGCGAAGCGCTGCGCAGCCGCGAACGGTAGGAGCCGCCCATGAAGTTCTCGATGCCCCTCCTCGCGCTGCTCGTCGCCCTGCTGCTCGTGGCGTCGCAGGCCGTCTACACCGTCGACCAGACCAAGTACGCGATCAAGTTCCAGTTGGGCGAGATCGTCGAGATCAACGAGACCGCGGGCCTGTACTTCAAGGTGCCGCTGCTGCAGAACGTCCGCTTCTTCGACCGCCGCAACCTGCTGCTCGAGAACGCCGACGTCGACCGCGTCGTCACGTCCGAGAAGACGCCGCTCGAGGTCGACTTCATCGTGCTGTGGCGGATCACCGACGTGAAGCAGTACTACGTCGCCGTGCAGGGCAACGAGGACGCCGCGCGCGGGCGGCTGTCGCAGACGGTGCGCTCGAACCTCGCCGAGGAGTTCAACAAGGCGACGATGCACGAGGCGATCTCGACCGGCCGCGAGCGGATCATGGCGGAGACGCGGCAGAAGGCGGACCAGGACGCGCGGCTCATCGGCGTCGAGGTGGTCGACGTGCGGCTGCGCCGGCTCGCGCTGCCGCCGGACGTCACCGGCCCCGTCTACGCGCGGATGGAATCGGAGCGGCGGCGCGTGGCCAACGAACTGCGCTCGCTGGGCGCCGCGGAGTCGGAGAAGATCCGCGCCGACGCCGACCGCCAGCGGCAGGTCATCCTCGCCGACGCGTACCGGCAGGCGCAGAAGATCAAGGGCGAGGGCGACGCCAAGGCGTCGGCGATCTACGCGCAGGCGTTCGGGCAGAACCCGGAGTTCTTCGCGTTCTACCGCAGCCTCGAGGCGTACAAGGCGAGCTTCCGCGGGCGCAACGACCTCATGGTGCTGGAGCCGACCGGCGAGTTCTTCCAGTACTTCCGGCAGTCGGGCTCGGGCCGCGTCCCGCGCGCGCCCGCGAAGTGACGCGCGGCCGGCCGCGTCCGCAACGCCCATGCCCGCACGTGACGACGCCGGCCCGCGCCCCCTCGCCGCCGGCCGGTCCGCACGCCGGCGCGTCGCTGCGGCGCGCTGAGCCCCCCGGCCCGTGGACACCCTGTGGACGGCGCTGGCCGTGGTGCTGATCATCGAAGGCCTCCTGCCGTTCGCCGCCCCCGGGCTCTGGCGCGAGACGTTCCGCCGGCTCACCGAGTTCTCGGACGGGCAGCTGCGTTTCGTCGGCCTGATCTCGATCGCGCTGGGCGCGCTCGCGCTCGTGCTGTTGCGCAATGCGTAAATGGCTGCTGCCTGAAGCCATCGAGGACGTGCTGCCCGCCGAGGCCGCGCGCGTCGAGGCGCTGCGCCGCGTGCTGCTCGACCACTTCCGCGCGCGCGGCTACCGGCTGGTGCAGCCGCCGCTCGTCGAGTACCTCGAGTCGCTGCTGACCGGCAGCGGCCGCGACCTCGACCTGCTGACGTTCAAGACCGTCGACCCGCTGTCGGGCCGGATGCTCGGCCTGCGCGCCGACACGACGCCACAGGTGGCACGGCTCGACGCGCACCTGCTGAACGAGGCCGGCGTCACGCGCCTGTGCTACGCCGGCAGCGTGCTGCGCACGCAGGCCGCGGGGCCCGGCAGCACGCGGCAGGTCCTGCAGATCGGCGCCGAGCTCTACGGCCACGGCGGGATCGCGGCCGACGCGGAGATCGTGCGGCTGCTGCTGTCCGCGCTCGACGCGGCGGGCGTGCGCGGCCTGCACCTCGACGTCGGCCACGTCGGCATCTACCGCGCGCTCGCGCAGGCGGCCGGGCTCGCCGGCACCGGCGAGGGCGACGACACCGAGCTGTTCGTCGCGCTGCGCGACAAGGACGCACCGGCGGTGCTCGAGCTGACTGCGGACCTGCCGGAGCCGGCGCGCGCCGCGCTGCGCCGGCTGCCGACGCTGTACGGCCCCGCCGACACGACGCTCGCGGCCGCGCGCGCCGCGCTGCCGCCGCTGCCGGCCGTGGCCGCCGCGCTCGACGCGCTCGCGAGCCTCGCGGCCGCCGCCGCGGACGCCGCCGTCGTGCACGTCGATCTCGCCGACCTGCGTGGCTATCATTACTACACGGGCGCGACGTTCTCGGTGTTCGCGGAAGGCGAGCGCGGCACGATCGTCGACTGCGGCCGCGGCGGCCGCTACGACGGCGTCGGCCGCGCATTCGGGCGCGCGCGCCCGGCGACGGGATTCACGCTGGACCTGCGCCGGCTCGCGGCGCTGACGAACGGCGGCGGCGTCAAGCCGATCGTCTTCGCGCCGGACGCCGCCGATCCGGCGCTCGCGCAGGCGATCGCGGCGCTGCGCGCGCGCGGCGAGGCCGTCGTGGTCGCGCTGCCGGGCGAAGCCGGCGAAGCCGTCCGCCGGCTCGTCGAAGTCCGCGGACAATGGGTGGTCGAGGAGAACTGATGGGCAAGAACGTCGTCGTCATCGGCACGCAGTGGGGCGATGAAGGCAAGGGCAAGATCGTCGACTGGCTGACGGAGAGCGCGTCGGGCGTCGTGCGCTTCCAGGGCGGGCACAACGCGGGCCACACGCTGGTCATCGGCGGCCGCAAGACCGTGCTGCGCCTCATTCCGTCCGGCGTGCTGCGTCCCGGCGTGGCGATTTTCGTCGGCAACGGCGTCGTGCTGTCGCCGTCGGCGCTGCTGCAGGAGATCGGCGAGCTGGAGGCCGCGGGCGTCGAAGTCCGGTCGCGGCTCAAGATTTCGCCGGCGTGCCCGCTCGTGCTGCCGATCCACGTCGCGCTCGACCAGGCGCGCGAGGCGGCGATGGGCGAGACGAAGATCGGGACCACCGGCCGCGGCATCGGCCCCGCGTACGAGGACAAGATCGCGCGCCGCGCGCTGCGCGTGCAGGACCTCATGGACCCGGACCGGTTCGCCGCGAAGTTGGAGAAGCTGCTCGAGCTGCACAACTTCATGCTGGTGAACTATTACAAGCGCGACCCGGTGCCGTTCGAGAAGACGCGCGACGAGACGCTCGCGCACGCGCAGGCGATCGCGCCGATGGTCGCCGACGTGGCCGGGCTGCTGCAGCAGGCGCGCGCGCGCGGCGAGTCGCTGCTGTTCGAGGGCGCGCAGGGCTCGCTGCTCGACATCGACCACGGCACGTACCCGTACGTGACGAGCTCGAACTGCCTCGCCGGCGCGGCGGCGTCCGGCTGCGGCATCGGCCCGCAGATGCTCGACTACGTGCTCGGCATCGTGAAGGCGTACACGACGCGCGTCGGCACCGGGCCGTTTCCCACCGAGCTCACCGACGACGTCGGCGCCGGGCTCGCCAGGCGCGGCAACGAGTTCGGCTCGGTGACCGGGCGGCCGCGGCGCTGCGGCTGGCTCGACGTCGCCGCGCTGCGCCGCTCGCTGCAGCTGAACGGCGTCGACGGCCTGTGCATCACGAAGCTCGACGTGCTCGACGGCATGCCGGAGATCCGCATCGGCACGTCGTACACGAAGGATGGCCGCCCGCTCGACCTCGTCCCCACCGGGGCGGAGGCGGTCGCGGCGTGCACGCCCGTCTACGAGACGCTGCCGGGCTGGCGGGAGTCGACCGTCGGCGCGAAGTCGTTCGACGCGCTGCCCGCCAACGCGCGCGCCTACCTGCGGCGGATCGAGGCGCTGACCGGCGTGCCGATCGCGATGGTGTCGACCGGAGCGGACCGCACCGAGACGATCCTCGTTCACCACCCGTTCCAATAACCGAAAAACTTCTCACAAAGAGACGCAGAGGCGCAGAGCAATCGATCGTTTGCAGCCTCTGTGCCTCTGCGTCTCTTTGTGCAAGCATTGCCGCGAACAGGGGGAAGCGCCGATGAGCCTCAAGGTGAGCTGGGACGAGTACAACGCTCTGGTCGAGCGCCTGGCGCTCAACGTCCACGAATCCGGCTACCGGTTCAACCAGATCATCTGCATCGCGCGCGGCGGCTTGCGCGTCGGCGACGTGCTGTCGCGCATCTTCGAGCAGCCGCTCGCGATCCTGTCGACGCACTCGTACACGGCTGAGGGCGGGACGCTGCGCGGCGAGCTCGTCATCGCCGAGCACATGACGATGACCAAGCCGCGGCTGGGCGAGCGCGTGCTGCTCGTCGACGACATGGTCGACTCGGGCCACACGCTGGAGGCGGTGCACGCGGAGCTGCCGCGGCGCTTCCCGCACATCGCCGCGCTGAAGACCGCCGTGCTGTGGTGGAAGGCGTGCTCGGTGTTCAAGCCCGACTACTACGTCGAGTACCTGCCCGACAATCCTTGGATCCACCAGCCGTTCGAGGTCTACGACAACCTGCAGCCGGAAGGGTTGAAGACGCGGCTCGGCAAATAGGGCACCGCCGCGACCACCCGTCGCGCACGCGGGCGGCGCCTGCCGCCCGCGCACCGGCCCGCGCGCGTTACGAGGCGCGCCGCTTCGCCGCGCGCTTGGCCGCAGGCCGCTTCGCCGCCGGCTTCGCGGGCACCGCGGCGACCTTGCGCACCTGCTTGCCCACCTGCTTCGCCGCGCGCTTCACCTTCGCCACGCCGCGCTTGACGACGGCGCCCGCCGTGCCGCCGCGCCGCGCCGCGGCCTTCTTGGCCACGCCGCGCTTCGCGGCGGGGGCCGCCGTCGCGCTGCCCGCGGCGCGCTTGACCTTGCCCGCCGCCTTTTCCGCGCCGGCGGCCGCCGCCCTGACCTTCCGCGCGACCGCGCGCTTCGCCTTGCCGAGCGCCTGCTTCGCGTCGGCTTCCGCGGAGCGCGCCTTGCGCTCGACCTTGGCCTTGGCCACGCGCGCCTTCTTCGCGACCGCGGTCTTCGCTTTGCGCACCTCGCGCTTCGTGCCGGCGGCCACCCCTTCGGCCTTCTTCGCGAGCGACGCGCCGACTTCCTGCGCCTTCTCCTTCGCGGCCTCCATCGCGTCGCCGATCCTCGTCAACAGCCCCTTGCTCTTCGCTGCGCTCATCTTCCCTCTCCTGTCCGGTTCGCGTGCCGCGCGTCGCGTGTCGCGCGCGTCGTACCCTCCAATTATAGTGAGGAACGCGGCGCCGCGGCCGCGCACGCGAGGCTTCCGCCGGCGCGCCGCGTGCGTTACCTTCCGCCCTTGGCGCCCGCGAAGCCGGCGCGGCGCGCAACGCTCGCGAGGACACGATGACGCACCGCCTGCTTCCGATGCTGGGTCTCCTGCTGTGCTCCGCCGCCGCCGCGCAGAGCGGGTACTTCCAGGGCGTCACGCCGCGGCCGCCGGATGTCTACCCGCTGCCGGCGAGCCTCACGGTAACGCGCACGGCGCCCGCCGGCGGCGTGCCGAACGTCGCGCCGGCGCTCTACACGCACGTGACCACGCAGCCGACGTCGCGCACGCTCGAATGGGCGAACCTCACGGTCCTCAACAACCCGGCGGACCACGGCGCCAACGTCGCGGCGTACAGCCAGGCGCAGAAGACCGGGCGCGGCCCGACGTGGGCCGGCGTCATGGAGCTGCAGGACGCGACCGGGCGCGGCGGCTTCCACGCGCTCGAGATCGACGCGTTCACGACGGGCCCGAGCCCGTCGCCGGGCAGCATGGACGGCGACCGCATCGGCCTCGGCATCATCGTCGGGCGCGCGTTCAACACGGGGCCGAAGGCGACCGTCGACTACGGCGTCTTCGTCGCGCCGTCCGGCCTCGACGACGAGGAGGCCGACGTCAACTTCGGGATGATGGTGTGGTCGCAGTGCCGGTTCGCCTGCTACGCGATGCGCGCCGGCAACCGGATCGCGTACGAGGAGTCGGGCGCGATCGCGAGCAAGTTCGACCCGCAGACGGGCCGCTGGGGGCTCTTCAACGGCGACCGCCCGCTGTTCGAGGTCGACGTGGCCACCGGCGAGCTGCGCGTGAACGGGCGTCCGGTGCAGGTCACCTACAAGGACTGACGCCGTGACCGACGACGCGGCGCCCCCGCTCTCCGGCGTGCCGCTGCACGCCGCGACGCCGGAAGGCGAGGCGGCGCTGCGCCTGCTGCTCACGCGCTACTCGGTCAGCGCGAAGCACCTGCGCGCGCCCGGCCCTTCCGACGACGAGATCGTCACGATGGCGCTCGCGGCGCTGCGCGCGCCCGACCGCAACAAGCTGATCCCGTTCCGGTTCGTCGTCGCGCGCGGCGACGCGCTCGGGCGCCTGGCCGACCTCTTCGTCGACTACGGCCGCCGGCGCGGCAAGTCCGGTGCCGAGCTGGAGCGGGAGCGCGAGCGCGCCACGCAGGCGCCGGTGGTCGTCGCCGTCGTCGCGCGGATCGCGGCGGACGACCCCGAGGTGCCGGCGCACGAGCAGTGGGCGTGCGTCGGCGGCGCGATCAGCAACGCGCTCACCGCACTGCACCTCATGGGCTACGCCGGGAAGATGGTGTCGGGCGCGCGCGCCGCCGATCCGGCGATCGCGGGCGCCTACTGCCGCGACGGCGAGGTGCTCGTCGGGTGGATCGCGGCTGGCACGGCCCGCCACGCGCCGCGGCCCCGCGGCGACGTCGACCCGGCGGGCATCCTGGCGGCGTTCTGAGGCCGCCGGCGCCAACGAAAACGCCCGCTGTGGCGGGCGCTTTGCACGGCACCCGCGACCGCGGGCCCGCGACTTGTCTTTCCGGATTGCGCTGCGATGTTACATTGGTGCCCAGGAAGGGACTCGAACCCCCACAGTGTTGCCACCGCTAGGACCTGAACCTAGTGCGTCTACCAATTCCGCCACCTGGGCAACGCAACCTCTAATTTTACTTTTTCCCCGAATTCTTGTCAAAAACGAAACCTGACCCGCGCGGCGCTCCCGCCGCGCCCAAGAAGCGGCCGGCAGCGGCCTCTGCAACGCCGGCCGTGCCGGCCACCCGTCGTGCGCGCCGCGCCGACCAGGACCCCGACCTGCTGCCGTCGCGCGCCGCGATCCGGGCCGCGCTGAAGGCCGCCGGCGCCCCGGTGCCGCCCGCCGAGCTCGCGCGGGCGCTCGCCGTGAAGCGCGTCGCACACGACGCGTTCCACGGGCGGCTGGCCGCGATGGAGCGCGACGGCCAGCTGCTGACCAACCGCAAGGGCGAGCTCTGCGTGGTCGCCAAGCTCGACCTCGCCATCGGCGTCGTGCAGGGGCACCCCGACGGCTTCGGCTTCCTCGTGCCCGACGAGGGCGGCGACGACTTCTTCCTCAACGCGCGCGAGATGCACAAGGTGCTGCACGGCGACCGCGCCGTCGTGCGCCGGAGCGGCGTCGACCGCCGCGGCCGCCCCGAGGGCGAGATCGTCGAGGTGCTCGCGCGCGCCAACCGCGAGGTCGTCGGCCGGCTCTACGAGGAGCGCGGCGCGCACTTCATCGTCGCCGAGAACCGGCGGATCAACCAGGACTTCCTCGTGCCGGCGGACGCGACCGGCGGGGCCGCGATCGGCGAGGTCGTCGTCGCGCAGATCGTCGAGCAGCCGTCGGAGCACCGGGAGGCGGTCGCGCGCGTCACCGAGGTGCTCGGCAACGCGACCGACCCCGGCATCGAGATCGAGATCGCGCTGCGCAAGCACGCGCTGCCGTTCGAGTTCACGCAGGACGCGCAGCGGCAGGCGAAGCGCCTGCCGGCGGACGTGCGCCCCGCCGACCGCAAGGGCCGCGTCGACCTCACGACGCTGCCGCTGGTGACGATCGACGGCGAGACGGCGAAGGACTTCGACGACGCCGTGTACTGCGAGCGCAAGGGCCGCGGCTTCCGGCTCGTCGTCGCGATCGCCGACGTCGCGCATTACGTGCGCGACGGCGACGCCATCGACCGCGACGCGCGCGAGCGCGGCACGTCGGTCTACTTCCCGCGCCGCGTGATTCCGATGCTGCCGGAGGCGCTGTCCAACGAGCTGTGCTCGCTCAATCCCGACGTCGACCGCCTGTGCATGGCGTGCGACATGGAGATCTCGGCGCACGGCGCGATCAAGGCCTACCGCTTCTACCCGGCGGTCATGCACTCGCGCGCGCGCCTCACGTACACGCAGGTGTGGGCGTGGCTGTCCGACCCCGGGTCGGCGAAGGGCGCCGCCGCGAAGGCGTTGCTGCCCCACCTGTCCAACCTGTACGCGCTCTATCAGGCGCTCGCCGGCGCGCGCGCGCGGCGCGGCGCCATCGACTTCGACACCGCCGAGCTCGCGATCGAGTTCGACGACCACGGCAAGATCACGCGGATCGTGCCGGCGCCGCGCAACGACGCGCACAAGCTCATCGAGGAGTGCATGCTGGCGGCCAACGTCTGCGCGGCCGACTTCCTG
>JAYRNW010000235.1:0-8836 GCA_041911995.1 Casimicrobiaceae bacterium | reverse complement strand
GGCGCGGAAGAGCGCCGGCGCGCGATCGCGGGGCCGGCGCCGACGATGTTAGGCTATATCCGGCGACGCAACAAACGACGGGCGGGCGCGGCCGGTCGGCGCGGCGCGCCGTTCTTCCCCCCTCATTCCGAGCATGCCCGAGCTTCCCGAGGTCGAGACGACGCGGCGCGGAAGCGCGCCGCACGTCGTCGGGCGCCGTGTCGCACGCCTGTCCGTCTACGACTCCCGGCTGCGGTGGCCGGTTCCCGCCGACCTCGCGGATCGGCTCGTCGGCCGCACGATCGAGGGCCTCGACCGTCGCAGCAAGTACTTACTGTTCCGGATCGGCGCGGATACGCTTCTGGTGCATCTGGGGATGACCGGAAGCCTGCGCGTCCATCGCCGGGCGCCCCCTCTGCAGAAGCACGACCACGTCGACATCGCGCTCGACGACGGCACCGTGCTGCGCTACCACGACCCGCGCCGGTTCGGCGCCATGCTGTGGGTGCCGGCCCCCGCCGCCGCGCATCCGCTGCTCGCCCGCTTGGGCCCGGAACCCTTCGACGCCGCCTTCGACGCCGCCGGGTTCCGGCGTGCCACGCGCGCCCGGACCGCGGCGATCAAGCTCGTGCTGATGGACAACGGCGTGGTGGTCGGCGTCGGCAACATCTACGCGAACGAGGCGCTCTTCCGCGCCGGCATCCGCCCGACCACGCCGGCGCGCCGCGTCTCGCAGCCGCGGCTCGCCCGGCTGGTCGACGCCGTGCGCGCCGTCCTGACCGAGGCGATCGCCAAGGGCGGCAGCACCTTGCGCGACTACGTCGACGCGCGCGGCGAGCCCGGATACTTCCAGCTCGACTATTACGTCTACGGCCGCGAAGGCGAGCCCTGCCGGGTCTGCACGACGCCGATCCGGATGCGGCGGCTGGGCGCGCGCGCGTCGTTCTACTGCCCGCGATGCCAGAAGTAGGCCCCTGCCGGCGGCAGGCACCGGGCCGACGCTGCGGGGCAGTTGCGCCGGGGCCCGGCGCGGCCCGGCGCCCGCGACGCCCCGGGGCGGAGGCCGGGCACGGGTTGTGCTTCACAGCTGCGTGCTAGAGTTGCGCCCGCTGCCCGGCGGCACCACGCCGCGACCCGTACGAGGAGCGTCATGATTCCGTCCCGCGATCTCGCGGCGCGATTCGAGGCCTACGCCGACTGGCGCCGCCGGCTGTCGGCCGGGGTCTCCGGGCTCCATGAGTGGCTGCAGCAGCAGGACCTTGCCGACGCGCAGGTCGACCTCAAGGTCCAGCAGCTGCTCGAGCGGCTGCACCAGGACAAGCTGATCGTCGCGTTCGTCGCCGAGTTCTCGCGCGGCAAGTCCGAGCTCATCAACGCGATCTTCTTCGCGGACTTCGGCCAGCGGCTGCTGCCGTCGTCGGCGGGGCGCACGACGATGTGCCCGACCGAGCTCCTGCACGACGGCACGCGGCCGCCGTCGATCCGGCTCCTCCCGATCGAGACGCGGCTCAAGGACGCGACGGTCGCGGAGTTCAAGAACTACGCGGACGAGTGGGTGACCTTCCCGCTGGACCTGTCGTCCGCCGAGAAGATGGGCGAGGCGCTGTCGCGCGTCTCGCAGGTGAAGCGCGTCCCGGTCGAGCTCGCGCGCAAGTACGGCCTCTACGGCGACGACGAGGACGACATCCTCGAGGCGCTGGAGCACGGCGCCGAGGGGACGGTCGACATCCCGTGCTGGCGCCATGCGGTCATCAACTTCCCGCACCCGCTGCTGCAGCAGGGCCTCGTCATCCTGGACACGCCGGGCCTCAACGCGATCGGCACCGAGCCGGAGCTCACGCTCAACCTGCTGCCGAACGCGCACGCGCTGCTGTTCATCCTCGCCGCCGACGCGGGCGTCACGAAGACGGACCTCGAGGTCTGGAACAGCCACCTCGCGGGCGACGATCCCGCGACCAAGGCCGGCCGCATCGTCATCCTGAACAAGATCGACGGGCTGTGGGACGACCTGAAGACCGACGAGGCGATCGACGCCGAGATCGGCCGGCAGTTGCAGAGCACCGCGCAGCTGCTCGACATCCCGCCCGCGCAGGTCTTCGCGACCTCGGCGCAGAAGGCGCTGCTCGCGAAGGTCAACGGCGACGACGCGCTGCTCGCGCGGAGCCGCCTGCCCGAGCTCGAGGCGTCGCTGTCGCAGCGCCTCATCCCGGCCAAACGCGACATCGTCGGCGCGGCGTCGCAGGGCGAGGTCCGCGCGCTCGCCGCCGCCGTCCACGCGATCCTCGACGCGCGCACCGCGGGCATCGGCGAGCAGCTGGCCGAGCTCGTCGCGCTGCGCGGCAAGAACCAGGACGTCGTCGGCCACATGATGGAGCGCGTGCGCGAGGAGAAGGACGTCTTCGAGCGCGGCCTCGCGCGCTTCACCGCGCTGCGCAACGTGTTCACGCAGCAGACGAACGAGCTGTACGACCACATCGGGCTCGAGGCGCTGCGCGCGAACGCCGCGAACACGCGCCGCCACATCGAGGACAGCCCGTTCACCAAGGGCGTCCGCAGCGCGATGGGCAACTTCTTTCGCCAGATCCACGGCGACCTCGCCGCGGCGGCGCGCCAGTCGGCCGAGATCCACGACATGATGCGCGCGATGTACACGCGCTTCGCGAAGGAGCACGGGCTGGAACCGTTCAACCCGCCGCCGTTCTCTGTGCTGAAGTACCAGAAGGAGATCGAGCGGCTGGAGCGCGCGTACAACACGCACTTCAACACGTTGTGGAACATGGTCAGCAAGGCGAAGTTCGCGCTGATGAAGCGCTTCTTCGAGACGATCGCGTCGCGCGTCAAGCACGTGTACGTGATCGCGAACCGCGACGTCGAGGCGTGGCTCAAGGCCGTGATGTCGCCGCTCGAGACGCAGGTGCGCGAGCACCACCTGCAGCTGCGCCGCCGGCTCGACAGCATCCGGCGCATCCACCAGGCGAGCGGCGAGCTCGAGGAGCGCATCGTCGAGCTCGAGCAGCAGGAAGAGGCGATCCGCGCGCAGGCGCGGGGCCTCGCGGCGGAGGTCCGCGCCATCGACGACCTCGTCGAGCAGCCGGACCCGCTGCCTCTCGCCGCCAACGCCTGACGCCAAACGGCGACACTTTTCCGGCGCCGGGCGCCCGCACTGCGCGCCATGCCGATCCGCGGTGAAATTCGACCGGCGGGCGGAACCTCCGCGCGCCGTGCGTGTCCTATAATGTTAGGTTAATTGTCGACATTTTGTCGGGGTCGCACCCGGCCTCCACCATGCGATTGCACAAACTCCTGGTCGCCGTTCTCGCCGCCGTGTCGCTCTCCGCGTCGGCCGCGATTCCCGCCACCGAGACCACCGAGCTCGTCGAGTTCTACAACGCGAGCCTCGACCACTACTTCGTCACGATCTCGGCCAAGGAGATCGACGACCTCGACAAGGGCGTGCACCCCGGCTGGGTGCGCACCGGATACCGGTTCCTCACGATCAAGACCGGCAGCACCTACGCCGGCTCGGTCCCGGTCTGCCGCTTCTACGGCAAGCCCGAGAAGGGGATCGACTCGCACTTCTACTCGGCCAAGGCGAGCGAGTGCGAGGACGTCAAGAACAAGTTCTCCGATTCGTGGGTGTTCGAGACCGCCGAGGCGTTCCGCGCGTTCCCGGTCAACGCCGACGGCACCTGCCCGGCCGACACCGCGCCGGTCTCGCGGCTGTGGAACAAGCGCACCGACGTCAACCACCGCTACACCGACCAGCCCGGCGTCTTCCTGTACATGGTCGCCAAGGGCTACGTGCCCGAAGGCGACGGCAACCCGGCGCAGCCGGTCGCGTTCTGCACGCCGTCCGGCGGATCCGTGATCCCGCCGACCGCGCCCGCCGGCGCGCCCGTCTGCCAGGTCACCGCGAGCACCAAGACCCCGGCGCCCGGCTCGACGCTCACGCTCAACGCCCAGTGCACGAACACGCCGACCGGCTACCTGTGGACCGGGTGCACGAGCACGACGAGCTCGTGCAACGCGACGCAGGCCACCGCAGGTGCCGCGACTTACACCGTGCACACGGCGAACGCACAGGGCCCGGCGACGCCCGTACCCATGGCCGTGACCTGGGGCGGCAGCGCGGGCGCCGTTCCGATCTGTTCGATTTCGTCGAGCGCCGCAGCGCTCAACGTCGGCACGCCGCTCACGCTGAGCGCGAACTGCAGCCAGACGCCGACGAAGTACGAGTGGTTCGAGTGCAACTTTCTCATCCAGTCGATCTGCAACCCCATGCCGGCCTGCGCGACGGCGGGCACGTCGTGCGTCGTCAATTCGTCGACCCCCGGCTTCGCGCGCTACGCGGTTGACGCCGTCAACCCTGCCGGCACCGGGCCCAAGGTGGCTCTCGACGTCGAATGGCGCTCGACCGGCGGTGGTGGCGGCGGTGGTGGCGGCGGTGGGGGCGGTGGCGGCGGCGGCAACGACCCCATCCCGGTCTGTACGCTCAGCGCCAGCAACGCGTCGCCCGCGGTGGGCACGACCATCGTGCTGTCGGCGTCGTGCACGGGCAACCCGACGTCGTTCGTCTGGACCGGCGTCAGCGTCAACTGCAACGGCATCCAGTGCCCGGCAACCTCGAACGCTCCCGGCGCGCAAACGTACTCGGTGTCGGCATCGAACGCTTCCGGTACCGGCAACATCGCGTACGTGGCCGTCAACTGGCAGTCCGGCGCCCCGGTCCCGTCGTGTACGCTCGCGGCGAGCAACCCGACGCCGCCGACCGGCACGACGGTCACGATCACGGCGTCGTGCTCGAACAGCCCGACGAGCTTCGCCTGGACCGGCTGCACGTCGACGGGCCCGAGCTGCACGGACTCGGTCAGCGTGGCCGGCAGCAAGACCTACCAGCTCGTCGCGTCGAACGCGGCGGGCACCGGCAGTCCGGCCACCGTCGCCGTGCAGTGGCAGGGAGCGCCGACCGCAGCCCCGACCTGCACGGTCGGGACGAGCAGCGCGACCCCGGTGGTCGGCCAGCAGATCACGCTGACGGCGACGTGCACCGGCTCGCCGACGCTCTACGCGTGGACCAACTGCACGAGCCAGACGGCGACGTGCCAGACGACGTCCACGGCGGCGGGTGGGGTGACGTATTACGTGCGGGCGACCAATACCGTCGGAACCAGCGACGCCGCGGGCATCATCGTCAACTGGCAGCCGACCGGTGGCGGAGGCGGCGGTGGCGGTGGCGGCGGCAGCGACTTCTGCGGGTCCTACGCCAACGTGCTGCGTGCGTCGATTGCGTGGGGCGACCTGTCCCGCGTCACGTCGCAGGGCTTGGGCGGCTTTGCGCGCGACGGCGTGTTCGTGGTGGCCTTCACCGTCCCGTCCACGCCGGCGTCGTACACGTACGCCGGCTACACGAGCATCGCCGAGTACGCGGGTCCGCCCGCGCTGCGGCAGATGACGCTGTCGAAGAGCGCGTGCGACTTCCGCGCGACCGATCCGACGGGCGCCAACGGGCCTTACACGGTCGGCTACGGCGTCCAGGTGACGCTCGACTGGAACGCCGGCGCGCCGCCCTTCTCGCTGCAGCCGGGGCAGACGTACTACTTCAACGCGCGCAACATGACGTCGAACGGCGAGATCTCCTGCGGGCAGGCCGCCTGCGACGCCGCGATCAACACGATCTGGCCGCGCTGACCGGCGCGGCGCGGGCCGCCGCACCACGTGCAACGGGCGCCCGCGGGCGCCCGTTGTCGCTGGCGGACGCGACGGGCGCGTCAGCCCGCGACGCCGGCCGGCTTGCGGGCCATCAGCGCGCGGTACTTGAGCAGCAGCTCCCCGCGCGTCTCGGCGTGCGCGGGGTCGGCCGGGATGCAGTCGACCGGGCAGACCTCGCGGCACTGCGGCGTGTCGAAGTGGCCGGCGCACTCGGTGCACTTCGCCGGATCGATCACGTAGATTTCCGGCCCCTGCGTGATCGCGCCGTTCGGGCACTCCGGCTCGCAGACGTCGCAGTTGATGCACTCGTCGGTGATCATCAGCGCCATCGCGTCATGCCTTGCGCCCGTTGCGCTCCGCCACGCGCGCCCGGATCCGCTCGGCCACGACCGGATGCACGAAGTGCGTGACGTCGCCGCCGAACTTCGCGATCTCGCGGACGATCGTCGCCGAGATGAACGTGTACTGCTCGGACGGCGTCAGGAACAGCGTCTCGACGTCGGGGTACAGCCGGCGGTTCATGCCGGCCATCTGGAACTCGTACTCGAAGTCGGATACGGCGCGCAGGCCGCGCAGGATGATCTTCGCGCCCTGCGCGTGGACGAAGTCCATCAGCAGCGACGAGAAGCCGACGACCTCGACGTTCGGCAGCGGCGCGACCACGTCGCGCGCCATCTCGATGCGCTCGGACGCCGTGAAGAACGGGTGCTTGGCCTCGCTGTCGGCGACGCCGACCACCACGCGGTCGAACACGTGCGCCGCGCGGCGGACCAGGTCCTCGTGGCCGCGGGTGAACGGGTCGAACGTGCCGGGGTAGACGACCTTGATCATGGGATGGCGGGGGCGCCGCGCGACGGCCGCGCCCGCGGCCGGTCACGCACGGCGCAGCAGATGATAATGCACCTGCCCGGCCTTCGCGTGCCGGTGCACGACGAGCGCGCCTTCCGGCGCGAGCGCGCGCGGCGCCTCCGCATAGACGGCGCCCCCCGGCGCCAGCACCGCCTCGCAGGCGGGCAGCAGCCACGGCCACGGGTCCTCGGCGAACGGCGGGTCGGCGAAGACGACGTCGAAACGCCGACCCTCGCGCGCGAGCCACGCGCGCGCGTCGGCGACGTCGACTTCGAGGCCGGCGGCGCCGAACTCGGCCGCCGTTTCCCGGATCGCGCGCGCGACGGCCGGGTCGCGCTCGACGGCCACGGCGCGCGCGGCGCCCCGCGACAGCGCCTCCAGCGACAGCGCGCCGCTGCCCGCGTAGAGGTCGAGCGTCGACAGGTCGGTCAGGTCCTGGCCCAGCCAGTTGAACAGCGTTTCCCGGACCCGGTCGGGCGTGGGCCGCAGCCCCGCGGCGTGCGGCAGCCGGATCACCCGCCCGCGGTAGCGGCCGCCGATGATCCTGACGCGGTGGGCGGACGGGAGGGCCACGGGAGGAGGGTCTGCCGGAAACGGTAGAATTCTATAGCCGTCCGCCCCGCGCACCGCCCGCTTCCGGATCTCCCGTGTTCGACCTCTTCAAGAAGAAGCCCGCCGATGCGCCGGCCGCGCCCGAGCGCTCGTGGACGGAGCGGCTGAAGGCCGGGCTCGGCCTCACGCGCGGCAAGCTCGCCGGCGCGCTGGGCGGCGTCTTCGCGCGGCGCAAGCTCGACGACGAGGCGCTGGAAGCGCTGGAGACCGCGCTGCTGACCGGCGACGTCGGCGTGGATGCCACCGAACACCTGCTCGCCGACCTCGAGGTCCGCTGGAAGAAGGCCGGGGACGCCGCCGATCCCCGCACCGAGCTCGCCGGCGCGCTCGCCGACCTTCTGGCGCCGCTCGAGCGCCCGCTCGTCGTCGGGCCCGAGCGGCCGTTCGTGATCATGCTGACCGGCGTCAACGGCGCCGGCAAGACGACGTCGATCGGGAAGCTCGCCAAGTGGCTGCAGCAGCAGCGGCTATCCGTGCTGCTCGCCGCCGGCGACACGTTCCGGGCGGCGGCGCGGGAGCAACTCGCCGTCTGGGGCGAGCGCAACGACGTCGCGGTCATCCAGCAGGCCGGCGGCGACGCCGCGTCGGTGATGTTCGACGCCATCGCCGCCGCCCGTGCGCGCGGCATCGACGTCGTGCTGGCCGACACGGCCGGCCGGCTGCCCACCCAGGGTCACCTGATGGACGAGCTGCGCAAGGTGAAGCGCGTGATCGCCAAGGCGCACGAAGGCGCGCCGCACGAGGTGCTGCTGGTCGTGGACGCCAACACCGGCCAGAACGCGCTGGCGCAGGTCAAGGCGTTCGACGCCGCCGTCGGGCTGACCGGGCTCGTCGTGACCAAGCTCGACGGCAGCGCGAAGGGCGGCGTCGTGGCCGCCATCGCGAAGCAGCACCCGGTGCCGATCAAGTTCATCGGCGTCGGCGAGGGGATCGACGACCTGCGGCCGTTCGCGGTGCGCGAGTTCGTCGACGCCCTGCTTCCGCCGGCGGAAGAGTCGGCGGCGGCCGAAGGCACCCAGTAAGCGCTCGCTATCGCCGGATTGGCGGGCAGAAAAAGGCGACGGAAGGTTCGCCGCGCCGGCGGGACAACCCCGCCGGCCTCGGGCACCCGTCCCGCCCGGTCGGGCTCCCCGCCGCTCGCCCCCGCCGGTCGCCGGCCATGGCCGCCGCGCCGCAGCCCGTCGCAATCCGGTCGCCCGTTCGACGGCGGCTTGCTACGGTAGGCGTCGCGCATCGGCCACCCGACGTGCCGGCGCCTGCGGCAAATCCGACCGAATCGGTCGGGAACCATTGCCCGATTTAGCACTCCAATCGTTCGAGTGCTAAAATTGGCATCGGGCAGCGGCAGGCAGGAGACACGACGGGCCGCCCGATGCCCTACAAGGAGACGCCGGATGACGAGTACGACGCTGGCCTTCCCGACCCCCGCATCGCTGGGAAGTCTCGACCATTACATCCAGGCGGTGAACCGGTTTCCGCTGCTGACGGCGGAACAGGAGACCGCGCTCGGACGGCGCCTGAAGGCGCACGACGACCTGGACGCCGCGCGGCAGCTCGTGCTGTCGCACCTGCGGCTGGTCGTCGCCGTGTCGCGCAACTACTTAGGCTACGGGCTGCCGCAGGCCGACCTGATCCAGGAAGGCAACGTCGGCCTGATGAAGGCCGTGCGCCGGTTCGACCCGGAGCG
>JAYRNW010000234.1:0-1951 GCA_041911995.1 Casimicrobiaceae bacterium | reverse complement strand
GTCGCCGAGCGACTCCGACGCGTAATGGCCCATGAAGATCGCGCCCGCGTGGCGGATCAGCGGCAACAGCGCGTCGGGGTCGGCGACCGCGAGCTCGAGGTGCTCCGGCGCGATCCGGTTGACGACGGCGCAGGCGTCGGCCAGGTCGCGCGTCGTCACCAGCGCGCCGCGGCGGGCGAGCGAGGCCGCGATGATCTGCGCGCGCGGCATTTCCGCGATCAGCCGGCGGGCGCGCGCCGCGACACGGTCGGCGAGCGCCGCGTCCGGCGTGAGGAGGATCGCCTGCGCCATCTCGTCGTGCTCGGCCTGCGAGAAGAGGTCGAGCGCGATCCAGTCGGGGTTCGCCGTCGCGTCGGCGACGACGACGATCTCGGACACGCCGGCGACCATGTCGATGCCGACGACGCCGAACACGCGGCGCTTGGCGGCGGCGACGTACGCGTTGCCGGGGCCGCAGATCTTGTCGACGGCGGGAATCGTCGCCGTGCCGTACGCGAGCGCGGCCACCGCCTGCGCGCCGCCGACGGTGAACGCGCGCGAGACGCCGGCCAAGTGCGCGGCGGCCAGCACCAGCGGGTTGCGCACGCCGTCGGGCGTGGGCACCACCATGACGATCTCGGGCACGCCGGCGACGTGCGCGGGAATCGCGTTCATCAGCACCGACGACGGATACGCGGCCTTGCCGCCGGGCACGTAGATGCCGACGCGGTCGAGCGGCGTCACGCGCTGGCCGAGCTCGCTGCCGTCGGCCTCGGTCACCCGGAAGCCCTGGCCCTTCTGGCGCTCGTGGTAGGCGCGCACGCGCTCCGCCGCGCGCGCGAGCGCGTCGCGCTGCGCGGCCGGAAGCGCCTCGAATGCGGCGCGCATCGCGGACGCCGGAATCTCGAGCGCGGCGGCGTCGGCCGCCGCGAGCCGGTCGAACTCGTGCGTGTATTCGAGCAGTGCCGCGTCGCCGCGCGCGCGCACGTCGGCGACGATCGCGGCCACCGCGGCGTCGACGGCGGCGTCCTGCGCGGACTCGAACGCGATCAGCGCGTCGAGCGCGTCGCCGAATCCCGGGTCCGCCGTCGAAAGGCGGCGCAGCGCGAGCGGCGCCATCGTCAGGCCGCCTTGGCGGCGTGCGCGGCGAGCGCCGCGGCGGCGAGCGCGTCGATCAGCGGCTGCATCGCCGCGCGCTTCAACTTCAGTGCGCCGGGGTTGACGACCAGCCGCGACGTGATCGGCACGATGTCCTCGACCGCGACGAGGTCGTTCGCCTTCAGCGTGTTGCCGGTCGAGACCAGGTCGACGATGACGTCGGCCAGGCCGGCGAGCGGCGCCAGCTCCATCGAGCCGTACAGCTTGATGAGATCGACGTGCATGCCCTTGGCGGCGAAGTGCTCGCGCGCCGTGCGCACGTACTTGGTGGCCACCCGGATGCGCGCGCCGCGCTGGACGGTGCCCGCCCAGTCGTACGAGCGCATCGTCGCCACGACGAGCCGGCAGCGGCCGATGCCCAAGTCGAGCGGCTGGTAGAGCCCCTCGCCGCCGTGCTCGAGCAGCACGTCCTTGCCGGCCACACCCGCGTCGGCCGCCCCGTACTGCACGTACGTCGGCACGTCGGTCGGGCGCACGACGACGAACGACACGCCGGGCTTGCTGGTCGGCAGGATCAGCTTGCGCGACGTCTCCGGGTCCTCGGTCGGCACGATCCCCGCCTGCGCGAACAGCGGCAGCGCTTCGTCGAGGATGCGGCCCTTGGACAGGGCGATCGTCAGGGTGGACACGGGTGGCGGCGATTCGATCGGGACGGCCATTCTACCGCAGCGCAACACCGGGGAATTGGGGTCAGCGCCGTAACTCGGGGATTGGGGTGCGGGCCCGTCATAGGCCCACGGGGGTCCGGGGTTGCAAAGGCAGACCCCCCATAAGGCGGAGTCCCCAAATACCAACTAAAAACGCGAGGAAACCC
>JAYRNW010000233.1:0-5981 GCA_041911995.1 Casimicrobiaceae bacterium | reverse complement strand
GGCGCCCGCTCCGGCCGCGGAGCCCGCACCCGCGAAGGCGGAACCGGCCAAGACGGCGGCGCCGGCGGCCCCCGCGCCCGCTGCCGCGCCCGCTCCGGCGGCCGCGAAGGCCGAGCCCGCCAAGACGGCGGCGCCGGCGCCCGCGCCGGCCCCGGCCCCCGCCGCTGCCAAGACCGAACCGGCCAAGGCGGCCGCGCCGGCGGCGGCGGCCGCTCCGGCCGCAGCCCCGGCGGCCGCGAAGGCCGAGCCCGCGAAGGCGGCGACGCCGGCCGCGTCCGCGAAGGAGGACAAGGCGGCGAAGGAGAAGGCCGACCGGGAAGCCAAGGCCAAGGAGAAGGCGGACAAGGCCGCGAAGGAGAAGGCGGACAAGGAAGCCAAGGCCAAGGAGAAGACCGACAAGGCGGCCAAGGACAAGGCCGACAAGGACGCCAAGGCGAAGGAGAAGGCGGACAAGGCCGCGAAGGACAAGGCCGACAAGGAAGCCAAGGACAAGGCGGACAAGGACGCCAAGGCCAAGGCGAAGTCGGACAAGGACGCGAAGGCCAAGGAAGAGGCGCCGAAGAAGTAGCCTCGGCGTTCCTGCACGCGACCGCGAAGGTTCGGCCCGGTGTCCGGGCCGGGCCGGTGCGGGTCGCGGAACGTGCGGGAGGTGCCGGATGTGCGGCGCGCGACGGCGCGCCGCACGGCCAGGGTCGCAGCGAGCGCGCCGGGGCCGCCCGGCCCCGCGCGCGGCAGGCGCGCGGCTACGTCGCCAGGCCCGCGCTGTCGAACATGCCTTCGAACAGCACGCTGCTCAGGTAGCGCTCGCCCGAGTCGGGCAGCACGACGACGATCGTCTTGCCGGCGTGCTCCGCGCGCTTGGCGAGCCGCACGGCGACCGCGGTCGCCGCGCCGCACGAGATGCCGGACAGGATGCCTTCCTCGCGCGTCAGCCGGCGCGCGTAGTGGATCGCCTCGTCGGCGGACACGGTCTCGACCGCGTCGACGAGCGACAGGTCGAGGACCTCCGGCACGAAGTTGGGACCGATGCCCTGGATCTTGTGGGGCGCGGGCTTCAAGGGCTGGCCGGCGCGCGTCTGCGTGATGAGCGGGCTCGCCTCGGGCTCGACCGCGACGGACAGGAGCGGCTTGCCGCGGACCACCTCGAAGTAACGCGACACGCCGGTGATCGTGCCGCCGGTGCCGACACCGGCCACGAAGATGTCGACGTTGCCGTCGGTGTCCTGCCAGATCTCCGGGCCGGTGGTCGCCTCGTGGATCGCCGGATTGGCGGGGTTGCGGAACTGCTGCAGCAGCACGTAGCGGCCGGGGTCCGACGCGACGATCTCCTCGGCCTTCGCGATGGACCCGCTCATGCCCTTGGCGCCCTCGGTCAGCACGAGCTTGGCGCCGTACGCGACCAGCAGCTTGCGCCGCTCGATGCTCATCGTCTCCGGCATCGTCAGCGTGATCGGGATGCCGCGCGCCGCCGCGACGAACGCGAGCGCGATGCCGGTGTTGCCGCTGGTCGGCTCGACGATCTCCTTGCCCGGCCCGAGCAGGCCGCGTTCCTCGGCATCCCAGATCATCGCGGCGCCGATCCGGCACTTGACCGAGTAGGCCGGGTTGCGGCCCTCGACCTTGGCGAGCACGGTCGCCGGCGCGCCGTCGACCACGCGGTTGAGCCGCACGAGCGGCGTGCGTCCGATCGAACGCGAATTGTCCGTAAACCAGTTGGCCATCGTGGTCTCTCCTGTCGGACGGCGCGCGACGCCGCGCGCGAGGGACGCAGTATCGCGCGAATCCGCGGACGCGGTGATCAATCCCGCGCGCGGAGCCGGCCGAGCCGCTCGGCCGCCTGCAGCAGCGTCTCGTCTCGCTTCGCGAAGCAGAAGCGGATGACGCGGTGGTCGGTCCCGTCGCGGTAGAACGCGGACAGCGGGATCGTGGCGACGCCGATGTCGCGCACGAGGCGCTGCACGAACGCGGCGGCCGGCTCGTCGCTCACGCGGTCGTAGCGCGCGAGCTGGAAGTAGCTGCCGGCGCACGGCAGGAGGTCGAGCGGCGTGCCGGCGAGCGCGTCGCGCAAGAGGTCGCGCTTGCGCGCGAAGAACGCCGGCAGCGCCTCGTAGCGCGCCGGGTCCGCGAGGAAGCGCGCCAGCGCGTGCTGCATCGGGCTGCTGACGGTGAACACCGTGAACTGGTGGACGCGCCGGATCTCGGCGGCGATCGCCGCCGGCGCCAGCGCATAGCCGACCTTCCAGCCCGTCGCGTGGAACGTCTTGCCGAACGACCCGATCACCACGCTACGCGCGGCGAGCTCCGCGTGGCGAGCGAGGCTCTCGTGGCGCGCGCCGTCGTAGACCATGTGCTCGTAGACTTCGTCGGACACGACGACGATCGGCGTGTCGCGCGTGATCTCCGCGAGCGTCGCCACGTCGGCGGCGGACAGGACGCCGGTGCCGGGGTTGCCCGGCGTGTTCACGACGATCATCCGCGTGCGCGGCGTGATCGCGCGTCGCACGCTATCCCAGTCGACGGCGTAGCCGGGCACCGCGAGCGGCAGCGGTACCGGCGTCGCGCCCGCCATCAGCACCGCGGGAATGTAGCTGTCGTACGCCGGCTCGAAGACGATCACCTCGTCGCCGGCGTGCGCGAGCGCCTGGATCGCCGTGTAGATCGCCTGCGTCGCGCCGGACGTCACGGTGATCTCGGCCTCCGCGTCGTACGCGCGGCCGTACAGGCGCTGCACCTTGGCCGCGATCGCCTCGCGTAATGCCGGCACGCCCGGCATCAGCGGGTACTGGTTGTGGCCCTCGCGCATCGCGTCGGTCACGTAGTCGATCAGCAGCGGATCGATCGGATAGTCGGGAAAGCCCTGGCCCAGGTTGATCGCGCCGTGCTTCTGCGCGAGCGCCGACATCACGCTGAAGATCGTCGTGCCGGCGGCGGGGAGCTTCGAGCGAAGCGCGATGCGGGGGGCGAGGTCCATCGGAAGCGCGTGCGGGCGAGCGGTCCGCCATTATGCCGCGGCGGGGCGCGTGGCCCGGCCGCGCGGCGCGGCGAAGTACAATGCGCGCTCACCGCCACGGCCGCCGACGATGTATCCGACGCTCGAATCCACGATAGGCAACACGCCGCTGGTGCGCCTGCAGCGGATGCCCGGCGCGACGTCGAACGTGCTCCTCGGCAAGCTCGAGGGCAACAATCCGGCGGGCTCGGTCAAGGACCGCCCCGCGCTGTCGATGATCGCCGAGGCCGAGCGCCGCGGCGACATCCGGCCCGGCGACACGTTGATCGAGGCGACGTCCGGCAACACCGGCATCGCGCTCGCGATGGTCGCCGCGACGAAGGGCTACCGGATGATCCTGATCATGCCGGACAACCTGTCGCTCGAGCGCCGGCAGTCGATGACCGCGTTCGGCGCCGAGCTGGTGCTCGTCACCAAGGCGCAGGGCATGGAAGGCGCGCGCGACCTTGCCGCGAAGATGCGCGCCGAAGGCAAGGGCGTCATCCTCGACCAGTTCGCCAACCCGGACAACCCGCTCGCGCACTACCGGACGACGGGCCCCGAGATCTGGCGCGACACCGGCGGGCGCATCACGCACTTCGTCTCCGCGATGGGCACGACCGGCACGATCATGGGCGTGTCGCAGTACCTGAAGGAGATGAACCCGGCGGTCGCGATCGTCGGCGCGCAGCCGGCGGAGGGCGCGTCAATCCCCGGCATCCGCAAGTGGCCGGACGCGTACCTGCCCAGGATCTACGACGCGCGACGCGTCGACCGCATCGAGCCGGTGACGCAACAGGAAGCCGAGGCGACGATGCGGCGGCTGGCGCGCGAGGAGGGAATCTTCTGCGGCGTGTCGTCGGGCGGCGCCTGCGCCGTGGCGCTGCGCATCGCGCGCGAGGTCCGCGACGCGACGATCGTGTTCGTCGTCTGCGACCGCGGCGACCGCTACCTGTCGACCGGCGTCTTCCCCGCATGACGCCGGTCCTCGTCTTCGACATCGAGACCGTGCCCGACGTCGCCGGCATCCGGCGGCTCTCCGGGCTGCCGGGCGACCTTCCCGACGCCGCCGTCGTCGACTGGTTCGCGCAGAAGCGCCGCGCGGCGACCGGCGGCGACTTCGCGCCGCACTACCTGCAGCAGGTCGTCGCGATCGCGTGCGCGCTGCGCACGGCGAACGACCTCAAGGTGTGGTCGATCGGCGAGGCGGGCGACGGCGAGGCGGAGCTGATCCGCCGCTTCTTCGACGGCGTCGAGCGGTTCACGCCGCAGCTCGTGTCGTGGAACGGCGGCGGCTTCGACCTGCCGGTGCTCAACCACCGCGCGCTGATCCACGGCGTCACCGCGCAGAAGTTCTGGGACTGGGGCGACGACGACCGCGACTTCAAGTGGAACAGCTACCTCGGTCGCTACCACACGCGCCACCTCGACCTCATGGACGTGCTCGCGATGTACCAGCCGCGCGCGAACGCGCCGCTCGACGCGATGGCGCAGCTGTGCGGCTTTCCCGGCAAGCTCGGGATGGACGGCAGCGAGGTCGCCGCAGCCGTGGCGCGCGGCGAGCTGGCGCAGGTGCGCGACTACTGCGAGACCGACGTCGTCAACACGTACCTCGTCTACCAGCGCTTCCGGCTGCTGCGCGGCGAGGTCGCCGCCGGCGAGTACGCGAAGGAGATCGCGTTCGTGCGCTCGAAGCTCGCCGCGATGGAGGCGCCGCACTGGAAGGCGTTCGTCGCGGCGTGGGAGGCGGCCTGAAGAGCTTGGCCCCGAAATCCTGAAACACGAAGGGCACGAAGACCTGAAAGTCTTGAACCACGAAGCGCACGAAGAACACGAAGAAGATCGAAGTCCTTCACCACGGAGAACACGGAGAACGGCTGGAAGCAGGAGAACGCGGCGAGGGCGAAGCATCGCATGCGGTACACGCGCGACCAGTCAACGTATTTTTCCGTGTTCGCCGTGCTCTCGGTGGTGAGAGGTCTCCTGCCTTTCTTCGTGCTCTTCGTGCGCTTCGTGGTTCGAGATGTCCAACCGCAACGCACGGCTCAACCAGCAACGTAAGGCACCGCCGCGAACCGCCCGCCCAGCGCGGCGCGGGCATCCACGCCCCACCAGCGCTCCAGCACGGTCGCGTAGACGGCGCGGAAGTCGAGCGCGTGCGCCGGGTTGCCGTCGGCCGACAGGCGCGTGAGGTCCGGCGCCTCGCCGTAGAGGCCGCCCGTGACGCGGCCGCCGAGCGCGAAGTGGACGTTCGCCGTGCCGTGGTCGGTGCCGTTGTTCTGGTTCTCCTTCGGCCGCCGCCCGAACTCCGCGTAGGTCAGCACCAGCGTGTCGTTCCAGCGTCCGATCTCGACGAGCGCGGCCTGCAGCGCGACGAGCCCGTCGGCAAGCTCCGTGAGCAGCCGCGCCTGCGTGGCCGGCTGGTTCGCGTGCGTGTCGAAGCCCCCGAGCGTGATGCGCACGGCGGCGACCCCGGCGGGGTTGGCGACGATCTGGCTCGCGGTCTTCACCGCGTTGCCGAAGCCGTTGCGCGGGAATTGCGTGGCGAGCGTCGCCTTCGAGTCGAGGTGACTCGCCGCCTGCACGATGTCCGCCTCGACCTTCATGATGTGCGCGAGCGCCTTGTTGCGCGCCGCCGCCGCCGGCTGCGCGAGCTTCGCGCGGCGCAGGAACTGCTCGGTGTCGGCGATCGCGAGCGCGCGCGTGCCGCCGCCGGCGAGCGGCCCCAGGTCGCTCGCGCCGACGACCACGCCGTCGGCCGCGTACGCGCGCGGCACCGGCGCCGCCGCGAACGCGCGCGTGAGCCAGCCGTCCTGCAGGTACTCCTCGCTGCGGCTGCCCGTGTCCCAGATCTCGATCGAGCGGAAGTGCGACAGGTTGGGCTCCGGGTAGCCGACGCCCTGCAGCACCGCGAGCCGGCCCTCGTTCCACAGCGGCACCAGCGGCGCGAGCGCCGCGTGCAGCCCCGCGTGGTCCGAGAGCTGGACGACCT
>JAYRNW010000232.1:0-12451 GCA_041911995.1 Casimicrobiaceae bacterium | reverse complement strand
GGGCGCGGCGGCCACGCCTTGCGGCTTCGGCGCCATCGCGCCCGCGAGGTCGACCCAGCCGCCGCCCATCGCCTGGTACACGGCGACGAGCTGCGTGTACCGCTCCGCCTGCAGCCGCACCGACGCGAGCTCCCCCGCGAAGAGCTCGTTGTCGGCGACCAGCACCTCGAGGTAGCCGGACACGCCCTTGTCGAACTTGAGCTTCGACAGGCGGGCGAACTCGCGCAGCTGCCGCACGCGCTCCACCTGCATCGCGAGCTCCTCGATCTTCTCCTGCGAGCCCGTGAGCGCGTCGCTGGTCTCGCGGAACGCGTTGAAGACCGTCTGCTGGTAAATGAAGAGCGCCTGCCGCTCCTGCGCTTCCGCCGACTGCACCTGGCCCTCGATGCCGCCGAACGTGAGGATCGGCCCGGCGAGGCTCGCCGCGGCGAGCCACGCGGTGGCCGGTCCGCTCAGGAAGCTGCCGAAGGCGGTGCTGGTCGAGCCCAGCGCGCCGGTGAGCGAGATCGTCGGATAGTAGAGCGCGCGGGCCGCGCCGATGTTGGCGTTGGCGGCGACCAGGTTCTGCTCCGCCTGCAGGATGTCGGGGCGGCGCACGAGAAGCGTCGCGGGCAGGTCGGCGGGAATCAGCGGCGCCAGCAGCGCGTCGATCGTCTTGCCGCGCGGGATGGGCCCGGGATTGCGGCCGAGCAGGATCGAGATCAGGTTCTCCTGCGCGGCGATCGCCTGCCGGAACGCGGGGATCGCCGCCAGCGCCTGCTGGTACTGCGACCGGATCTGCGTGACCTCGGACTGCGACACGATGCCGGCCTTGAAGCGCAGGTCGAAGATGCGCGCGGTCTCGCCGAAGTTCTTCGCGGTCGCCTGCGCGATCTCGAGCCGCCGGTCGAACGCCCGCAGCACGACGTAGCTCGACGCGACGTTCGCGACGACGGTGAGGATCACGCCGCGCTGCGCCTGCTCGGTCGCGTAGACGCGCGCCTGCGCGGCCTCGGTGAGGCGCCGCACGCGGCCGAAGAGGTCGAGCTGCCACGCCGCGCCGAGCGTGCCTTCGTACAGCGTGAACTGGTTGTTCGCGGGCTCGGGGATCGGCGGGAAGCCCAGGCGGCTCGCCTGCGCGCGGCTCGCGCCGGCGCCGTAGCCGACCTGCGGGTAGAGCTGCGAGCGCGTCGCGACGAGCGCGCCGGCGAACTGCTCGACGCGCGCGGCGGCGATGCGGACGTCCCGGTTCTCGCGCAGTGCGGTCGCGATCAGGTCGTCCAGCACCGGATCGCCGAACTGCTCCCACCACTTCGTGTTGGCGACCTCCGCGGCCTTCGGGTAGTCGACGCGCCACGCGGCCGGAACTTCCACCGTGGGGCGGACGTAGTCGGGGCCGACCGTGCAGCCCGGGAGCAGCAGCGCGGCCGCGGCAATCGCAATACTGGTTTTCATCGTGCAGGCATGAAGGTGTGGATCGGGCGGATGGCGCGCCGGCGCCGCGCGCGGCGTGCGCCGCCGTCCCGCAGGCGGAGGTTTCGCGTCGACAGCGCGCATTTTCGCAGTCTTCGCGCGCGCCTTCCAGCGAAACCGGGTTGCCGCCGTCGCGACACGGAAGTGCCGACAGGATACAATGTTGCATTGCAACATACGATTTCCGGCCATCGGTCGAGAGGAGCGTGACGTGAGCAGATCCAGCGTTGCAAAGAAGCGCCCGACCAAGGCGCCGGCGGCCACACCCGCGCGCCGGGCCCCGAAGCGTGCCACGCCGCGCGGCAAGGTCCCGGTCGATCTGGGCCTGCAGGGCGGAGGCGCGCACGGCGCCTTCACGTGGGGCGTGCTCGATCGCCTGCTCGAGGAGCCGTGGCTCGTGTTCGACGGCATCTCCGGCACGTCGGCGGGTGCGATGAACGCCGTGGTCATGGCCGACGGGCTGACCGTCGGGGGCGCCGCGGGCGCGAAGGCGGCGCTCGAGACGTTCTGGAAGCGCGTCTCGGACGCCGCGCGGCTGAGCCCGCTGCGGCGCGGGCCGCTCGAGATCCTGACCGGCACGTGGACGCTCGACTACTCGCCGGTGTTCGCCGCGCTCGACATGGCATCGCGCGTGCTCTCGCCGTACGACACGAACCCGCTCGGCTCGAACCCGCTGCGGGGCATCCTCGCCGATTGCGTGGATTTCCCGCGCCTTGCGTCCGCGCCGACGAAGCTGTTCGTCACCGCGACCAACGTGCGCACCGGCAAGGGGCACATCTTCCGCAACGCCGACCTGACGCCGGACGTGCTGCTCGCGTCGGCGTGCCTGCCCACGCTGTTCCAGGCGGTCGAGATCGACGGCGAGGCGTACTGGGACGGCGGCTACGCGGGCAATCCGTCGATGTCGCCGCTGATCCGCGAATGCACGTCGTCGGACACGATCCTCGTGCAGATCAACCCGATCGAGCGGCCCGGCACGCCGCGCTCGGCGCGCGAGATCCACAACCGGCTGAACGAGATCGCGTTCAACTCGGTCCTGCTGAAGGAGCTGCAGGCGGGCGCGCTGCTGCGCAAGGTGGCGGACCCGGGCGCGGGCGAGACGGGCGTGTGGGCGCGCATGCGCATCCACCGCATCGCGAGCGACGTGATGCTCGACCTCGGCTATTCGTCGAAGCTCATCGCCGAGTGGCCGTTCTTCTGCATGCTGCGCGACGAGGGCCGCAAGGCCGCGGCCGCGTTCCTCGACGCGCACGGCGCCGACCTGGGCGTGCGCTCGACGCTCGACCTCGACGCGCTGATCCGGGAGAGCTGACGCCATGAGCCTCGGTCTGATCGGCATCCTGCTGGGGCTGTCCGGCCTCGTGTGGCTGTCCTTCCGCGGCTGGAGCGTGCTGGTGCTGGCGCCCGCGGCCGCGCTGGTCGCCGCCGCGGCAGCGCGCGAGCCGCTGCTCGCCAACTGGACGATCACGTTCATGGGCGCCGCGGGCGGGTTCATCGTGCAGTTCTTCCCGCTGTTCCTGCTGGGCGCCGTGTTCGGCAAGCTGATGGAGGACAGCGGCTCGGTGGCGGCGATCGCCGGGTGGATGACGCAGAAGCTGGGCGCGCAGCGCGCGATCCTCGCCGTCGTGCTCGCGGGCGCCGTCGTCACCTACGGCGGCGTGAGCCTGTTCGTCGCGTTCTTCGTGCTGGTGCCGATGGCGCAGGCGCTGTTCCGCGCCGCGGACATCCCCAACCGGCTGATGCCCGCCGCGATCGCGCTCGGCACGACGACGTTCACGATGTCCGCGCTGCCCGGCACGCCGGCGATCCAGAACGCGATCCCGATGCCGTTCTTCGGGACCACGCCGTTCGCCGCCCCGGGCCTCGGCATCGTCGCGTCGGCGATCATGCTCGGCTTCGGGCTGTGGTGGCTCGCGCGCGCCGAGGGCCGCGCGCGGCGCGCCGGCGAGGGCTTCGGCGTCGTCGCGTCGCCGCCGACGACGCCGGACGACCATCCGCCGCATCGCGAGCGCGCCGTCACCGCGAGCGCGTTCGACCCGGCGGAGATCGGGGAGGGCCACGCGAGCAGGGAGCTGCCGCGGCCGCTGGTCGCCGCGCTGCCGCTCTTCGTCGTGGTCGCGGTCAACCTCGTCGCCTCGCTCGTCGTGCTGCCGCGCCTCGATCTCTCGTTCCTCGCCTCCGAGCGCTGGGGCGGCGCCGGCGGCGCGTCCGTCACCGGCCTGTGGTCGGTGCTGCTCGCACTCGCCGTCGCGATCGTCACGCTGGTGGCGATGAACGGCCGGCGCCTGCCGGAGCTGCGCGCCACGGTCGACGCGGGCGCGTCGGCGTCGGTGCTGCCGGTGCTGAGCGTGGCGAGCCTCGTGGGCTTCGGCGCGGTCGTGGCCGCGATGCCGGCGTTCGCCGTCGTGCGCGACTGGGTGCTGTCGATCGGCGGCGGCCCGCTCGTGTCGCTCGCGGTCGCGACCAACATCCTGGCCGCGCTGACCGGGTCGGCGTCCGGCGGGCTCACGATCGCGCTCGAGTCGCTGGGCGGCCCGTTCATGCAGATCGCCGCGAGCGCCGGCATCGATCCCGCGCTGATGCACCGCGTCGCGGTGATCGGCGCCGGCACGCTCGACAGCCTGCCGCACAACGGCGCGGTGGTCACGCTGCTCGCCGTGTGCGGCTGCACGCACAAGGAGAGCTACTTCGACATCGTGATGGCCTGCATCGCCGGCGCGCTGGTCGCGCTCGTCGCGGTCATCGTGCTGGGGACGTTGTTCGGGTCGTTCTAGGGGTGGCCCCCCCGAGGCGCGCTTTGCGCGCCTCCCCCCGGAGGGGGGCCGCGCCCTTGGGGCGGCCCGGCGGGCGCTTCAGCGCGGGATGGCGTTCAGCTCGGACCAGCCGGCCCACATGATCTCGATGCCGATGCACAGCAGGATGAACGCCATCAGGCGCGCCATCACCAGCATGCCGACGTCGCCCAGCCACGCGAGCACCCGCGCCGAGTTCCGGAAGATGAGGTAGAGGGACAGCGCCACGAGCGCGGCGCCCGCCGCGGCGACGACGGCGCCGGCGACGTACAGCACCGGTGTGGACGGGATCTGCGCGCCCAGCGCGATCGACGCCGCGATGGTGCCCGGCCCGGTCGTGAGCGGGAACGTGATCGGGAAGAAGCTGCGCCGGACCACGTCGGCCCGCGACATCTCGCGGGTCTTCGCGAGCGCCGCCGCGTGCACGTCGTCGTCGTCGCTGCGATGGAGCATCCGCCACGCGGTCGAGGCGACGAGCAGGCCGCCGCCCAGCCGGACCACCGGCAGCGAGATGCCGAAGATCGCGAGGACGTAGGTGCCGATCAGGATCGACGTGACCACGACGAACCAGCTGTTGACGGCGACCTGCCGCGCGAGGCGCTCGCCGACGAGCGGGTCGGTGCCCACGGTCGCGACGAAGATCGGCGCGGTGCTCAGCGGATTGATGATCGGCAGCAGCGTCACCGGCACCAGCACCAGCGCCTTCAGCATCGGTACGAGTAGGGCTTCCATCGGCTATCGTTCCCTTGCCGGCACGCGGCCGCGTCCCGTCACGGCGCGCGCATCGCGACGACGAACGCGAACACCACGACCAGCAGCGACAGGCAGGACACCGTCCAGCGGCGCAGCATCCAGTCGAATGCCTCGAGCAGCGTGCCGGCGGCCACCAGCGGGCGGCGGACCGCGGCCACGACCGCCTGCAGCCCCGGCGGCAGCGCGAGCGGGTGGCGGGCCAGCGTGAGCGCCAGGGCCGTGCCGCCGGCGAGCGTCGCGACCGTCCACGCGAGGTCCTTCGGCGCGAGCGGATTGCTCACGAGGTCCGCGGGCAGCGGGCCGACCAGCGCCGCGAGCGAGAGCGCGAGCGAGCACAGCGCGAGCCCCACTGCGGCAACTTCCTGCAGGCGCGGCACCCGCGCGTGCGCGGCGGCGGGGTCGCGCGGCGCGCCGAGCGCGCTGACGACCGCCAGCACCACGTAGCTCGTCGTGAGGAAGCCGCCGGCCTGCAGCACCCATTCCCACCACCACTGGCCGCTGCCGTCGGCGGCCGCGAGCAGCAGCTTCTTCGCGAGATACGCGCCGCTCGGCACCACGCCCATCAGGGCCACGCCGCCGAGCGCGAACGCGAGCACGGACAGCGGCGTCGCGCGCGCGGCGCCGGCGATCCCGTCCATGCGGTCGTTTCCGCAGGCCTTGTAGATGAGGCCCGCCGCCATGAACATCGCGGCCTTGGCCGTGGCGTGCGCGATCGCCTGCAGCGTCCCGCCGGCGAGCACGTCGCCGCGGACCGGCAGCCCGGCGGCGTCGAACGCGAGCGGGAACATGAGGAACAGGTAGCCGATCTGCGCCAGCGTCGAGTACGCGACGAGGAGCTTCAGCCGCTGCTGCCGCAGCGCGACGACGCTGCCGACCAGGATCACCGCGGCGCCCAGTCCGGCGAGGAACTGCGCGGCCGACGCCGTCACCACGCCCGGCAGCGCGTCGAACCACAGGCGCACGACGAGGAACCACGAGCCCTTGATCACCAGCGCCGACAGGATCGCGCTCGCCGCGGCAGGCGCGCCGGCGTGCGCGGGCGGCAGCCACAGGTGCAGCGGGAACAGCGCGGTCTTCGCCAGCAATCCCGTGGTCATCAGCGCGCCGGCGACGACGGTCGGCGCGTCCGGCCGGATGCGCGCGGCGAGCAGCGGAATGTCGAGCGTGCCGTACGCGCCGTACAGAAGCACCGCGCCCAGCAGGTACAGCACCGAGCCCAGCAGCGCGTACACGATGTAGCGCAGCGCGGCGCGCAGCGTCTCGCCGCGGCCGTCGAGGCACACGAGCGGGACGCCGGCGAACGTCAGCAGCTCGAGCGCCACGTAGAGCGTGAAGAGGTCGCCGCTGACGAACACGAGGTTCAGCGATCCCCACACGGCGAGCAGCAGCAGCCAGTACGCGAACGGCGCGCGCGCCTCGCGCACGGCAGGCGGCGTGCCGAAGTCGGCGCGCGCATAGAGCGCGATGCCGGCGACCACGACGGCCACGGCGACGATCATCGCCACCGAGAGCGCGTCGGCGCGCAGCGCCACGCCGAGCGGCGGCGACCAGCCGCCCAGCAGGTACACGAGCGTGCGGCCGGATTCCATGCGCTCGGCGGCGATTGCCAGCGCGACCGCCAGCCCGGCCGCCAGCGTCGCGAACGCGACGCGCTGCGCGTTGCGCCCGCCGACAGCGAGGCCGACCAGCACGCCGACGAAGGGCACGAGCACCGCCAGCGGGAGCAGCAGCCCGCCGGGGGTGGTCACGTCGGGCACCGGCATCGCGCGCTCAGCGTTCCGCGGCGTCGGCCGGCGGCGCTGCCGCGGGCGGCTCGTCGGCGAGCGAGACCGAGCCCGCGACCGCGTGCAGGCGCAGCAGCACGGCGACCGCGAGCGCCGTGGCCGAGAACGCGACGACGATGCCGGTGATGAGCAGCGCCTGCGGGACCGGGTCGCCGCCGAGCCCGGCCGCCGCGCCGCGGCGGGCGACGACGCCGAGCAGCAGGAACACGCCGCTGCCCACGACGTTGAACGCGAGGATCTTGCGCAGCGGGTGCGGGTTGGTGACGAGCCCGTACACCCCGATGCCGACGAGGAGCGCGGCGCACACGCCGAGGATCAGCGCACCGCTCACGTCCCGGTGCTCCGCAGCGGCGCGCCCGCCAGCAGCAGCGCGAGGATCAGCGTCAGCGTGGGCATCAGCGCGAGCTCGACGACGATGATGAGCGGCTTCGCGAGGCCGTCCGGGTAGGCGAGGAACGCGCCGGCCGCGGCGGCGCCGACCAAGCCGATCGCGATGAACGCCAGCGGCCCGGCCACGATGCCGACGCGCAGCCAGCGGCGGCTCACCGGGGGCACGTCGGCCAGCCCGGCCATGATCGCCAGCAGCCACATGGCGGCGACGATCGTCGCGCCCTGGAACTTGCCCCCCGGCGCGTCGGCGCCCGCCCAGAAGACGTAGAGCCCGACGACGATGCCGATCGGCGGCAGCACGCGCGCGAGGTACGCGAGGACGCCGTTCGGGTCGGCGCGCTGCACGAAGCCGGGCCGGCCGCCCCACGCCGCGTCGGGCGCGAGCGACCACACGCCGATCAGCGCGAACACCAGCACGATCGCCTCGAGCAGCGTGTCCATCGCGCGGTACGCGAGCAGCACCGCCGTGATCGGGTTGCCGACGCCGATCGGTCCGATCGCGGCGAGCGCTTCCGGCGCGAGTGTGGGCGCCGGCTCGGGGAGCGCGAGCACGCCGACGATCAGCGCGAGCGCGATGCCGGAGGCGAGCAGCGCGGCGAGCACGTGCACGGGCACGCCCGGTCGCTCGGCCCGCGCGGCGTCCTCGGTCGCGCGCAGCCGCGACGCCGCGTTGATCAGCAGCGCGCCGGTCAGGCCGCCGCCGATGGCGCCCTCCGTCAGCGCGACGTCCACGCCGCGCAGCACCACCCAGGCGAGCGTGAGCAGCAGGCCGTAGGCGAGGAAGCCGGTCACCGCGGCGAACGCCTCGCGCGCGAGCACCGTCCACAGCGCGAGGCCGACCATCACGGCGGACAGCGCGACGTAGACGGCGTCGGTCATCGGTCGTCGCGCTCCGGCGGGCGGTCGCCGCGCGCGATGAGCTGGGCCGCGCAGGCGCCGCTCACGAGCACGAGGACCCACACGCAGACGAGCTTGAGCCCCGCGAGCGGGCTGCCCATCTGCGGCAGCAGGCCGAGCACGACGAGCCCGAGCCCGAGGCTGTCGCCCTTGGTGAGCGCGTGCAGCCGCGTGAGCGTGTCGGGGAAGCGCAGGAGCCCCACGGTGCCCGCGAGGAAGAAGAACGCGCCGGCGACGATGGCGACGACCGACGCGACGTCGACGACGCTCACGGTGTCGGCTCCGGCGGCTCTTCGCCGGCGCGCGCGACGAGCTTGGCCTTGACGAACGCGATCGACGCGAACGCGGCGAGCAGCGCGAGCGTCAGCGCGACGTCGATCACGGCGGCCTCGCCGGCCGCGGTGCCGATCAGCAGCAGCGCAGCGATGCCGCCGGTGCCGAGGAGCTGCGCCGCCATCACGCGGTCGGCGTCTCCCGGTCCGCGCAGGACGCGCGCCAGGCCGATGGCCACCATGGCGAGCACGAAGACCGACGCGCCGAGCAGGAACGCGGTCATCGGATCGCGCTCCGCGCCGTTGCGCTCATGCGGGGCGTCCGGGTTCCAGCACGCCGGCGAGCTGCCGCTCCTCGGCGCGCAGCTCGTCGGCGACCGGCTGCCCGGTGTCGAGCACGTGGTAGACGAGCGCATCGTCGCGCTCGCCCGCGGGCACGGTGCCGGGCAAGAGGCCCGTGATCGTGGCGAACGTCGTGCGCGCCGTCCCGCGCGGCAGCGCCGTGGCGTGGTCGACGAAGCCGGGCTGCAGCGGCATGCGCGGCGCGAGCGCCCGGCGCGCGACGTCGAAGCCGGCGACGATCGACGCCCACAAGAGGCGCGGCACCTGCAGCAGCAGCGCGGCGACGCGCAGCCGGCCGAGGGCCGGCGGCAGCAGGCGCAGGCTCGTCCACGTCGCGCACGCCGTGGCGAACGCCCCCATCGCGAGATCGCCGGCCTTGGCGCTCGGCATCAGCACGACCCACAGCAGCGCGAACGCAACCGCGCGCGTGAGTGCGGTTCCCGGCGATGCCGGCCGGTCGGTCATGCCGCGCCTCCGGCCGCGGGCGCGGCGACGACGTCGACGTGCATCGCGGCGAGGCGGTCGAGGAGCCGCGCCTCGGCGCGGATCGGCCACCAGTCGTACAGGAAGATCTCCAGCGGACGCCACAGCGCGACCCAGCCGCCGATCACGAAGCTCTCCTTGATGATGCTGCTGTAGCTTTCCTTGCTCGCGAGGCCGGCGACGACCTCGCCGACCAGGATCGCGACGACGAGGAACGCGAGCCCGATCACGAGGCTCAGCCGCCCGACGCGGAACAGTTGGCGCAGCCGCTGCCGCGTCGCGTGCGCGCGCTGCGCGAAATAGGCGTGCACGGCGTCGCGCAGCAGGCTGCTGGCCTCGGGGACGACCGGCTCGCGCGACAGCGACACGACGAGGCCGAGCGGCCCCCGCGACGGCGCCTCGCGCCCCCACCCGACGATGTATTCCTCGGCGTTGGGGTCGAGGTCGCGCTCGCGGAACGGCGCCGGGTCCATCGCATTGAACAGCTGGCGCATTTCGCCGACGGTAAGCTCGAGGCGGTCCGGCCGCGCGGCCGTGGTCCGCGCCGCGCGGGCGCGGCCGGGATCGACGGTGGACGCGGGGCCCGGCATGCGCTTCCCCGTCAGCCGGCGGCCGCCGCCGCGTCGGCGGGCCGGTCCTCCTTGCCGAAGACCGCGACGTACAGCACCGGCAGCAGGATCAGCGTCAGCAGGGTCGCCACCAGCAGGCCGCCCATGATCGCGAACGCCATCGGGCCCCAGAACACCGTGGGCGCGATGGGGATGAGCCCGAGGACGGTCGAGAACGCCGCCAGCATCATCGGGCGCATGCGGCCGGTCGCCGACGCCATGACCGCGTCGAGGACCCCGCGACCCTCCGCGCGGTCGGTTTCGATCTGCACGACCAGGATCACCGCGTTCTTCGCGATCATCCCGATCAGTGCCAGGATGCCGAGGATCGCGACGAAGCCGAGCGGGCGGCCGGAGACGAGCAGCGCCAGCACGACGCCGATCAGCCCGAGCGGCAGCAGCGCGACGACCATCGCGAGGCGGCGGAAGCTCACGAGCATCAGCATCATCGTGGCGAGCATCAGCACGATCATCAGCGGGATCACCGCGAACACCGAGGCGCTCGACAGCGCGCTCTCCTCGTACATGCCGCCGGTTTCCACCCGGTAGTGCTGCGGCAGCCTGGCGGCGAACTCCGCGACCTTCGGCGCCAGCGCGCCGACGACCTGGTCGGGCAGCACGCCGGCGTCGACGTCCGCGCGCACCGTCAGCGCCGGCACGCGGTCGCGCCGCCAGACCAGCGGGAACTCCTGCTCCTCGGCGAACGTCGCGAACTGCCGCAACGGCACCATCCGCCCGGACGGCGTGGGCACCTGGAGCGCCGCGAGCGCCTCGAACGACGCCCGCTCGCCTTCGGTCGCCCGGGCCACGACGTTGACGAGGTAGATGTCGTCGCGCAGCTGGGTGACGGGGCTGCCGGTGACCGCCGCGTTGAGCACCGAAGCGAGCGCGCGGGAGCTGACGCCGAGCCGCCGCGCCTCGTCCTGGTCGACCTTCACCCGCACTTGCCGCGCGGGCTCCATCCAGTCGTAGTGGACGTGCCGGGTGCGCGCGTCCGAGGCGAGGATCTGCGCGAAATCGAGCGCGAGCCGGCGGACCTCGTCCTTGTCCGGCCCGACGATCCGGTATTGCAGCGGCCACCCCACGGGCGGCCCCAGCTCGAGCGGCGACACGCGGGCCACCACGTCCGGGAACTGCTCGGCCAGGACCTTCTCCAGCTTCGGCTGCAGGCGCTCGCGCGCCGCGAAATCCTTGGCGACGATCACGAACTGGCTGAAGAACGGATTCGCGAGCTGGACGTCGAAGGTCAGGATGAAGCGGATCGCCCCGCGTCCCACGTAGGTGCTGTAGTGGTCGACGTCGGGATCGGCGTTGAGGATCGACTCCAGCCGCTTCGCCTCGACCTCGGTCGCGTGGATCGACGCATTCTGGCGCAGCGTCATGCTGACCGTCAGCTCGGGCCGGTCGGACGCCGGGAAGAACTGCTGCGGAACGTGCTGCGCCAGGTAGACCGCCGCGGCGAACGCGGCGACGGTCACCCCGATCGTGATCCAGCGGGCACGGATCGCGGCCGCGAGGAACGCCGAGTACGCGGCGACGATCCTGCTCGGTTTCTCCTCGCCGCCGGCCTTCGGCGGCTGCAGGATCGCCTTGCCGATCAGCGGCGCGAACAGGACGGCCACCAGCCACGACGCGAGCAGCGCGATCGCGACCACCGAGAAGATCGAGAACGTGTACTCGCCGGCGGAGCTTTGCGCGAAGCCGATCGGGACGAAGCTCGAGATCGTCACCAGCGTGCCGATCAGCATCGGCGCCGCCAGCGTTCGGTAGGCGAACGTCGCGGCCTCGTCCTTGGAATCGCCGGCGCCCAGCCGGCGGATCATCGCGTCGACGGTCGTCATCGCGTCGTCGACCAGCAGCGCCAGCGCGATGATCAGCGCGCCGAGCGAGATCCGGTGCAGCCCGGTGTGCGTGACGTCCATCACCGCGAACACGATCGCCAGCGTCAGCGGGATGGCCAGCGCCACCACCGCGCCGGGGCGCACGCCGAGGCTCAGGAAGCTGCAGACGAGGATGATCACGATCGCCTGCCACAGCGAGGTCATGAAGTCGCCGATCGCGACGTCCACCGAGACCGCCTGGTCGGCGACCAGCACCGGCTCGATCCCGACCGGCAGGCCGGCCCGGATGCCGTCTATCGCCTTGCGCACGTTCTTCCCGAGCGCCAGGATGTCGCCCGAGTCGCGCATCGAGATCGCGAGCCCGATCGCCGGCTTGCCGTTGACGCGGAACATCGGCTGCGGGGGGTCGACGAAGCCGCGCCGCACGGTGGCGATGTCGCCTAAGCGGACGATGCGGTCGCCGGCGACGAAGTTGACGTTTTCGATGTCGCGCTCGGTCTCGAACGCGCCGGTAACGCGGAGGAACACGCGCTCCCGGTCGGTCTGGATGACCCCGGCCGGCCGCACCAGGTTCTGCGCCTGCAGCGTCGCGACGATCGTCGGGTAGTCGAGCCGCAGGCCGGCGAGCTTCTCGGTCGAGAACTCGATGAACACCTGCTCGTCCTGCGCGCCCAGCACCTCGATCTTGGAGACGTCCTTCACTTGCAGCAGGCGCGAGCGCGCCGACTCGACGTAGTCGCGCAGCTCGCGGAACGTGAACCCGTCGGCGGTGAACGCGTAGATGATGCCGAACGTGTCGCCGAAGTCGTCGTTCATGAACGGGCCGACCACACCTTG
>JAYRNW010000231.1:0-6690 GCA_041911995.1 Casimicrobiaceae bacterium | reverse complement strand
GCGCGGAAAGCTTGGGGCGGCCCGGCGCTTTCCGCGTAGAAAAGGCACGAAGCGCGCCGTTCGCAGGACGCTGCGCGTCCCGCTCGGTAGCGCGCGTTTGCGGGCCGAATGGCTGCGGCGGACAACTTACTCACTCGATACCATGAAGACTCGACTTTTCGTTGTGACGGCGTTGGCTGCCTTCTCGTCGCTCGCGCTTGCGCAGTTCCCGGATCGCGCGCTCACGATGGTGGTGCCGTTCCCGCCGGGCGGGCTCGCGGACACGGTCGCGCGGCCGGTGGCCGACGCGATGAGCCGCGAACTGAAGCAGCCGGTCGTCGTCGAGAACAAGGGAGGGGCAGGCGGCGGCATCGGGATGGCGCAGGTCGCGAAGGCGAAGCCGGACGGCTACACGCTGCTGATGTCGCTGTCGTCGTACACGGTCCTGCCGGAGGCGGACAAGCTCTTCGGCCGGCCGCCGATGTACACGCTCGACCAGCTGAAGCCGATCGCCCGGTTCACCGCCGACCCGACGGTGTTCGCCGTGCGCGCCGACGCACCGTGGAAGACGATGCAGGAGTTCATCGCCGACGCGAAGAAGAACCCGGGCAAGTTCACGTACGGGTCGTCGGGCAACTACGGGACCATGCACGTGCCGATGGAGATGTTCGCCGGCGCCGCCGGGCTCAAGATGGTCCACGTTCCGTACACGGGCGCCGGGCCGGCGATCGTGGGGCTGCTGGGCGGGCAGGTCGACGCGCTGTCCACCGGGCCGGCGACCGTCGCGCAGCACGTGAAGGCCGGCAAGATCCGCGTGCTCGCGCACTGGGGCGACGTGCGGCTCGTCGCGCTGCCCGACGTGCCGAGCATGAAGGAGACCGGCACCGACGTTCAGTACGCGCAGTGGTCGGGGCTGTTCGTGCGGGCGGGCACGCCGGACGCGGTCGTTGGCCGGCTGCGCGACGCGGCGCGCGCCGCGGCCAACGACCCGCGCGTCAAGGACGTGCTGCTGACGGCCGGCAGCCCGGTCCAGTACCTCGACGCGCCGGACTTCCAGCGCTACGTCGACGCCGACGCCGCGAAGATGGCCGACGTGGTCAAGCGCATCGGCAAGGTCGAGTGACGCGCTGACCGCGCGGGCGGGGAGGGCACGGGGCCGGCGTATAATCCGCATTTACGCCTCCCCCGACGATGGCCGAAATCCTCTCGTTGGCGGGCCGGCCGGCGCTCTCGCCGTTCCGCCTCGCCAAGCTGCTGCAAAGCCTCTCCCAAGCGCGTTCCGCCCACCGCGTCGCCGCGATCGCCGCGACGTTCCGGCACTTCGTCGAGGTCGCGCGGCCGCTCGCCGCCGACGAGCGCGCCACGCTCGAGCGGCTGCTGACCTACGGACCCGAGGCGGCCGACGCGGCCGACGACGCGGCCGGCACGCCGCTGCTGGTCGTGCCGCGCCCCGGCACCATCTCGCCCTGGTCGTCGAAGGCGACCGACATCGCGCACAACTGCGGGCTCGCTGCCGTCGTGCGCGTCGAGCGCGGCGTCGAGTGGCGCGTGCGCACCCGCGACGACGCGCCGCTCGCCGCGGACGACCGCGCGGCGCTGTTGCCGCTGATCCACGACCGGATGGTCGAGGCCGTGCTCGACGACGCCGCCGACGTCGCGCGCCTCTTCGCGCACGTCCCGCCGAAGCCGCTGACGACGATCGCGCTGCACGCCGACGGCCGCGACGCGCTCGTGCGCGCCAACGCCGACCTGGGCCTGGCGCTCGCGCCGGACGAGGTCGACTACCTTGACGCGAGCTTCCGCCGGCTCGGCCGCGACCCGACCGACGTCGAGCTCATGATGTTCGCGCAGGCCAACTCCGAGCACTGCCGGCACAAGATCTTCAACGCCGACTGGATCGTCGACGGCGTGCCGCAGCCGCAGAGCCTGTTCGCGATGATCCGCGAGACGCACCGCGCGAACCCGCGCGGCACCGTCGTCGCGTATTCGGACAACGCGGCCGTGATGGAAGGGGCGACGGTCGCCCGCTGCTATCCGCGAACCGACGGCAGGTACGCCGCCGAGCCCGAGCCAACGCACACGCTGATGAAGGTGGAGACGCACAACCACCCGACGGCGATCGCGCCGTTCCCCGGCGCCGCGACGGGCTCGGGCGGCGAGATCCGTGACGAGGGCGCCACCGGCATCGGCGCCAAGCCGAAGGCGGGGCTCGTGGGGTTCACGGTCTCGAACCTGCGCATCCCCGGGCTGGTGCAGCCCTGGGAGCGCGACTTCGGCCGACCCGCCCGCATCGTGTCGGCGTTCACGATCATGCAGGAGGGGCCGATCGGCGCCGCGTCGTTCAACAACGAGTTCGGCCGCCCGAACCTGACCGGCTACTTCCGCACGTTCGAGCAGGAGGTGGCGGGCGAGGTCCGCGGCTACCACAAGCCGATCATGATCGCGGGCGGGATTGGCAACATCCGCGCCGACCACGCGCACAAGCATCCGCTGCCCGCGGGCACGCTGCTGATCCAGCTGGGCGGCCCCGGCATGCTGATCGGCATGGGTGGCGGTGCCGCCTCGTCGATGGCGACCGGCGCCAACACCGCCGACCTCGACTTCGACTCGGTCCAGCGCGGCAATGCGGAGATCGAGCGTCGCGCGCAGGAGGTGATCGACCGCTGCTGGCAGCGGGGCGCCGACAACCCGATCCTGTCGATCCACGACGTGGGTGCGGGCGGGCTGTCCAACGCGTTGCCCGAGCTCGTGCACGGCGGCGGCGCCGGCGGCGATTTCGACCTGCGCGCCGTGCCGTCGGAGGAGCCGGGCATGGCGCCGCGCGAGGTCTGGTGCAACGAGGCCCAGGAACGCTACGTGCTCGCGATCGCGCCGGCCTCGCGCGCGTTGTTCGAGGAGATCTGCGCCCGCGAGCGCTGCCCGTTCGCCGTCGTCGGCACCGCGAACGCGCAAGGACGCCTGGTCGTCGCCGATCCGCACTTCGGCAACCGGCCGGTCGACGTGCCGCTCGACGTGATCCTCGGCAAGCCGCCGCGGATGACGCGCGACGTGCGGCACGCGACGCGCGCGCTGCCGGCGCTCGACCTCGCGGGCGTGGCCGTGAAGGACGCGGCGTACCGCGTGCTGCAGCTGCCGTGCGTGGCCGACAAGACGTTCCTCGTCACGATCGGCGACCGCACCGTCGGCGGCCTGTGCGCCCGCGACCCGAGGGTCGGGCCGTGGCTGGTGCCGGTCGCCGACGTCGCCGTCACGCTGATGGACTTCGCCGGCCACGCCGGCGAGGCGATGGCGATGGGCGAACGCACGCCGCTGGCGCTGATCGACGCGCCGGCGTCCGGGCGCATGGCGGTCGGCGAGGCGATCACCAACATCGCCGCGGCGCCGGTCGCGGCGCTCGCCGACGTCAAGCTCTCCGCGAACTGGATGGCGCCGGCGGGCCACCCGGGCGAGGACGCCGCGCTGTACGACACCGTGCGCGCGGTCGCGCTCGACACCTGCGTGCGGCTCGGCGTCTCGATCCCGGTCGGCAAGGACTCGATGTCGATGCGGACGACGTGGCGCGACGACCGCGGCGAGCACGCGGTGACGGCGCCGGTCTCGCTGATCGTGTCGGCGTTCGCGCCGGTCGCCGACGTGTGCGGCACGCTGACGCCGCTCCTGCGCTTCGACGCCGGCGGCACCGCGCTCGTGCTGATCGACGTCGCGGCCGGCCGCCGGCGGCTCGGCGGATCGGCGCTCGCGCAGGTGCACGGCCAGCTCGGCGACGAGGCACCGGACCTCGACGATCCCGATCGCCTCGCGGCGTTCTTCGCACTGGTGCAGCGGCTGCGGGCCGAAGGCCGCCTGCTCGCGTACCACGACGTCGCCGACGGCGGGCTCTTCGTCGCGCTGGCCGAGATGGCGTTCGCGGCGCGGTGCGGCCTCGACGTCACGCTCGACGCGATCGCCGCCGACCCGCTGCCGGCGCTGTTCGCGGAGGAGCTCTCCGCCGTCGTGCAGGTGCGCCGCGGCGACGTCGCGTCGGTGCTCTCCGCCGCACGCGAAGCGGGGCTCGCCGCGGCGATCGTCGGCACGCCGGTCGCGGGCGACCGCCTGCGCGTCGTCCGCGGCGGAGCCGTGCTGCTCGACGAGTCGCGCGTCGACCTGCACCGCGCATGGTCGGCGACGACGCACGCGATGCAGCGCCATCGCGACCATCCGGAAGCCGCCGACCAGGAGTACGCGCGCATCCTCGACACCGGGGACCCGGGCCTCGTGCCGCACCTCACGTTCGACCCGGATGCCGACGTCGCCGCGCCGTACGTCGCGCGCGGCGCGCGCCCGCGGATCGCGATCCTGCGCGAGCAGGGCGTCAACGGCCAGGTCGAGATGGCGGCGGCGTTCGGCCGCGCCGGGTTCGACGCGTACGACGTGCACATGACCGACCTCACGGCGGGCCGCCGCCCGCTCGCGCAGTTCGCCGGCATCGTCGCGTGCGGCGGATTCTCGTACGGCGACGTGCTCGGGGCGGGCGAGGGGTGGGCGAAGTCGGTGCTGTTCAACGCGCGGCTGCGCGACGCGTTCGCGGGCTTCTTCGCGCGGCCCGACGCGTTCGCGCTCGGCGTGTGCAACGGCTGCCAGATGATGAGCAACCTGCGCGAGCTCATCCCGGGCGCCGCGGCGTGGCCGCACTTCGTGCGCAACCGGTCCGAGCAGTTCGAGGCGCGCTACGTGATGCTGGAGGTCGCGCCGTCGCCGTCGCTGTTCTTCGCCGGAATGGCCGGCAGCCGCCTCCCGGTCGCCACCGCGCACGGCGAGGGCTACGCGGAGTTCCACGACGCGGCCGCGCTCGCGGCGGCGCAGCCGCTGGTCGCGCTGCGCTTCGTCGACCACCGCGGTGCGCCGACCGAGGCCTACCCGTACAATCCGAACGGCTCGCCGCAGGGCATCACCGGCCTCACGACGGCGGACGGCAGGTTCACGATCCTGATGCCGCATCCGGAGCGCGTGCACCGCAGCGCGCAGATGTCGTGGCATCCGGCAGCCTGGGGCGACGCGTCGCCGTGGATGCGGATGTTCCGCAACGCGCGCGCGTGGCTCGGATGACGACGCAGGGAGGCCCGCGATGAAGCTCACCGTGTACGCGATCGACGGCATCACGCCGGCCGTCGACCCCACGGCGTTCGTGCACCCGTCGGCGGTGCTGATCGGCGACGTGATCGTCGGGCCCGGCGCCTACATCGGCCCCTGCGCGAGCCTGCGCGGCGACTTCGGCCGGCTCGAGGTGCGCGCCGGCGCCAACGTGCAGGACAACTGCGTGATGCACGGCTTCCCTGGCACCGACACGATCGTCGAGGAGGACGGCCACATCGGGCACGGCGCGATCCTGCACGGCTGCATCGTCCAGCGCAACGCCCTCGTCGGCATGAACGCCGTCGTCAACGACAACGCGGTGATCGGCGACTCCGCGATGGTGGCGGCGATGGCGTTCGTCACCGCCGGATTCGTCGTGCCGCCGCGCACGCTGGTCGCCGGCGTTCCCGGCAAGCTCGTGCGGACGCTGACCGAGCAGGAGCTCGCGTGGAAGCTCGAAGGCACGCGCAGCTACCAGGAGCTCGCGCGCCGCAGCGCGGCGACGATGGCCGTCACGACGCCGCTCGCAGCCCCCGAGCCGGGCCGCCGGCGCATCGAGGTCGGCGAGCTCCTGCCGCTGTCCGTCCTGAAGGCGAGGCAGCGCCGGTGATCGCGCGCGGTGCGCGCGCGGCCCGCCTGCTCGCCGCGCTCGCTGCACTCGCCGCCGCCGGCACGCCCGCGTGGGCGCAGGCGCCGCAGGCCGGAACGGCCGTCCTGCCGGCGCCGGTGCCGCCGCCGCCCGCCGGCGCGATCGCGTTCACGCCTCCGGCCGAGGGCGCGATTCCGGACACGCCGCTCGGCACGATGATCCGCTTCGGCCGCGACGTGTTCACCGACACGCAGCGCTACGCGAAGCCGTACGTCGGCAACGCGCTCAACTGCGCGAACTGCCACCTCGACGCGGGCCGGCAGGCGAACGCCGCGCCGCTGTGGGCGGCGTACGTCGCGTACCCGGCGTTCATGACCAAGAACCGGCAGGTCGACACGTTCGAGCATCGGCTCGCGATGTGCTTTCGCTTCTCGATGAACGGCCGGATGCCGCCGGCCGACAGCGCCGACGTCGTCGGCCTCGTCAGCTACGCGTACTGGCTCGCCACCGGCGCGCCGGTCGGCGCGCAGCTCGCGGGACGCGGCTATCCGCCGGTGGCGGAGCCTCCGCTGCCACCGGACGCGAAGCGCGGTGCGGACGTGTATCGCGCGCGCTGCGCGGCGTGCCACGGCGCCGGCGGCGGCGGCACGAAGACCGGCGCGACCTATGCCTTTCCGCCGCTGTGGGGCCGCAGCGCGTACAACGCCGGCGCCGGCATGCATCGGCTGCCGACGGCCGCGGCGTTCATCAAGGCGAACATGCCTGCGGGAGAGGGCGGCACGCTGTCCGACCAGCAGGCGTGGGACGTCGCGGCGTTCGTCAACGGCAAGCCGCGGCCGCCGAGTCCGGTGGGGCGCTAGGGGTCAGATCCCGCCGGCATCGCCGGGGTCAGAAGTAGTGTGCTGATTTGTGTGCAGAACCGCCTTTGAGAGAGGCGGGGTGGTCATGGTATGAGGTTGATTGTCGAGATCGACCTTAACCCTGGAGAGGGCCACACCATGACCGTTCGG
>JAYRNW010000230.1:0-8250 GCA_041911995.1 Casimicrobiaceae bacterium | reverse complement strand
GATCGCCCGGCAGCGTGAAGTAGAGCGCGAAGCTCTCGCCGGCGCGCGGCCACGACAGCTTGACCGTGTCGCCGACGGCGGGCTCGAGGAACAGCACTTCGCAGCGGCCGTCGGTGAGCGCGACCAGGTCGTTCATGTAGCGCCGGATGCCGCCGCCCCATGGGTGCGAGACGTACACCAGCAGGCGCTTGCCCGACTCGGCGAGGCGCAAGAGGTCCACGCGGCGCGCGCACGGCCGGCCCGGCTCGCGCTCGGCGATGTCCTTCTTCTGCGCGACGTACGACGGATAGAGCTTCGCGAGCGCCTCGTCGGCGCGGTTGGCGAGCGTCTCCGACTCGCGCGCGCCGAACGAAGCGTGGCCCTCGTGGCCGACGAAGACGTCGCCGGCCAGCAGGTGCCGGAAGCCCGCGCTGCCGGCGCGCAGGCAGAAGTCGATCTCGACGCCGTAGTCGTTGCCGAGCGGGTTGGCGTCGAACGCGCCGACGGCGTCGAGGCACTCGCGGCGGAAGTAGAGCGCGGGGCCGTCGACGAACGGCAGCGGCATCGCGGCGCCGGCGTTGGCGCGCGCGAACAGCGCGTCGAGCGTGCCCACGGTCTGGCCGGCGGGCAGCGGGTTCACGCTGCGCGGCAGCGGGTACGTCGCGGCGCCGACGCTGTTGGTGAACGTGCCCACCGCGCCGACGTCGCGCGCCGACGCGTGCTTCGCGAGCCGGTCGAGCCAGTCGTTCGCGACCTCCGCGTCCGCGTGGAGGACGACGACGTCGCGGTCGCGATGCTGGCCGAAGCCGCGGTTGGCCGCGGCGGCGAAGCCCTGGCGCGCCGGCTGCTGGACGACGGTCGCGCGCCCGCCGGCCGCGAGCTCCGCCAGGTAGCGCGTGGCCGCCGGGTCGGTGCAGCCGTCGTTGACGACGACGATCTCGTAGCCGGCGCGCACGCGCGCGTTGCGCACGCTGTCGACGCAGCGCCGCAGGCCTTCGACCGGCCCGTGGAACGGGATGACGACGTCCACGATCCTCATGAATGGACCCCCACGCTCGCCAAAGAGCGTGGCTCGCTGCCCCCCGAGGGGGCGCAATTCGCGCCTCGGGACGGCCCTTCGGCGCTCATGTGTACCCCCACGCTCGCCAAAAAGCGTGGCTCGCTGCCCTCCGAGGGGGCGCAATTCGCGCCTCGGGACGGCCCTTCGGCGCTCATGACGGCGCTCCCGCGACGCGCCGCCGCGCGGCGGCGAACGGATAGCGCAGCCAGCCGCGCGCGGACTCGCGATACGCGAGCCGGGCGCGCGTCTGCCCGTGCGCGGCCGCCTCGCGCGCGTGCGCGTCGCGGGCGCCGGCCAGGTCGGCCTGCGCCGCGGCGAGCGCCGCCTCGCGCTCGGCCAGTGCGCCCTCGAGGCGCGTCACCGCCGCCTGCGCCTGCGCCTGCGTTTCCGCGAGCGCCGACTCGAGCGCGTCGATGCGCCCGGCCTGCACGCGTTGCGCCTCGCGCGCGCTGGCGAGCGCGTTGACCGCGACGACGAGCTCGGACTGCCGGTCGTCGGCAATCTTGCGCGCATCGAGGAGGTCCCATTCGAGCGCGCGCTCGCGCGCGATTCCGCGCGCGTAGTCGCGCCACAGCGCCTGCGCGCCGTCGTCGAACAGCGAGAGCGCCGGCAGCGCGGGCAACGCCGCGTCCACGCCGCCGCAGACGACGACGAAGTACATCGGCGGCGCCGGCTCCGGCAGCCGCGCCGCGCGGTCGCCGGCGAGCGTCGCGAAAGCGGCTGCACTGGAGGCCGGCCCCTGCGCCCACAGCGCCGACTGCGCGAGCACGCGCTGGCCGTACCACGCCTGCTGCGGGAACCCCGGGGCCAGCAGCGCGGCCAGCTCGTCGCGGTCGAGCTCGCGCACGTGGTATTCGTTCTCGACGGCGCCGCCTTCGTTGTAGACGGGACGGTTCGGCGACGAGATGACGAGGACGCCGTCCGCGGCGAGCACGCGGCGGAACTCGGCGAGCATCGCCTGCTGCTCGCGCAGGTGCTCGATCGTCTCGAACGACACGACGAGGTCCACGCTCGCGTCCGGCAGCGGCAGCGCCGTGACCGACGCCTCGGCGAACGCGAGGTTCGCGCGCGCGTAGCGCTCGCGCGCGTGCACGACGGCGGCGGCCGCGACGTCGATCCCCGTCACCATCGCGGCATCCTGCGCGAGCAGGAAGCTGCCGTAGCCTTCGCCGCACGCGGCGTCGAGCACGCGCCGGCCGGCGGCCAGCGGCGCCACGGCCGCGTACCGGTGCCAATGCTCGTACCAGATCGGCCCGCGCACCTCGGGCAGGAAGCGTTCCCCGGTGAACGTGAGCGGGTCGGCGGCGGCGGGGGCGGCGGAGATCACGGCGGCGTGGCGGTGCAAACCGGGGCCCGCCTTGGGCGGGTCCCGCGGCGAACCCTCAATTGTAGCCGCCCGCCCGGGATCCGGGCCATCGCGGGCGCCTTCCCGGCCGCGGGGCGCCCGCCGCGGGCGTCAGGCCAGCTCGACGATCACCGGCTGGTGGTCGGAGACCTGCGTGCGCCCGTCGACGACCACCGAGCGCAGCCGCGGCCGCAGGTCGGCGCTGACGAACACGAAGTCGCACGCGTACGCCGCCTGGTCCGGGAATTCCTTCTCGTAGATGCGGAACGTCGGCGGATACGGCGTGCCCGGATGCATGGCGTCCCACGCGTCCACGAGCGGCGCCGTGCCGTCGGCGAACGGTGCCCCCATTCGCGCGTGCAGCGAATCGGAATATTCGAGGTTGAAGTCGCCGGTGATCACCGGCGCGGCCGGGCGCGGCAGCGACTCGAACGGCCCGCCGTCGTCCTTCGTCGGCGAAGGATCGCGCGCGTGCCCGGCGCCTTCCGCGTAGATCGCGCGCAGCGCCTCGACCTGCGCGGTGCGCCGCGCGCGGCCGTAGTACTCGAGGTGCGTCGTGATCACGCGCACGTCGCCGAAGGGCGCGCTGACGACGGCCTCGATCGCGATGCGCGGCATGCCGGGCACGCCGGGGTCCGCCGGGAACGGCAGCAGGTGCGCGAACACCTGCTGCACCGGCAGGCGCGAGACGATCATGTTGCCGAACCGGCGGCGCCGGCCGCCGTCGCCCGGATGGTCGACGGCCACGCCCGGCACCGCCGCGTAGCCGGGCAGCAGCGCCGCGAGCCGCGCGAACTGGTCCTCGCCGGAGTGGCCGGGCAGCCGCGGGTCGGGAAAGTTGTCGCCGACCTCCTGCAGGCACAGCACGTCGAAGTCGGCGCGGCGCTTCGCCTCGGCCGCGACCCGCGCGGCGTCGACGCGGCCGTCGACGCCGCGGCACCATTGGACGTTCCACGTGATGAGCTTCATCGTGCGCCTATCTTATCCCCGCCCGCATGAACGACTGGACGAACTGCCGCTGGAACAGCAGGAAAGCGACCAGCAGCGGCGCCGTCGTCAGCAGCGTCGCCGCCGTGATCAGCGACCAGTCGAGGCCCTGGTCGGTCGCCGAGAACACCTGCAGCCCGACGGTCACCGGCCGCGACTCGACCGAGTTGGTGATGATGAGCGGCCACAGGAAGTTGTTCCAGTGGTAGCTGACGCTGACCAGCGCGTACGCGAGGTACGTCGGCCGCGCGAGCGGCACGTAGACGCGCCACAGCACCATGAGCGGCGAGCAGCCCTCGACGCGCGCCGCCTCGTCGAGCTCGCGCGGCACCGTCTTGAACGTCTGCCGCAGCAGGAAGATGCCGAAGGCGCTCGCCATGTAGGGCAGGCCGATCGCGAGGATCGTGTCCTTGATGCCGAGCACCGTCATCGTCCGGTAGTTCTCGACGATCAGCACGTCGGGCATGATCATCAGCTGCACGAGCACCAGCGCGAACAGCACGTCGCGCCCCGGGAAGTCGAAGCGCGCGAACGAATACGCGGCGAGCGTCACCAGCACCAGCTGCGCCGCGAGCACCATCGTCACCAGCAGCACCGTGTTGACGAAGTAGCGCGCGAACGGCGCCGCCGCCCACGCGCGCGCGAAGTTGTCGAGCGTCAGCGGCGCCGCCAGCGCGAAGCGCGTCGAGAACTCCGCCGGGTGGAACGCCGTCCAGAACGCGTAGAGCAGCGGCAGCACCCACAGGAAGCCCAGCAGCCACGCGGCGGCCGTTTCCAGCGCCCGCGTGGCGCCACGCAGCTCGTACACGGCCGTCGTCATCGCGTCCCCGGCGTGCGCGCGGCGCGCGTCATTGGTAGTGGACCCTGCGCTCGAGGAAGAAGAACTGCGCGAGCGCGACCAGCGCGAGCAGCGCGAGCAGCACGACGGTCAGTGCGGCGGCGTACGCGGTGTCCCAGAACCGGAAGCCGACCTCGTAGACGTAGTAGAGCAGCAGCGCCGTCGCATTGTCGGGCCCACCGCGCGTCATTACGAAGATGTGGTCGACCAGCCGGAACGCGTTGATCACGGCGTTGACCAGCACGAACAGCGTCGTGGGCATCAGCAGCGGGAACGTGACGCGGCGGAAGAAGTACCAGCGCGACGCGCCCTCGATGGCCGCCGCCTCCGCGAGGTGCGGCGACATCGACTGCAGCGCGGCCAGGTAGAAGATCATGAAGAAGCCGGCTTCCTTCCAGATCGTCACCAGCATCAGCGCCGGCAGCGCCGTGCTCTTGCTGCCGAGCCAGTTGTGGCTGCCGGCGCCGAGCGCGCCCAGGACCTTCTCGAGCAGGCCATACTCCGGCGTGTAGAAGAAGAGCCAGATGTTCGCGACGGCGATCATCGGCAGCACGGTCGGCGTGAAGTACGCGAGGCGCAGGAAGCCGCGCCCGGGCAGCCGCTCGTTCACCCAGATGGCCATCGCGATCGCGACGACGATCGACGCCGGGATCGTGCCGGCCGCGTACCAGAGGTTGTTGCCGAGCGCCTGCCAGAAGATCGGGTCCTCGGCGAGCTGCCGGTAGTTGTCGGCGCCGACGAACACCGACGGCCGGCTGCCCTTCGGCGTCGAGAAGAAGCTCTGCCAAAGCGTGGCGACCGCCGGGTAGTGCGTGAACAGCGCGAGCAGCACCATCGCCGGCAGCAGCAGCAGCCAGCCGTACAGCCATTGCGTCGTGCGGGTCACGTGCGCCGGGCTCGCGGCCTGCGCGCCGGGTGTTCGCGCGAACGGCCGCCAAGCGGCTCCCTCCCCCCGCGTGCAGGGAGAGGGAGGAGGCCGAGCACGCGACGCATCGCGCGTCGAGCGCTACTTCCGGAACGGCCGCAGCAGGCGGTCGGCCTCGCGCTGCGCGTCCTTCATGGCCTGCTCGGGGGTCTTGGTGCCGGTCAGCGCGGCCTGCAGGCCGTCGTTGAGCGCCTTCGTGACGCGCTGGTTGTCGTGCGTGGAGAGCTCCGCCTTCGCGTACGGCAGCTGGTCGCGCGCGACGGCGGCCGCGGGGAAGCCCGCGACGTACTGCTTCATGGCCGGCGTGTCCCAAGCGTCACCGCGCACGGCGACGTAGCCGGTGTCGATGCCCCACTGCGCGGCCCGCTGCGGCGTGGTGACCCACTTGATGAACTTGAGCGCCGCGTCGCGCTGCGCCGGCGTCGACTTGGCGAAGACGTAGAAGTTGCCGCCGCCGGTCGGGCTGCCGCGCTGCTTGCCCGCGGGCAGCATCGCGACGCCGAAGTCGAACTTGGCGTTGTTCTTCACGTTGGTCAGGTTGCCGGTCGTCGTCCACATCATCGCGACCTTCTTCTCGAAGAAGTCCTTCGGCGTCGTGCCCCACTCGACGATGCCTTCCGGGTGCACCTTGTACTTCTTCACGAGGTCGACCCAGTACGTCAGGCCCTCGATGACCTCGGGCCGGTCGTAGTACGTCTCGGTGCCGGCCTGGTTCATGAGGTTGGTGCCGGCCTGGATCGCGAGCGCCTGGAACAGCCAATACGGAAATCCCGACGACGGGATCTGGATGCCCCACTGCGTGACCTTGCCCGACGCGTCGTGCTTCGTGAGCTTCTGCGCGAACTCGACCTGCTCCTTCCAGTTCGCCGGCGCCTTGTTCGGGTCGAGCCCGGCTTCCTTGAACGCCTCCTTGTTCCAGTACAGGACGATCGTCGAGCGCTGGAACGGGATGCCCCACGTCTTGCCGCCGGTCTGGCTGTTCTCCATGAACGCCGGGAAGAACGACTTCAGCCACGCCTGGTCGTCCGGCGTCTTGAGGAGGCCGTCGAACGGAACGATCGCGTCCTCGTCGATCAGCGTGAACATGTCGGTCGACAGCAGGATCGACATCACCGGCGGATCGCCGCTCTTCACGGCGGTCAGCGCCTTGGTGATCGACTCCTGGTAGCTGCCCGAGTAGATCGGCTTCAGCCTGATCTGCGGGTTCTCCTTCTCGAAGTCGGCGGCGAGACCGTCGATGATCTTGGTGATCGGCCCGCCGACGGCCACCGGGTAGTAGAACGACACCTCGACCGGCTGCGCCCGCGCCGCCGGCAGCGCCAGCGCGAGGGCCGCCGCCGCGACGGCGACGATGCTGCGGATGAATCGGCTCCCCATGTTCCCCTCCTCCTCGATGACGCGAACGGACGGCGCTCGCGTTGTTACGCCATTTGCGTTGCGGAAGCGTGACGCGCCGGCGCCGCGTGGCGCACGCCGGCGGCGTCGAACCAGTGCTGCGCGCCCTCGGGCCAAGTGAGCCACGTCGCGTCGCCGCGCGCGACCCCCACGCTCCCGGCGACGCGCACGGCCAGCGGCTGCGTGCCGATGCGGCACGCGAGCAGCGAATCTCCGCCCAGGTACTCGACGCCGTCGACGACGGCGCGCAGGCCGCGCTCGAACGCGAGCGCGACGTGCTCGGGGCGCACGCCGAGCTTGCCGCCGGCGCATGCGGACGGCAGCACGGCCGGGCCCTCGGTGCCGGCGACGATCGCGCCGTCCGGCCCGGGCGCGAGCGCGAGCAGGTTCATCGGCGGCGTGCCGATGAAGCGCGCGACGAACTCGTTGGCCGGCGACTCGTAGAGCTCGACCGGCGTGCCGTTCTGCTCGATGCGGCCGCCGTTCAGCAGGATGACGCGGTCGGCCATCGACATCGCCTCGACCTGGTCGTGCGTCACGTAGACCATCGTGATGCCGAGCTTGCGCTGCAGCGCGCGGATCTCCTGCCGCATCTCGGCGCGCAGCTGCGCGTCGAGGTTGGACAGCGGCTCGTCCATCAGGCACACCGGCGCCTCGTTGATGATCGCCCGGCCGAGCGCGACGCGCTGCTGCTGGCCGCCGGAGAGCTGCGACGGCTTGCGCGCGAGCAGCGCGGTAAGGCCCAGCATGTCGGCGACCTTCGCGAGGCGCGCGTCGCATTCGACCGGCGGCGTGCGCCGCACGCGCAGCCCGAACAGGATGTTCTCGGCCACCGACAGGTGCGGGAACAGCGCGTAGCTCTGGAACACCATCGCGATGTTGCGCTTGGCCGGCGGCAGGTCCGTCACGTCGCGGCCGGCGATCGCGATGCGCCCGCCGTCCGCCGCCTCGAGCCCGGCGATCAGCCGCAGCGTCGTCGACTTGCCGCAGCCGGACGGACCGAGCAGGACGTTGAGCGTGCCCGGCTCGAGCGCGAACGAGACCGCGTCCACCGCCCGCACCTGGCCGTCGGCGGTCGTCCAGTGCTTGCTGACGTTCTCGACGGCGATGGCCGACACCGGGCGCTCCAGGGCAATGCGTTCGGGACGATGCGGCGGAAGGCGGGTGCCGGGGGACGGCGCGCGCCCCCGCGGACGCGGCAGCGCATCATAGCGAATTGCGCGCGCGCCGTCAGCCGAACAGCGCCGTCAGCGCGGCGCCCGGGTCCGGCGCGCGCATGAACGCCTCGCCGACGAGGAACGCGTGGACGCCGCGCTCGCGCATCATCGCGACGTCGCGCTGCGTCGCGATGCCGCTCTCGGTGACCACCAGCCGGTCCTTCGGGACGCGCGGCAGCAGGTTGAACGTCGTGTCGAGCGTGACGCTGAAGTTGCGCAGGTTGCGGTTGTTGATGCCGAGCAGCGGCGTCGCCAGCCGCAGCGCGCGGTCGAGCTCGGCGCCGTCGTGGATCTCGACCAGCACGTCCATGCCGTAGCCGTGCGCGCAGGCCTCGAGGCCGGCGAGCTGCGCGTCGTCGAGCGCGGCCACGATCAGCAGGATCGCGTCGGCGGCGGGCGCGCGCGCCGCCGCGAGCTGGAACTCGGGGACGCTGTACACCATGCGCAGCGACGGCAGCGCGCACGCGGCGGGCGCCGCGCCCGGGGAAGGGTAGGCTGCGGGGG
>JAYRNW010000229.1:0-3535 GCA_041911995.1 Casimicrobiaceae bacterium | reverse complement strand
CTCGACGACAAGGTGAAGCTCGTCGCGCACATCGCGGCGACCGAGCGCTTCGACGCCGCGCGTGCCGTGCTGATCGGCGACCGGGCGCACGACGTGCGCGCCGCGCGGATGAACGGCGCGCGCGTCGTCGGCGTCCTCTGGGGCTTCGGCTCGCGCGAGGAGCTGGCCGGCGCCGACGAGATCGTCGCCGCGCCCGCCGACCTGCCGGCGGCGCTGGCGCGCATCGCCGCGAAGCCGCACGCGAACCGCTGAACGCCGCACGTTCGCAGGCGCCGGCGCCGCGCGCAACCGCCGCGTCAGCCCGGGTATCCGCGTGCCCGCGCGACGAGGAACCCGGCCAGCATCCCGCCCGCCACGATGGCGACACCGTACAGCGGCTTGTAGAGGTAGACGAGCGCCGCGCCTTCGACCGGCGTCCGCCCGAAGACCGACCAGTAGGCGTAGGCCTCCAGCGCGAGCAGCGCGACCGCGACCAGCGACAGCGCCCGTCCGTACGGCGTGAACGCCGCGAGCACCGCGGTCAGCACGAACGGGCCCGCGCCGTACGCGAACCAGCCGAACGTCCGCTCGACGTCGGCGGCGCGCGGCGTCCCGTACTCGACGTAGGCGGCGAACAGGACGCCGGCAAGCGCGAGCGCGAGGGCGACGGCGCGATAGGGGTTCACGGCGCGCCCAGTGTAACGCCGGATGCCCGCGCCCGCACCACCGCCGGGTCAGCGGCCGTGAGGAAGGGCATTCACAAAGAGACGCAGAGGCGCCGAGAAGGCCTTGTTCCTCTCGGCGTCTCTGCGTCTCTTCGTGAGATCTTCTTGCGAATGGACCAACTGCCCACCGTCGGCAAGTCCACGGTCTTCAACGCCCGGTGGCCGAGAGCACGAGCACGACGACGACGAACAGCACGAGCACGAGCAGCGCGATCTTCCACGGGCTCTTCGGGTATTCGCCCTGGATGGCGCCGGTCACGCCGTTCTGCACGACCTGGAACGCGCGCGCCCCGTACGTGTAGCTCATGAGCCAGACCGGCGCCAGGATGTGCTTGAAGGTCTGGCGCGTGTAGGTCGTGTGCACGTCGAGGTTGCGATAGGTGTCGCCGGGAATCTGCGCCGCGCACATCTGCGCGACCTTCGCATCCATCGCCTCGCGTGCGCGCTGCGCGGCGCCGACGAGGTCGATCTGGTAGCGCTCGACCACCCAGCCGGCGACGTAACCGGCGTCGTAGGCCTTGAGCGAGCCCGTCGGGAACGGCTCGATGCCGCGCAGCAGCCCCGGGCGCACGCCGACCGACGCGCAGACGAGGTCGTCGTCGAAGAAGTGCGCGAGGCGCCCGGCCGCGGGCTCCCAGCGGACGTGCTGCACCTGCCGCGTGCGCGTCTGCCCGCCCTCCTGGTACGTCTCGGTCGTGTAATAGTAGTGGCCCGCCTCGGCCGTCCACTGCGCATCGGCCTGCGCGTCGAACGTCCAGTACGGCAGGTAGACGCCCTTCACGGTGTCGGTCAGCGCGCGCCGCTTGAGCGCGTTCGGCGCGAACCACAGCTTGCCGTACCACTGCCGGATGCGGTCGCGGGCGCCGGCCTCGCTGACGGTGAACGGCAGCACCGACTCCGGCCGGAACGCGGGCTTCGTCTCCTCGTAGGGCACGAGCTGCGCCGAGCCGCAGAACTCGCAGTTCTGGGCCTGACGCTTCGGGTCGAGCACCGAGATGGCGTTGCAGCTCTGGCAGCGCACCTGCCGCTTGTCGGCCTTCCAGCCGCGCGCGTCGTCGGTGATCCCGCGCAGCGCCGCGACGAGGTCGTGCTCGACGACCTGCCCGGTCGTCGCGTCGAGCTTCGCCGGCGACTCGGTACCGCAGAACGGGCAGACCAGCTTCTGCTTCGCGGGGTTCCAGTTCGCCTCGCCGCCGCACGCCGGGCACGCGAACTTCGACAGCGCGTTGGTCTCGGCCATGGCTGCTCGTCGCCTATCGGGGTCGGGTCACGACGCGGCGCCGCGCGGCCGCACGCTGGCGCAGGCCACGCACTAGCGGATCAGGTAGCCGACGACCCGGAACTTGCCGTCGGGGTCGCGCTGGAGCGTGACGGTCTCCGTCGCCTGGTCGCGCTGCGCGAACTCCGTCCGGAACAGGACCAAGATGTAATCGCCGGGCGGCGTGTCCTTGCCAGGCTGCGGCGTGTGGGCGCCGACGAACGTCCGCCGCACCGTCTTGCCGTTCTTCGTCCGGACTTCCTTGAGCGAGCTGTTCCACTGCTCCTGCGTGATGGCGTCGCGGAACCGCTGCGCGGCCTCCCGGTACGTGCCCGCGCCGTCGTCGGCGTCGGCCAGCGCGAGCCACGCGAGGGTCGCCGCATGGGCCTCGCTGGTGCGCGGATCCTGCGCGGCGGCCGGCAGCGCGGCGGCGAGCGACCACGCGACGAGTGCGGCCAGCAGCGCACGCCGGCCGAAGGACGGGACTTGCATGTTCAGCCCTTCAGGAAAGTGTCGACCGCGGCGCGCGTGACCCGCCACTGCGTGCCGATCCGGCGCCCCTTGAGGTCGCCGGCGTCGAGGCTCGCGAGCACGTCGGACTCGGCCACGCCCAGCAACTGCGCGACCTGCGCCGGCGTCATGAGGTCGGGCGCGGCCGCCGCCGGCGCCGGCGCCGCGGGCGCCTGCACGCCTGGCGTCGACTGCGCCATGAGGCCGCCGGTCTGGTTCATCATCTGCTGCGCCATCGCCATGCCGACGGCCATTTCCGCCGCCATGCCGCCCGGCCCGCCGCCGGCGCCGCTCGCCATCCCCTGCGCCATCTGGAACTTGACGTAGTCGTTGAGGTTGCCGACCGCGGCCATGCTCGACCGCTTGTCGATCGCCTGCTCGACCTCGGGCGGGACCGAGACGTTCTCGACGATGAACGTCGTCATCTCGAGCCCGTACTTGGCGCCGATCGCCGGGTTGATGAGCGGCAGCAGCGCCTCGCCCAGCTCGCCGTACCGCGACGCCACGTCGAGCGCCGGGATCTTCGCCGTCGCCAGTGCGTCGGTGAACACGCTGACGATGCGCGAGCGCATCGTGTCGTTGAACTCGTCGAGCCGGAAGTGATCGTCGGTGCCGGCGACCTCCTTCAGGAACTTCTTCACGTCGACGACGCGGAAGTCGTACGTGCCGTACGCGCGCAGCCGCACGATGCCGAAGTCGGCGTCGCGCATCATCACCGGGTTGGCGGTGCCCCACTTGTTGCCCGTGAACAGGCGCGTGACGACGAAGTACACGTCGGCCTTGAACGGGCTCTCGAGCGCGTACTTCCAGCTCTTGAGGTTGGTGAGGACCGGGATGTTGTCGGTCGTCAGCGTGTGCTTGCCCGGTCCGAAGCCGTCGCCGAACTCGCCCAGGTAGACGAACTGCGCGACCTGCGACTCGCGGACGATCAGCTGCGCGCCGTTCTTGATCTCCTTGTCTTCGTCGGGGAACCGGAACGACAGCGTGTCGCGCGAGTCGTCGGTCCACTCGATGATGTCGATGAACTGTTTCTTGATGAAGTCGAGAATCGCCATCGTCGCCT
>JAYRNW010000228.1:0-4884 GCA_041911995.1 Casimicrobiaceae bacterium | reverse complement strand
CGCCCAGTCGAGGTTCTCGCTCGACGCGGTGAACGACTCGAAGTAGTTCGTGCGGTCCCAGCTCGTGCTGCCGTTGAAGTCCATGCCGCGGCGGCCGAGCTCGGTCATGACGTTGCCGCGCGACGGCGTGCCCTTGAAGACCAGGTGCTCGAGCAGGTGCGCCATGCCGGTCTCGCCGTAGTTCTCGTGCGCGGAGCCGACGCGGTACGTCACGTTGACGGTCGTCTTGGGCTTCGTCGCGTCGGGGAACAGCAGCACCGTGAGTCCGTTGGCGAGCCGGTACTCGGTGACGCCTTCGACGGTCGGCCCCTGCGTCACGCCGGGCGGCAGCGCGGCGTGCGCGCCGGCGGCGACGAAGAGGGGAAGCAGGAACGCCGCGAGGCGGCGCGACCACGACGGGCGCAGCAGCATGGAAAAAGACTCCCGGGAACTTGGCGCGCGGAGTATAGCGCCCGGCGGCTTAACGCTTTCTTAGCACCGGGCCGGGTTCGCCTTGGGAAGTAGGGTCAGAGACGACTTTCGAGCGGGGCCTTGTCCAGTCGCTGGCCGGGTGCGATCGAAAGTCGTCTCTGACCCTACTTGCCGCGCGGCAGCAGCGTGACCGCGGCCGCGCCCACGGCGGCGATGGCCGCCAGCAGCCCCAGCAGGAACGCGAAGCCGTTGGCCTTCACCAGCGGCCCCAGCAGCCACACCGCGAGCGACGAAACGCCGAACGCGATGGCGAGCCGCACGCCGGCCACGCGCGAGCGCATCCGGTCGTCGACGTACCGGACGATGATTGCGTCGGTGAACGGGATCGCGCCGAACACGAACCCCATGAACGCGAACGCGAGCACGTAGAACGCCCAGCCGTCGGCGTGCATCGCGAGCGCGAACAGCGGAATCTGCGCGAGCACGACGACGAGGAACAGCGGCTTGATCGGGAACCGGTCGATCGCCCGGCCGACGATCACCTGCGCCAGCGACGCGACGACGTAGACGGCGGCGAGCAGCGTGCCCAGCACGGCCGGGTCGGCGGTGACCGCGCGCATCCGCGCGGCCAGCAGCTCGCTGTTGCCGTTGGTCGTGAAGTTGAACACGAGCGTGGCGCACGTCGACGTCAGCGTGAGGATCAGCAGCACGCGCACGAGCTCGCGGCGCGGCAGGTCGGACTGGCGCGCCGCGCGCTTCGCCGGCGGCGCCTCCTCGCGCGGCACGACGCGCGCGAACACGACGGCGAGCGCGATCGACAGCAGGCCGGGAATCGCGAACGCCATCCGCCACCCGAGGTACTTGACGGTGAGGCCCGTGAGGAAGGCGGCCGCCGCGATGCCGAGGTTGCCGGCCAGGCCGTTGACGCCGATGACCGCGCCCGGCCGCGCGGCGCCCTGCACGAGCATCGGAATGCCGACCGGGTGGTAGATCGACGCGAAGAGTCCCAGCAGCGTGAGCGCGGCAGCGAGCTCCCACGCGTTGCGCGTCGCGGCCGCGAGCAGGCAGGACGCGCCGACGCCGAACAGGAACACCAGCATCATCGCGCGCCGGCCCCAGTGGTCGCCCAGGCGGCCGGCCGGCACCGAACCCAAGCCGAACAGCACGAACGCGCCGGTCGCGTACGGCATCAGGTCCTCCCAGCGCGCGACGCCGAAGTCGGCGGCGATGGCGCCCACCGCCGTCGCGAACACCAGCAGCACCAGGTGGTCGATCCCGTGCGAGACGTTGAGCAGCAGGGTCGTGAGCGGAGGGTGCCCGGCGATGGCCGCGGGGGCGGCGGAAGCGGCGGCTGCGGCGCCGTTGGCGGAGGGCGGGGGCATGAAGGCGCTACTCTACCTTTTGTGGCAACATTTCGGCGGAAGGCGCGGGGGGCCGCTGGAGCACGTCATGATCGACCGCCGTCGGTTCGTGTGCGGCATGGCTGTCGCGATGGTCGCGGGCTGCGCACCCGCCGACCGGCGCGCTCGCATCGGCTTTCTGCGATTCCAGTCGGGCGACGGCGCGCGCCAGAACAGGCGCTTGGATGCCTTTCGCCAGGGCATGCGCGCGCTCGGTTACGAGGAGGGGCGCAACTACGCCGTCGAAGTCGCGTCGGGGGGCGGCGACCCGGTCGCGCTTGCTGCGGCCGCGCGCGGACTCGCCGCGAGCAACGTCGACGTGATCGTGACGGGCAGCCTCCGCGGCGCCGGCGCCGCGCGCGATGCGACGACGAAGATCCCCGTGGTCGTCGTCGCCGGCGACCTCGAAGCCGCGGGATTCGTGGACCACGAGCTGCGTCCGCGACAGAACGTGACGGGCCTCACGTTCCTGACCGGCGAGCTCACTGCCAAGCGCGTGGAAAAGCTGCGCGACGTCAAGCCCGGCCTCAAGTCGGTCGCGCTGGTCGTCGGCACCCGCAACGCCGTGAGCGCGATCGTCCAGGGCCATGTCGAGGCGGCCGGCCGCATGCTGGGCGTTCGCGTGCATCCCTTCGAGGCAGGTTCCGAGTTGGACATCGCCCGCCTCTTCGAGGTCATCGCGCAGGAGCGGATCGAGGGGTTCGTCGCCAACGAGGACAGCGTGGTCACCGAGCAGAACAGGCAGATCGCGCTGCTCGCCCTCCGCCAGCGCATCCCGTCCGCGGGCGGGCTGGAATTCGCCGAGGAGTCCGGCCTGATCGGGTACGGCACCGTCCTGCAGGATCAGTACGCCGGGCTGGCGGAGTACGTCGACAAGCTGCTGAAGGGCGCGCGGGTCGAGGACCTGCGCGCCAAGCGGCCGACGAAGTTCGACTTCGTGATCAACGCGACGACGGCGGAAGCGCTGGGCATCACCATTCCCCCGGAAGTGCGGCAGGCCGCACGCATGATCTGAGCGAGCCTTGCGGGTGCAGGGGGCCCCACCGGAAATCGTCGCTTGATTGACGTTTACGTAAACGTAATATACGCTTCCCGATTCCGGTGCGCGACCTGTCGGCGCCGGCTGGGGTAAGCTTTTCGGCCCGGTACCACCGAAGCTTCGCATCGAGGTCCGCCATGAACGACGCCTCCCGCCCGCCGCTCGTCTACCGGCCGCAGAACAAGGTGCGCTTCGTCACGGCGGCGAGCCTGTTCGACGGCCACGACGCGTCGATCAACATCATGCGCCGCATCCTGCAGGCGTCCGGCTGCGAGGTGATCCACCTCGGGCACAACCGGTCGGTCGAGGAGATCGTCAACTGCGCGCTGCAGGAGGACGCGCACGGCATCGCCGTGTCGTCGTACCAGGGCGGCCACGTCGAGTTCTTCAGGTACATGCTCGACCTGCTGCGCGAGCGCGGCGGCGCGCACATCAAGGTGTTCGGCGGCGGCGGCGGCGTCATCGTCCCGGACGAGATCCGCGAGCTGCACGAATACGGCGTCGCGCGCATCTTCTCGCCCGAGGACGGGCAGCGGCTGGGACTGCAGGGGATGATCAACGAGGTGATCGCCGCCTGCGACACGGACCTCGCGCAGACGCTGCCCGCGTCCGTCGACGCGCTGCATCACGGCAGCCGGCACGAGCGCACGCACGCGCTGGCGCGCCTCGTCACGGGACTCGAGAACGACGCCGTTCCGGCGAAGACACGCGAGGCGCTGCACGCGGCGGCGCAGAAGACGCGCGTCCCCACGCTCGGGATCACCGGCACCGGCGGCGCCGGCAAGAGCTCGCTCACCGACGAGCTGGTCCGCCGCTTCCGGCTCGACCAGCGCGACCGGCTCAAGCTCGCGATCGTGTCGATCGACCCGTCGCGCCGCAAGTCCGGCGGCGCGCTGCTCGGCGACCGCATCCGGATGAACGCGATCGAGCACCCGAACGTCTACATGCGCTCGCTCGCCACGCGCGACGCCGGCAGCGAGGTGAGCCGCGCGCTGCCCGACGTGATCGCCGCGTGCAAGGTCGCGGGCTACGACCTCGTGATCGTCGAGACGTCGGGCATCGGGCAGGGCGACGCGGCGATCGTGCCGCTGGTCGACGCCTCGCTGTACGTGATGACGCCGGAGTTCGGCGCGGCGAGCCAGTTGGAGAAGATCGACATGCTCGACTTCGCCGACTTCGTCGCGATCAACAAGTTCGACCGCAAGGGCGCCGCCGACGCGCTGCGCGACGTGCGCAAGCAGCTGCAGCGCAACCGCGAGGCGTGGAAGCAGGCGCCCGAGGAAATGCCGGTGTACGGCACGATCGCCGCGCGCTTCAACGACGACGGCGTGACCGCGCTCTACCAGGCGATCGCCGCGCGCCTCGCCGCCGAGGGCCTGAAGCTCGACCGCGGCACGCTGCCCGTCGTCGCCACGCGGCACTCGACCGCGCAGAACGCGATCGTGCCGCCGGCACGCGCCCGCTACCTGGCCGAGATCGCCGAGACCGTGCGCGGCTACCACGCGTGGTCCGGCGACCAGGCGCGGCTCGCGCGCGAGCGGCAGCAGCTGCGCGCGGCGCGCGCGATGCTGGCGGACGCCCACGCCTGCGCGCCCGCGAAGCAGGGCGCGGACGACGGAGCGCTCGCCGCCCTCGACGCGCTGGCCGCCGACCGCGACGCGAAGCTCGACGCGCGGGCGCGCAAGCTCCTCGACATGTGGCCGGCGACGAAGGCGGCCTACGCCGGCGACGAGTACGTCGTGAAGATCCGCGACCGCGAGATCCGCACGGCGCTCACGACGACGTCGCTCTCCGGCACGAAGGTGCGCAAGGTCGCGCTGCCGCAGTTCGCCGACGACGGCGAGGTCCTGCGCTGGCAGCTGCGCGAGAACGTGCCGGGCAGCTTCCCGTTCACCGCCGGCGTGTTCGCGTTCTAGCGCGAGAACGATGACCCGACTCGGATGTTCGCCGGCGATGGCGACCCGTTCCTCACCAACCGGCGCTTCCACCTGCTGGCAGACGGCATGCAGGACAAGCGCCTGTCGACGGCGTTCG
>JAYRNW010000227.1:0-5686 GCA_041911995.1 Casimicrobiaceae bacterium | reverse complement strand
CGCGTCGTCGTGCTGGGCGGCGGCGTCGTCGGCACGCACGCGATCACGATGGCGCTCGGGCTGGAGGCCGACGTCTGGGTGCTCGACCGCAACGTCGACGCGCTGCGCCGGCTGTGGGCGCAGTTCGGGCCCGCGCTCAACACCGTGTTCTCGTCGCGCGCGGCGATCGAGCGCCACGTCGCGACCGCCGACCTCGTGATCGGCGGCGTGCTGATCCCGGGCGCCGAGGCCCCCAAGCTCGTGTCCCGCGCGCTGGTCGAGCGCATGGAGCCGGGCTCGGTCGTCGTCGACGTCGCGATCGACCAGGGCGGCTGCTTCGAGACGTCGCACGCGACGACGCACGCCGAGCCGGTCTACACGGTGGCGGGCGTGGTTCACTACTGCGTGGCGAACATGCCGGGCGGCGTGCCGCGCACGTCGACGTACGCGCTCAACAACGCGACGCTGCCGTTCGTGCTGGACCTCGCGCAGAACGGGTGGCAGCGCGCGCTCGCCGACGACGCGCACCTGCGCGCCGGGCTGAACGTCGCGCTGGGGCACGTGACCTGCCGGCCGGTGGCCGACGTGCAGGGCTACGCGTACGTCGACCCGGACACGCTGCTGCGCTGAGCGCCGTCAGTCGCGCAGCACCGCCGGCAGCCAGAGCGCCAGCTGCGGGAACGCGAGCACGAGCAGCAGGCCGACGACCTGCAGCACCATGAACTGCATCATGCCTTTGTAGATGTCCCCCAGGTCCCACTCGGGCACGACGCCCTTGAGGAAGTAGGCGGACAGCGCGACCGGCGGCGACAGCCACGCGGTCTGCAGGCAGACGGCGACCAGCGTGCAGAACCACACGATGTCGATGCCGAGCTTCTGCACGAGCGGCAGCAGGATCGGCACGACGATCAGCACGATCGGCACCCACTCGAGCGGCCAGCCCAGCACGAAGATGATGCCGAGGATCAGCAGCAGCATCGCGGTCGGCGGCAGGTCGAGCCCGAGCAGCGACTCGGCGATCAGCGACGCGCTGCCCATCCGCGAGAACACGGCGCCGAAGTAGTTGGACGCCGCGACGAGCAGCAGGATCATGCACGACGTGAGCAGCGTCGAGTAGACGGCGGCGCGGAAGCCGCCCCAGCTCATCCGCCGGTACGCGAGCGTCAGCAGCAGCACGGCGAACGCGCCGACCGCGCCCGCGTCGGTGGGCGTGGCGATGCCCGCGAGGATCACGCCGAGCGTCGCGAAGATCACGACGACCACCGGCGCGATGCCGAACAGCAGCTCGCGCACGACCTCGCCGACGGACCCGGCGCGTTCCTCGGGCGGCAGCGCCGGCCCGAGCGCCGGGTTCAGGTAGCTCCGCACCAGCGTGTACACGATGTAGAGCAGCGACAGCAGCAGCCCCGGGATCACGGCCGCGGCAAAGAGGTCGGTCGCCGGGACGCCGACGACCGGCCCCATGACGATCAGCATCACCGACGGCGGGATCAGGATGCCGAGCGTGCCGCCCGCCGTGATCGCGCCCGCGGCCATCCGGATGTCGTAGCCGCTGCGCTTCATCGCCGGCGCCGCCATGACGCCGAGCAGCGTGACCGACGAGCCGACGATGCCGGTCGCGGCGGCGAAGATCGTCGCGGTCACCAGCACGGCGAGGTAGAGCGACCCGCGCACCGACGCGAGCGCGAGCTGCACGCCGCGGAACAATCGCTCCATGAGGCCGGACTGCTCGAGCAGGTAGCCCATGAACAGGAAGAACGGCACCGACGCGAGCGTCGGGTCGCGCATCACCGAGAAGAACTGCAGCGTCATGAGGTGCAGCGCGAGCGGGCCGAGCGCGAGCCAGCCGCCGATGGCGCCGACGGCGATCAGCGTGAACGCGATCGGGAAGCCGATGAAGATCGCCGCGAACAGCACGGCGAGCAGCAGGATGCCGAGCCACTCCGTGCTCATCCGCGACGCTCCTCGTCGGCGGCCTCGGCGGTCACAGGATCACGCCCCCGTCGGCGTCGGGCGGCCCGGTGCCCGGCCCGGGCGTAAGGTCGGCCGACACCGCGGGCCCGAACGCCCGCGACCAGCAGCGGATGCACTCGGCCACGCCCTGCAGCACGAGCAGCACGGCGGACAGCGGGATCACGAACTTGAACGGCCACACGATCGGCAGCCACGGGCTCGTGACGATGCGCTCGTTCTGCTGGAACGACTTCCAGAAGAACTCGCCGCCGAGCCACGCGAACACGACGAGCGCCGGGAAGAACAGCACGAGGTAGCAGACGAGGTCGACGCGCGCCTGCGTGCGGTGCGACCACCGGCCGTAGTAGACGTCGGTGCGGATGTGGCCGCCGCGCTGCAGCGTCCACGCGGAGCCGACCATGAAGAACGTGCCGTAGAGCATGAACGTCATGTCGTACGCCCAGATCGTCGGCGCGTTGAAGAAGTAGCGCGCGACGACCTCCCAGACCAGCGACAGCACCATCGGCAGGATCAGCCACGCGATGCCCTTGCCGATCGCGCGCGTGAGCGCGTCGATGGCGCGGGCGACGCGCATGGCCGGGCCGTGCTCGGAGGTCATCGGTGGCGTGGCGTGGGCAGGTGAAGGGCGGCCGCCCGTCCGGCCACGAAGCCGGGCGGGCGGGCATGCGGTTCAGGCCGGACGGGCGGTGCGCCCCGGCGCGGCCGCGCGCGTCACTTGGGCGGCGCCGCGAGCGCCGCGTTGCCGAGGTTCGCGTACAGGTCGAGCACCTTCGTCCAGTACGGCACGACGACCTTCGCGAAGTTGCGCTGCGAGTCGAGCACCTGCTTGAAGAACGCGTCCTTCGCCGCGTAGCGGTCGAGCACGACGTTGGTCGCGCGCACGAACTCGGGGAAGAAGTCCTTCGGCGTGTCGTGGATCTGCACCTTGAAGTCGTTGCGCAGCTTCACGATCGCCTGCGCGTTCCGGTAGACGTTGAACGTGTACGTCTCCGTCATCGACGCCATCGCCGCCGCGCGCATGATCTCCTGCAGGTCCGGCGACAGCTTGTTCCACGTCGTCTTGTTGATGATGAGCTCGCCGATGTCGGTCGACTGGTGCAGTCCCTGCAGGTAATAGTGCTTCCACACGGTCTGCAGGCCGAGGTTCATGTCGTCGGCCGGGCCGATCCATTCGGCGGCGTCGATCACGCCGCGCTGCGCCGCCGGCACGATCTCGCCGCCGGGCATCGCGACCGCCGCCACGCCCATCTCCTTGAAGATCTCGCCGGTGATCCCCGGCGGCGACCGGTACTTCATCTTCTTGAAGTCGGCGGTCGACGCGATCGGCACCTTGAACCAGCCGAGCGGGTCCGGGCCCATCGGCTGGATCATCAGCGGCTCGACGTTGACCTTGAGCACGTCGCTGTAGAGCTTGCGGTAGAGCTCGTAGCCGCCGCCCTCGAACAGCCACGCGACGTGCGACAGCTGGTCGAGGCCGACGCCGGCGCCCGCCATCGGGTTGCTGAAGAGGCCCGCGGCCGGATGCTTGCCCGACCAGTAGTGCGTCCACGCATAGCCGCCGTCGACGATGCCCTTGTCGACCGCATCGAGGATCTCGAACGCGGGGACGACGGCGCCGTCGGGCAGCATCTCCATCTTGACGCGGCCGCCCGACATCCTGTCGACGCGGTCGCCCATCCGCTTCAGCAGCTCGAAATAGATGCTGGCCGACGGCACCGCCGTCTGGATGCGCATCTTCATCGGTTGCTGCGCCGTCTGCGCGCCCGCCGTGCCCGCGGCGAGCGCGATGGCGCCGACGGCGAGCATCGCGCGTGCGTACCCTGGTCGCTTCATGATCGATCCTCCCATGTGGCCGCAGCGTGCGCGGCGTGGCTTGCGCGTGTCGTCTTCCGCGGGTGGCGCGCCCGACGCAATGTAGACAGTCCGCTGGCGAATGGCAATACTTCGTCGCCGAATCCGGAAAGATCCGTTTCACATATCGATAAAACCCGCGTGCGACGCGCGACGTGCGACGCGCGGGCGGCGACGCGCACCGATGGATGCATACGACTACGTGATCGTCGGCGGCGGCACCGCGGGCTGCGTGCTCGCGAACCGCCTGTCCGCCGACGGGCGCGCGAGCGTGCTCGTGCTCGAAGCGGGTCCGCCCGACCGCTACCCGTGGATCCACATCCCGATCGGGTACGGCAAGACGATGTTCCACCCGGTCTACAACTGGGGGTTCCACACCGATCCCGACCCCGGCATGGACGGCCGGCGCATCTACTGGCCGCGCGGCCGCACGCTCGGCGGCAGCTCGTCGATCAACGGCCTCATCTACGTGCGCGGCCAGCCGGAGGACTACGACGGCTGGGCGGCCGCGGGCAACCGCGGCTGGGCCTGGCGCGACGTGCTGCCGTACTTCGTGAAGAGCGAGGGCAACGCGCGCGGCGCGAGCGCGGCGCACGGCGGCGACGGGCCGCTCCGTTGCTCGGACATCGGCGCCACGCACGAGCTGATCGAGGCGATCATCGCGGGCGCGCAGGAGATGGGCGTCCCGCGCACCGACGACTTCAACGCCGGCGTGCAGGAAGGCGTCGGCTACTACCAGCTCTTCACGCACCGCGGCTGGCGCTGCAGCACCGCCGTCGCGTACCTCAAGCCCGCGCGCGGGCGGCCGAACCTCGCCGTCGAGACGGGCGCGCACGCGACGCGCGTCGTCGTCGCGGACGGCCGTGCGACCGGTGTCGAATACCGGCGCGGCGGGCACACCCGCCGCGTGGCCGCGCGGCGCGAGGTGATCCTCGCCGCCGGCGCGCTGCAGAGCCCGCAGCTCCTGCTGCTGTCGGGCATCGGGCCGGCGCGGCACCTGCAGGAGTTCGGCATCGCGCAGGTGCACGAGCTGCCGGGCGTGGGCGCCAACCTGCAGGACCACCTGCAGTTGCGGCTCATCTACCGGTGCACGAAGCCGATCACCACCAACGACGACCTCAATTCGTGGTGGCGGTCGGCGAAGATCGGCGCGCAGTGGCTGTTCCGGCGCACCGGGCCGCTCGCGGTCGGCATCAACCAGGGCGGGCTCTTCACGCGCGTGGACCCGCAGTCCTCGACTCCCGACATCCAGTTCCACTTCGCGACGCTGTCCGCCGACCTGGCCGGCGCCAAGCCGCACCCGTTCTCGGGATTCACGATGAGCGTGTGCCAGCTGCGGCCGACGTCGCGCGGGCGCGTGCGGCTCGCCTCCGCCGACCCGCTGGCGGCGCCGTCGCTGCAGCCGCATTACCTGTCGACCGCCGAGGACCGCGCGTGCGCGGTGGCGGCATTGCGCTTCGCGCGCCGCCTCGCGGCGACCCGCGCACTCGCGCCGTACGTCGTCGACGAGCATCGCCCCGGCCCCGCCGTGACGAGCGACGCCGACCTGCTCGCGTTCGCGCGCGCCTACGGCGCGACGATCTTCCACCCGAGCGGCACCTGCCGGATGGGCACGGACGCGATGGCGGTCGTCGACGACCGGCTGCGCGTGCGCGGCGTCGGCGCGCTGCGCGTCGTCGACTGCTCGATCATGCCCACGCTCGTCTCCGGCAACACCACCGCGCCGGTGGTGATGATCGCCGAGAAGGCGAGCGACATGATCGCCGCGGACGCGGCGGCTTGAGGGCACTCCCCCCGAAGCGCGCTGCGCGCGCCTCCCCCCTTAAGGGGGGCCCGCGCCCTTGGGGCGGCCCGGCGGGCGCGGTGACGGCGGGTGGCCGCT
>JAYRNW010000226.1:0-3582 GCA_041911995.1 Casimicrobiaceae bacterium | reverse complement strand
GGCGTGTGAGTGTGTACCCAAATTGTGACAGCGGTCATGCTGCGGCGCGCAACGCGCCGCGCTCCGGCCGCGGGGCGTGTCGCCGGATCAGCCGGGGGGCTTGCCGCCGATCGTCCGGCGCGCCTCGGTCACGCCCGGATCCTGCCCGAAGTGCGGCGCCGCGAGCCGCAGGTAGTGGAACATCGACCACAGCGTCAGGATCGCCGCGACCCACAGCGCGACGGAGCCCAGCAGCGGCGTCGACAGGCCGGGGATCACCGGCTCCCACAGCAGCAGCGCGATGATCGCCGTCATCTGCGCCGCGGTCTTCACCTTGCCGATGAACGCCACGGCGACGTTCTTCGTCTTGCCGATCTGCGCCATCCATTCGCGCAGCGCCGAGATCGCGATCTCGCGGCCGATGATGATGATCGCGAGGTACGCCTCCGCGCGGCCGAGCTGGACGAGCAGGATCAGCGCCGCCGCCACCATGAGCTTGTCGGCGACCGGGTCGAGGAACGCGCCGAACGCGCTGGTCTCGCCCCACCGCCGCGCGAGGTACCCGTCGAGCCAGTCGGTGATCGCCGCGGCGGCGAAGATCGTCATCGCCGTCCAGTTCTTCGCCACCGGCGACAGCCACGCGTCCGGCAGGTAGTAGACGGCGACGAACAGCGGGATCATGACGATCCGCAGCCACGTCAGCGCGATGGGAATGTTGAAGGGCATGGGCGGCGGCCGCGCACGCGGCAATTCCCATTCTACGCGGACGCGTTCAGTGCAGCTCGGCGAAGATCCGCTCGGCGAGCGCGCGCGAGATGCCCGGCACGCGCGCGATGTCCTCCACGCTCGCCGCCTGCACGGCCTTGACGCCGCCGAAGTGCGCGAGCAGCGCCTTGCGCTTCGCGGCGCCCACGCCGGCGATCTCCTGCAGCGCGGACGCGGTGCGCGCCTTCGCGCGCCGCGCGCGGTGGCCCTGGATCGCGAAGCGGTGCGCCTCGTCGCGGATCTGCTGCAGCAGGTGCAGCCCCGGGTGGTCGGGCGGCAGGTTCAGCACGTCGGCGCGGTCCGGGAACACGATGTCCTCCTGCCCCGCCCTGCGCTCCGGTCCCTTGGCGATTCCGATCAGCGGAACGCCGTGCAGCCCCTGCTCCTCCAGCACGCCCGCCGCGACCGCCACCTGCCCCTTGCCGCCGTCGATGACCAGCAGGTCGGGCGTAGTGTACTCGCCGGCGACGATCCGCGCGCACCGCCGGGTCAGCGCCTCGCGCATCGCCGCGTAGTCGTCGCCGCCCTGCGCCGGCGTCACGTTGAAGCGCCGGTACTCGCCCGACTGCATCGCGAGCCGGTCGAAGATCACGCACGACGCGACCGCCGCCTCGCCCATCGTGTGCGAGACGTCGAAGCACTCGATGCGCTGCGCCGTGGCCGGCAGGCCGAGCGCCTCCTGCAGCGCGGCGAGCCGGTCCTCCTGGGTCGCCTTCTGCGCGAGCTTCTGGCGGATCGCGAGCGTGGCGTTCTGCAGCGCCATCGCCAGCCACACGCGGCGCTCGCCGCCCGGATTGCCGACGATCTCGACCTTCTGGCCGGTCTGCGCGGACAGCACGTCGGCGAGCGCGGCATGGTCCGCCGTGTCGGGCACGACGATCGTCGGCGGCACCGGCCGCTCGACGTAGTGCTGCTCGAGGAACGCCGGCACGATGTCCGCGAGCGCGGCCGGGTCGACGGCGTCCGCGTGGCGCGGGAAGAACGACCGGTCGCCGACGTGGCGGCCGCCGCGGATCATCACGACGTTGACGGCGGCGAGCCCGCCGTCGGAAGCCGCGGCGACGACGTCGACGTCGCCGGCCGTCGCGCTCTCGACGAACTGCCGCGACTGCAGCTGGGAGAGCCGCGCGATCTTGTCGCGGAGGCGCGCCGCGCGCTCGAACGCGAGCTCGGCCGCCGCCGCCTCCATCTGCGCCTGCAGCTGCGCCAGCACCTCGCTCGCCTTGCCGCGCAGGAACAGCGCGGCACCCTCGACGTCCTCGCGGTACTCGTCGGCGCCGATGAAGCCGACGCACGGCGCCGTGCAGCGCTGGATCTGGTGCAGCATGCACGGCCGCGACCGGTTCGCGAACACCGTGTTCTCGCACGTGCGCAGCAGGAAGACCTTCTGCAGCGTCGCGATGCCGTCGCGCACGGCGCCGGCGCTCGGGAACGGCCCGAAGTAGCGGTTGCGGCGGTCGAGCGCGCCGCGGTGGAAGCGCAGCTGCGGGAACGGGTCGCCGGTGATGCAGACGTACGGGTAGCTCTTGTCGTCGCGGAACAGGATGTTGTAGCGCGGCTCGTGTGCCTTGATGAAGTTGTTCTCGAGCAGCAGCGCCTCGCCTTCGGAGCGCGTCACCGTCGTCTCGACGCGCGCGACCTGCGCGATCATCGCCGCGATCCGCGGCTCGTGGCCCGTCTTCTGGAAGTAGCTCGCGACGCGCTTCTTCAGGTCGCGCGCCTTGCCGACGTACAGCGTCTCCCCGGCGGCGTTCTGCATCCGGTAGACGCCCGGGCGGTGCGGCAGCGACGCGATCAGCTCGCGCGCGTCGAACGCGGGAGCGGCGGGCTCGGCCATCGGCGCTACGCGGCGGCCGCCGCGGCCGCGTCGGACCCGAGGTGCGCAGCGACCGCGTCGAACGCCGCGCGGAACATCGCCGGGGTCAGGCGCCCGGTGTTCGTGTTGTAGCGGCTGCAGTGGTAGCTGTCGACGAGGAGCCGGCGCCCCGGCAGCGCGTGCCGCGCGCCGTGCGCGAACGCGAGCGCCGACGCGCGCTGCCCGAGCGCGCGCAGCGTCGCGTCGTGCGCGATGCGGCCGAGCGCGAGGATCGCGCCGCCCTCGGGGACCGTGCGCAGGTCCGCGGCGAGGAACCCGTTGCACGTCCGCACCTCCGCCGGCAGCGGCTTGTTGTCGGGCGGCAGGCACTTCACGGCGTTGGTGATCCGGCAGCCGGTCAGGCGCAGCCCGTCGCCGCGCGCCGTCGCGGTCGCGCGGCTGGCGAATCCGTACGCGTGCAGCGTCTCGTAGAGCAGGATGCCGGCGTGATCGCCGGTGAACGGGCGGCCGCTCGCGTTGGCGCCGTGCATGCCGGGCGCGAGCCCGACGATCACGAGGCGCGCCGACGTCTCGCCGAACGGCGGCACCGGCTTGCACCAATAGGCGGGATGCGCCGCGCGGACGTCGGCGAGGAACGCCGCCAGCCGCGGGCAGCGGCAGCAGGCCTCGTCGTACGTCGCGGTCGACGGCGTCACGGGGTCTTCTGGCACAATCGTCGCATTTTCGCGGTTGCCGATCGGGCACGCATCCTAGCAGGAAACCCCGGCGCCGCCCCCGCGGTTCCGCGTGCCGACGGCGACCGCCGACCCCGACCCCGAATGCTCGCTTCCCCGCCCGACCTCGAGGTGCGCTCGCGCGAACCGGCGCGCGCGACGAAGAAGCCGCCGCTGCTGTTCGTGCACGGCGGCTACTGCGACGCGTGGTGCTGGGAGCCGCACTTCCTGCCCTGGTTCGCCGGCCGCGGCTGGCCGGCGTACGCGGTGTCGCTGCGCGGGCACGGCGCGAGCACCGGCAGCGAGACG
>JAYRNW010000225.1:0-3303 GCA_041911995.1 Casimicrobiaceae bacterium | reverse complement strand
TCGGCCCCGCCGCGCGAGTGCGGCCTCGACGGCGGCGGCGTCGAGCCGGTAATGGCACAGTTCTACGCCGTCCGCCGGCGATCCTTGCAGCAGCACCGGAACCCGCTCGCCGTAGCGCGCCTCGAGCGCCGGGTCCGCGTCGACGTCGAGCACGGCCACCGCCACGCCGTGCCGCCGCGCGATCGGATCGAGCGCATCGCGCATCTCGTCGCAGAGGTGGCAATAGGACCGGGTGAGCAGCGTCAGCATGCCGGTGCCCCTGCCCCGCAATCGCCCCCGGCCGCAGGAGCATCCGGCCCGCCTGCGCGCGCCGCCGAGCGGCGGCGAAGCGGCGGGTGAGCGGCGCGCCTCGCGGCGTCGCCCGCGGCAACCGCCCGCCCGCCCGAAGGCCTCCGCGCGGACCCCTCGCCGCAACGTCGCGTGCGGGAACGCCTCACGCGCCTTCGCGCCGTCGCCGCTACTCTCCGTTCAGCGCACGCAGGGTGGAAAAGAACTGCTGCGTGCCGCGCTTCAGCTGCCGCGTGACCGAGGCGCCCTTCTCCACCTTCGACAGCACGTCGTTGACCTGCGCCGCGCTCTTCGCCTCGGTGGTCGTGCCGCCGCGGACGATCGCGACGATGACGTCGCCGGGCTGCACGTTGCCGCGCACGGTCGGCGCGACGTCGTCGACGACGACGCCGCCCTTGACGTCCGCGTCCTTCCGCTGCTCGTCGGTGAGGTCGGACAGCACGAGCCCCATCTTGTTGGGCTTCCCTTTCTCCTTGGGCACCGGCGCGCCGCGGCGCGGCTGCGCTCCCGCGTCCTCGGGCATCTCCGCCACCGTGACCACGAGGTCCTTTTGCGCGTTCTTGCGCCAGACGGTAAGGTTGATCTTGTTGCCCGGACGGATCGACGTGATGATCCGCGGCAACTCCTGCGAAGATTTCACGTCCTTGCCGTCGGCCTTGATGATGATGTCGCCGACCTCCACTCCCGCCTTCGCGGCCGGCCCGTCCTTCTCGACGCCGTTGACCAGCGCGCCGCGCGGCGCGCCCAGGCCGAACGCCTCGGCGTCCTCCTTCGTCACCGGCTGGATCTGCACGCCGATGCGACCGCGGGTGACGCGACCCTTCTCGCGCAGCTGCGCGGCGGTGTTCATCGCGACGTCGATCGGGATCGCGAACGCGAGGCCCATGTAGCCGCCGGTGCGCGAGTAGATGAGCGAGTTGATGCCGACGACCTCGCCCTTCATGTTGAACAGCGGCCCGCCCGAGTTGCCCGGGTTGATCGCGACGTCGGTCTGGATGAACGGGACCAGGTTCTCCTGCGGCAGGTCGCGCCCCTTCGCGCTCACGATGCCCGCCGTCATCGTGTTCTCGAGCCCGAACGGCTTGCCGATCGCGACGACCCATTCGCCGACCTTGAGCTTGTCCGGATCGCCGATCGTCACGCGCGGCAGGTCCTTCGCCTCGATCTTGAGCAGCGCGATGTCGGTGCGCTTGTCGGTGCCGAGCACCTTCGCCTTGAACTCGCGCTTGTCGGTGAGGCGCACCGTGACCTCGTCGGCGCCGTCGACGACGTGCGCGTTGGTGATCACCTGCCCGTCGCTGCCGATGATGAAGCCCGAGCCCACCGCCTGCGGCTCCGGCTCGCGCTCGGGCCCGCGGCGCGGCGGCACCTGGCCGAAGCGGCGGAAGAACTCGTAGAACGGGTCGTCCTCGGAGATGTCCGGCATCCCGCGCGGACGCCGCGCCTTCTGCGTCACGTCGATCGAGACGACCGCTGGCCCGTTCTTCTCGTAGAGGTCGGTGAAGTCGGGCAGGCCCGCGCGCCCCTGCGCCGCCGCGGACGGGACGAACGCGGTCGACAGGGCGAGGACGAGTGCGCCGGCCAGGGCGCCCGAGCGGGCGATGAATTGCGTGAGCATGGAGTTCCTCTTGCGGGGGAATGCGATGACGAAACGCGGTGCGCCGGCTAGCGCCGGCTCACGGATTGGGCGATCTGGCGCACCGTCGCCGGCGGCGCCTCGCCCAGCACGGTGACGAGGAAGGCGTCGTTGCGCAGGCTGTACACGTTGAGGCCGCCGGCCTGCGTCACGCCGATCTGCGTCTGGGTGACCGTCATGGGCTCGACGAACACGCTGACCGCGACCAAGCCGTCGGAGAACACGAGGTGCGCGACCGGCTGCGGCCGGCCGCGCAGCGTCACGAAGCCCTCGGTGACCTTGGCGAACCCCGGCGGCAGCCGGCCGACCGCCCAGCCGGTGTCGTTGGGAACGAGCTCGCCGACGCCGACGTGGCGCACCTTCCAGTCCGGCGGCACCAGCGACCACGACGGCTGCACGGCGTCCTTGTCGATCTTCGCGTTGACCGTGAGGTCGGTGAACGTGAACTGCTCCACCATCTGCCCGCGCTCGTTGACGAGGCGCGCCTTGAGCAGCAGGCCGGTCGCGGCGTCGGACCAGAACCGGTGCCCGTACCGCTGGCCGTCGCGCGGCTCGAACACGACGACGTCGGCCGTCTGGCCGGCGATCCGCTCGGTGCCGGCGACGCGGAAGTCGTAGTACTGCGTCAGGCTGCGGATCTGCTCGGGCGACAGCGACGGGAACACGTTGCGGAACGTGCGCGGCTCGACGCGGACGACCTTGGCGTCCGGGAAGTAGTAGCGGACCTGGTTGCTGGCGCGGACGATCTCGCGCGCGGGCCCGTCGAGGCTCACGAGCTTCTCCCACTCCTGCCCGCCGTCGGTCAGGTGCGCGAGCCGGAACGTGTCGATCTGCGCGCCGTGCTGGAGCACGACGGTGCCCGTGTAGTTGAGCGACCGCGCCGCCTGCGCCGCGCGGGTCAGCCACTGCGCGGCGTCCTGCGCGAGCGCCGGCGCCGCGGCGAGCGCGAGCGCCGCGCCGAACAGGGAAGCCGCGCCGGCGCGCAGTGCCGCCGCGGGTACGTCGTGGAACATGCGCATCTGCCGGACCGCTCTCGTCATTCGGGAACGGCCGTCGGCGCCGTCGTCGCCATCGCGCGCACGTACGCGCCACCGCCCTGGATCGCCATCGCGGGCGAGTACTCCTGGTGCGCGAGCAGGTAGTCGGCCGGCAGGTCGGCCGCCGGCTTGACCTGCGCGGCGCGGACCGACGCCGCCTCGCGCGCCTTCGCGATCGCCGTGGGCGGCACGTCGACCATCGAGAACGCAGTCCAGCCGACCACGGTGACCGCGGCCAGCGTGGCCGCCATCGCCCACGCGAACGCCGCCGGCTGCGCCGGCCGGTGCGGCCTCGCGCGCGGCGCGAGCACCGTCGGCTCCGCCGCGAGCGCCGCGGAGAAG
>JAYRNW010000224.1:0-13248 GCA_041911995.1 Casimicrobiaceae bacterium | reverse complement strand
TCTGGGGTGGGGTCGGGGGGGCGCGCGGGGGGGGGGGCCGCCGGGGGGGGCCCCGGGTGGGCCGGCCCCCGGCCCGCGGGCGCCCCCCGCCGCGATCCGCCGCCTCGGCCGCACCGATTACGCGGCGACGTGGCGCGCGATGCAGGCGTTCACGGCGGACCGCGATGCGGACACGGCCGACGAGATCTGGCTGACCGAGCACCCGCCGGTGTACACGCTGGGCCTCGCCGGCCGCCGCGAACACGTCAGGCGCGACAACGGCATCCCGGTGCTCGCGGTGGACCGCGGCGGCCAGGTCACCTACCACGGCCCCGGCCAGCTCGTCGCGTACACGCTCGTCGACCTGCGTCGGGCGCGATTGTCGATCCGCGACATGGTCCGGCGGCTCGAGGCCGCGGTGATAGAATGGCTCGCGCGTTTCGCGGTCGCCGCGTACGGCAAGCCGTCCGCGCCCGGCGTCTACGTCGACGTCGGCGGCGTCGAGGCGAAGATCGCCGCGCTGGGCCTCAAGGTGCGCAACGGCTGGACGTACCACGGGCTCGCGGTGAACGTCGCGATGGACCTCGCGCCGTTCGCGGACATCGACCCCTGCGGGTACCCGGGCCTCGCGGTCACGCAGGCCGCCGACCTCGGCATCGTGCGCACGGTGGCCGCGGCCGGCGACGAGCTGGCGCCGATCCTCGCGGGACTGCTGACACGACGATGAGCACCGACGGACCTCCCGAGCACGGCGGCAACGCGGCCGGCGTCAAGCACAAGGGCGGCGCCAAGACCGCGCGCATCCCGGTCAAGGTCGTCGCCGCGCCGACGCTGCGCAAGCCCGAGTGGATCCGCGTGCGCGCGCCGTCGTCGCCGCGCTTCCACGAGATCAAGCAGATCCTCCGCGAGCACCGGCTGCACACGGTGTGCGAGGAGGCGTCGTGCCCGAACATCGGCGAGTGCTTCGGCAAGGGCACCGCGACGTTCATGATCATGGGCGACGTCTGCACGCGGCGCTGCCCGTTCTGCGACGTCGGCCACGGCCGGCCGCTGCCGCTCGACGCCGACGAGCCCGCGAACCTCGCGCGCACGATCGCGGCGCTGAAGCTGCGCTACGTCGTGATCACGAGTGTGGACCGCGACGACCTGCGCGACGGCGGCGCGCAGCACTTCGTCGACTGCATCCGCGCGGTGCGCGCCCGGTCGCCCGGCACGCAGATCGAGGTCCTCGTCCCGGACTTCCGCGGCCGGATGGAGCGCGCGCTCGCGATCCTCGAGGCCGCGCCGCCGGACGTGATGAACCACAACCTCGAGACCGTGCCGCGGCTCTACCGGCAGGCGCGCCCCGGCTCGGACTACGCGCACTCGCTCGCGCTGCTGCGCGAGTTCAAGGGGCGCGTGCCGGGCGTGCCGACCAAGTCGGGCCTGATGGTGGGCTTGGGCGAGACCGACGACGAGATCCTCGCGACGATGCGCGACATGCGCGCGCACGGCATCGACATGCTGACCCTCGGCCAGTACCTGCAGCCGTCGGCGGGGCACCTGCCGGTGCTGCGCTACGTGCACCCGGACACGTTCGCGACGTTCGAGCGCGAGGCGTACGCGATGGGCTTCCGGCACGCGGCGGTCGGCGCGCTCGTGCGCTCGTCGTACCACGCCGATCGGCAGGCGGAGGACGTGCTCGCCGCATCGCCCGCACGCTGACGCGCGCTCGCGCATGCCTGCGGCAACGTGTCGCACCATGACATTGGAATAGACGCGCCACACCGCTGTTGACGCGGGCATGGCGCTGCGCAACCGCGGGGCGCCCCATCCCGTTAGCGCCCCCTTGGGGGGAGGCGCGCGCAGCGCGCTGCGGGGGGAAACCCGCGCCCGCCGGGCCGCCCCGTCATTGCGCGCCATCGCCTGACCGATGCCGAGCGGGAAACCCGCGCCCGCCGGGCCGCCCCAAGGACGCGCTTCGGGGGAGCCCAGTCACTTGCCGGAGAGTTGTCGATGACCTTCAGATTCGTTCGTGCGCTCGTCGCGCTGCTGCTGCCCGTCGCGCTGTTCCAGTTCCCGCTCGCCGCGGCCGCGAAGGAGGGCGTGGTCGAGATCAACGGCGTCGTGCAGGCGATGCCCGCGTCGGGCCTGATCGGCGCGTGGACGATCGCCGGCCGCGCCGTGCGCACCGACGCCGCGACCGTGATCAAGCAGGAGCTGGGCGCGATCGGCATCGGCGCGGTGGTCGAGGTGAAGGGCGTGGACGAAGGCGGCGGCGTCACGCTCGCCACGACGATCGAGGTCAGGCAGGGCGTCGCCACGCCGCCGCCCAACCTGCCGAGCGGCGACTTCACCGGCGTCGTGCAGGCGATGCCCGCGGGCACGCTGCAGGGCACGTGGACGATCGCGGGCCGCACGGTGCTCGTGCTGACCACGACGGTGCTGAAGCAGGAGATCGGCGGCTTCGCCGTCGGCGCGACGGTGGAGGTGCACGGAACGGTGGGCGCCGACGGCACCGTGACCGCGAGCAGCCTCGAGGTGAAGGCGGGCGGCACCCCGGCGCCGGTGCCCAACAACAACGCGCTGGAAGTGACGGGCCCCATCGAAGCGCTGCCCGCTTCGGGGCTCGTCGGAACGTGGCGCGTGGCCGGCCGCAACGTGATCGTCGGGACGGCCACCGTGCTGAACGCCGAGCACGGCGCGTTCGTCGTCGGCGCGACCGTCGAGGCGCACGGCACGGCCGACGCCAACGGGGCGCTCGTCGCCGCGCGCATCGAACGCGTCACCGGCAACGGCGCGCCGGTGCCCGCGCTCAAGTTCTGGGGCACGATCGAGACGCTGCCTTCGGCGCCGGGATTCCTCGGCGTGTGGAAGGTGAGCGGCCGCGCCGTGAACGTCAGCGCGTCGACGGCACTGCGCGTGAACAACGGGCCGATCGCGCTCGGCGCGATCGTCGAGGTCGACGGCTGGCTGCAGGCGGACGGCACCATCGAGGCGCAGGAGATCGAGACGCGCACGTCCGTCGGCAGCCTGGCCGGGCAGGGGCCGCTCGCGGTCGAGTACGTGAACGCCGCGCTCGGCCACTACTTCCTGACGGCGTTTCCCGCCGAGATCGCCGTGCTCGACGGCGGCGCGTTCGGCGGCGCGTGGAAGCGCACCGGCGAGTCGTTCCGGACCGGCGGCGCGGCCGCCGTGTGCCGGTTCTACGGGATGCCGCCGAAGGGCCCCGACTCGCACTTCTTCACGGTGGACGCGGCCGAGTGCGAGCACGTGATGAGCGCGTGGCAGGCGTGGACCTTCGAGGCGCACGCGTTCGCGATCACGCCGGCGGCGGCCGGTGCGTGCCCGGCGGGGCTCGTCGCCGTGCGCCGGTTCTACAACAATCCCGCGGCCGGTGCCGACATGAATCACCGCTACGTCACGAGCGCGTCCGCGGCGGCCGAGATGCGCGGCAAGGGCTGGATCGAGGAAGGTGTCGTGATGTGCGCGCAGCCGTGACGGCGCGCGTTCGTCGCCGTGCGGCGCGGGCGCCCTAGCGGCGGTTGCGCGGCCGCACGGTGCCGGGGTGCGGCGCGACCGTCGTGCCCGCCTTCCACGCCTCGAAGTAGACCTCGGAGGCGTGCCGCATGTGGCGGCCGATGCTGCGGTAATCGTCGTCGTCGAGGTTGGCGAGCGAGACGCGCAGCGACCACGGCGAGCCGCCGAAGCCGCCGCCGTCGAGCAGCACGACGCCGGACTTCTCGGCGAGCCGGAACAGGAAGTCGACGGGCTCGTAGTGGCGGCGCATCCACGCGCAGAACTCGGCGCCGTACTGGTCGTGCGCCCACGCCATGAAGTCGATGTCGACGTAGTACCACGCGCGCGTCGGCACCTCGCCGGGCGGCGGCAGCCCGAAGCCCTCGTACAGCCGGTCGCGGCGGCGGCGGACGATCGCCGTCGTCAGATTCTTGTACGTGTCGTCGGGGTCGGTCAGGTGCGACAGCGCGACGAGCGTCATCATGACCTGCTGCGGCCCCGACAGGCCCGCCGTGTGGTGCAGCGCGACGCTGCGGCTGTCGGCGACCAGGCGGTCGACGAACCGCAGCCGGTCCGGATGCAGGGAGAGCCGCGCGTATCGCTTGCGCAGCGCGCGCTTGCGCGCGAGCGGCAGGCGCGCCAGCCTGCGGTCGAACACGTTCCTCTCGTGCACGGCGATCACGCCCAGCCGCCAGCCCGTCGCGCCGAACGCCTTGGAGAAAGAGTAGATGAGGAGCGTGTTGTGCGGCAGCTCGGCCGCCAGCGACCGGAAGTGCGGGACGAACGTGCCGTAGACGTCGTCGGTGACCAGCATCAGGGCCGGGTTGCGGCGGCGGACGATGCCGACGACCTGTCGCGTCTCCTCGGCGCCCAGCGCGACCGACGTCGGGTTGTTGGGATTGACGAGGAAGGCGAGCTTGACGCGCCGGTCGGCGAGCTTCGCGAGCTCCTCGCGCGGATAGCGCCACGTGCCGCGGGTGCCGTTCGCGAACTGCGGCGCGGCCTCGATGCGGACCACGTTCAGCGCGTAGCGGTCGAGCGCGGGGATGTCGATGTACGGCGTGAACGTCGGCACCAGCAGCGCGATGCGGTCGCCGCGCTTCAGCAGCGCGTTGGTGAACAGCGAATCGAGGACGTAGCACACGGCGGCCGTGCCGCCCTCGACGGCGAAGAGGTCGAGCCGGCCCGGCGGCGGACGCCCGTCGCACATCTCCTTGCCGAGGTAGTCGCGGACGACGCGCTCGGCGTGCGCGAGCATACGCACCGGCTCCGGATAGTGGTCGCCGAGGATGGCGTCGGCGAGTTCGTGCACCCACGCGTCGGCGTCGAAGCCGCAGCGGGCGACGCCGTGGTCGACCGCGGCCTTCAGGAACGCCGCACCGGGCGCGGCGGCGTTCGCGGCGAGGAACGCGGCGAGGCGGCGCGCGATGCCCGCCGGCCGCGGCAGCCCGGCGACCAGGCCCTCCTCGTCGCGGTCGCGCTTCGCTTCGCCGAGCGCGAACGTGCCGAGCAGGAAGAACGCCTCGCGCGGGCGCACGGCGATCCAGTTCGGGTTGCCGCGGCCGGCGTTGAGCAACGCGGACGCCGACGCCTTCGAGTGCGCGCGGGCGAGCGCGATCAGGTTGTCCTTGAGCTCGAACGGCGACAGGCGCTCGAGCGCCTTCTGCGCGGCGCGCGACGTCCGGAGCTTCGGGGCGAGGATGGGCATGGCCGCGTCCTGAAGTCGAGGGTCAGAGCCTTAAGCTGTGAAGTCGAGGGTCAGAGCCTTAAGCCGGGAAGTGTGGCTCTGACCCCAGCTTAAGGCTCTGACCCCGATTCGCGGAGCCCGATTCGCGATGCGCATCGTCATGCTCCCGGCAACGGCGCGCCCTTCGGCCACAGCAGCCACATCCGGCCGTCCTGCTTCATGCGGCCGGCCTCGCGGGCGGCGGCCTCGCCGAAGCCCCAGAAGAAGTCGGCGCGGACGGGGCCGCGAATGGCGCCGCCCGTGTCCTGCGCGAGCACCAGCCGCTCGAGCGGCGCCGCGCGCAGCGGCATCGTCGTCGCGAGGAACACCGGCGCGCCCAGCGGGATCGCGCGCGGGTCGACGGCGATCGTGCGGCCGGCGAGCAGCGGCACGCCGAGCGCGCCCAGCGGGCCGTCGATGCGCGCGTCGAGCGAGCCGGGCGGCGGCGGCGCGACCTCGCGGAAGAACACGTAGCTCGGATTCTCGTCGAGGAGCGCGCGCACCTCGCCCGGATGGGCGATCGCCCACGCGCGGATCGCCTGCATCGACGCCGCCTCGCGCGCGAGCTCGCCGCGGTCGATCAGCACGCGGCCCACCGACCGGTAGGGATGCCCGTTCTGGTCGGCGTAGTTGAGCCGGATGACCGAGCCGTCGGCGAGCCGGACGCGGCCCGAGCCCTGGATCTCGAGGAAGAACGCCTCGACCGGATCGGCGACGTACACGAGCGCCTTCGCCGCCGCCGGCGACGGATCGCGCTCGATCTCCGCGCGCGACCAGTAGGGGACGACCTTGCGGCCGTCGACACGGCCGCGCACGCGCTTGCCCTCGAGCTCGGGATACAGGCCGGCGAGGTCGACCGTCAGCAGGTCGTCGGGCCTCGCGTACAGCGGCACGGCGAACCCGGCGGTGCGCGTGCGCGATCCTTCGAGCAGCGGCTCGTAGTAGCCGGTGACGAGGCCGACGTCGCTGCCGTCGGAGGAGGCCACGCGGTATGGGCTAAAATGGCCGACGAAGAACGCGCGCACCGCGGCCGGATCGCCGCCGTCGACCGCGGCGCCCGCCGCGCACGGCGCCTGCCACAGCGGCTTCTTCCGCGGGTCGGCGACCAGCGCGCGACAGCCGGCGACGAACGCGGGCCACGCGGCGGCGACGTCGTCGGCGCGAAATCCGGGAAGGTCGGTCCACGTCGCGGGCGTGTAGATCGCCCGCGGCGGCGCGGAGGGCGGCGGCGCGACGGTCTGGCAGGCGGCGACGGCAAGGCAGGCGAGCGTCAGCGCGACGCGACGACGAAGCGAGGCGATGGGCTGGATCCTGTTCGAGGGGCTCGTGGCGCTGGTCATCGGCGTGGCCATCGTGTGGTGGACGACGAGCGCGCGCCGCCTTCCACCGCGCGACGGGACGCGCCCGCCCCCGGACGAGGATCGTCAGTGAAGCGTGCGCGGCACGGACAGCGTGAACGGCGGGATCGGCGCATCGAAGGTCTCCCCGTCCTCGGCGCGCATCTGGTAGGCGCCGCGCATCGTGCCCACGGACGTCGGGATCGACGCCCCGCTCGTGTACTCGAAGCTCTCGCCGGGTTGCAGCAGCGGCTGCTGGCCGACGACGCCCAGCCCCTTCACTTCCTGCACCTTGTGGTCGGCGTCGGTGATGATCCAGTGGCGGCTCACGAGCTGCGCGGCGACGTCACCGGTGTTGGTGATCGTGATCGTGTAGGAGAATACGTACTCGTTCTTCGCCGGGTCCGACCGATCGGCGAGGAACGACGCCTTCGGGACCACGGTGATCTCGTATCGCTTGCGCTGCGCCATCGCCTCGCCCCGCCCATGACCGGACGATTATAGCCCCATGCCCCTGCCCTACTTCATCGCACCGTCGATCCTCGCCGCCGACTGCGCGCGCCTGGGCGAGGAGGTCCGCACCGCGATCGCGGCCGGCGCCGACCTCGTTCACTTCGACGTGATGGACAACCATTACGTTCCCAACCTCACGCTCGGCCCGCGGGTGTGCGAGGCGCTGCGCCCGCACGCGAGCGTCCCCATCGACGTGCACCTGAGGGTGAAGCCGGTCGACCGCATCGTGCCCGACTTCGCGCGCGCCGGCGCCGCGATCATCAGCTTCCACCCGGAGGCCTCCGAGCACGTCGACCGCACGATCGGCCTCATCCGCGAGTGCGGCTGCCGGCCGGGCCTCGTGTTCAATCCGGCAACGCCGCTCGACTGGCTGGTGCATGTGATCGACAAGCTCGACCTCGTGCTCATCATGTCGGTCAACCCGGGGTTCGGCGGCCAGTCGTTCATCCCGCACGCGCTCGACAAGCTGAAGGCGGCGCGCAAGCTGGTCGACGCGGCGATGCAGCGCACCGGGCGCGAGATCCGCCTCGAGGTCGACGGCGGCGTGAAGGTCGACAACATCCGCGCGATCGCGCAGGCCGGCGCCGACACGTTCGTCGCCGGCAGCGCGATCTTCGCGACGAAGGACTACGCGGCGACGGTGGCCGCGATGCGCGCGGAGCTCGCGCAGGTTGCCTGACGGGCCCGGCATGGCGGCCATCGACGTCGACGCCGTCGCGTTCGACCTGGACGGCACGCTGCTCGACACGATCCACGACCTCGCGGCGTCGGTCAACGACCTGCTGCGCGAGCGCGGGGTGGCCGCGCTGCCCAAGGACGTCGTCCGCGACCTCGTCGGCAAGGGCATCGCGAACCTGCTCGCGCGCGCGCTCGCGCTGGCCGGCGCGCCGGCGCGCGACGAGGCCGAGGCCGACGCGATCCTCGTGCGCTACCAGCAGATCTACGGCGAGCGCCTCGGCCGCGAGACGCAGCTCTTCCCGGGCGTGCTGGGCGGCCTCGACCGGCTGCGCGCGCGCGGCCTCGGACTCGCGGTGGTCACCAACAAGGCGTCGCGGTTCGTCCGGCCGCACCTCGACCGCGCGCGCATCGCCGCCTACTTCGACGTCGTGCTCGGCGGCGAGGACGCACCGCGCAAGAAGCCCGACCCCGCGCCGCTGCTGCTCGCGGCCGAGCGGCTCGGCGTGCCGCCAGCGCGGCTGCTGATGGTCGGCGACTCGGGCAACGACGTCGACGCCGCGCGGGCGGCGGGCTGCCCGGTGCTCGTCGTCCCCTACGGGTACAGCGAGGGCGTCGCCGTGCAGGATCTCGCGAGCGATGGTATAGTCGATTCCATCGCCGCCGTGGCCGACCTGGTCCGGCGCGCGTGACCGAATCCCGAACGTGAGCTTCGACCTCAACTCCGGCATCGCCACCGCGCCCGCGTTCGCGGCGTGGCGGCGCGAGGGCGCGTGGCGCTGGCGGCGCCACATCTGACGTCCTCGCGTCCGCGTCGCGCGCACACCTCCCAAGCGACGCCAGAAGCACCCAGCAGCCGGACACCGCAAGGGTCGAAGCATGATCACCGAAGCGCAATTCCGGGCGCTCGCCGCCCAGGGCTACAACCGCATTCCGCTGGTCCTCGAGTCGTTCGCCGACCTCGACACGCCGCTGTCGCTCTACCTCAAGCTCGCCAACGCGCGCTACTCGTTCCTGCTCGAGTCGGTCGTCGGCGGCGAGCGCTTCGGCCGCTACTCGTTCATCGGGCTGCCCGCGCAGGTGCGGCTGCGCGCGCGCGGCACCCACGTCGACGTCGAGGACGACGCCGGCGTCCGCGAATCGTTCGACGGCGACCCGCTCGCGTTCGTCGAGTCGTTTCGCGCGCGCGTCCGCGCCCCGCCGCTGCCCGGGCTGCCCCGGGTCTGCGGCGGGCTCGCCGGCCTCTTCGGCTACGACCTCGTCCGCCACATCGAGACGAAGCTCGCGCACACCGGCAAGCCGCCGACCCCCGGGCTCGCCGACGTCCCCGACCTGCTGCTGCTGCTGACCGAGGAGCTCGCGGTCGTCGACAACCTGAAGGGCCGGATCTCGCTCATCGTGTACGCCGACCCGGCGGCGCCGGACGCGTACGCGCGGGCGCGCGACCGGCTGTCCGGCCTGCGCCGCCGGCTGCGCGAGCCGGTGACGATCCCGTTCCAGACCGGCACCGCGGTCACGCAGGCGAAGAGCGAATTCGGCGAGGACGCGTACAAGGCCGCGGTGGCGCGCGCAAAGGAGTACATCGCCGCCGGCGACATCATGCAGGTCGTGATCTCGCAGCGGATGGCGATGCCGTTCCGCGAGTCGCCGCTGTCGCTGTACCGCGCGCTGCGCTCGCTCAACCCGTCGCCGTACATGTTCTACTACGACTTCGGCGACTTCCACGTCGTCGGCGCGTCGCCGGAGATCCTCGTGCGCAAGGAGGGGTCGACGGTCACGCTGCGGCCGATCGCGGGCACGCGGCCGCGCGGCGCGACGCGCGAGGCCGACGAGGCGCTCGCGCGCGAGCTCGCGAACGACCCGAAGGAGCTCGCCGAGCACGTGATGCTGCTCGACCTCGGCCGCAACGACGTCGGCCGCGTCGCGCAGACCGGCTCGGTGCGCGTCGCCGACCGCATGGTGATCGAGCGCTACTCGCACGTCATGCACATCGTGTCCAACGTCGAGGGCACGCTGAAGCCCGGGCTCACCAGCATGGACGTGCTGCGCGCCGCCTTTCCCGCGGGCACCGTCAGCGGCGCACCCAAGGTGCGCGCGATGGAGATCATCGACGAGCTGGAGCCGACGAAGCGCGGCATCTACTCGGGCGCGGCGGGCTACATCAGCTTCCAGGACGACATGGACACGGCCATCGTCCTGCGCACGGCCGTGCTGAAGGACGGCGTGCTGTACGCGCAGGCGGGCGGCGGCATCGTCCACGACAGCTCGCCGGAGGGCGAGTGGCAGGAGACGCTCAACAAGCTGCGCGCGGTGATGCGGGCCGCGGAGATGGTGCAGCAGGGCCTGGACGAGGAGGCGTGAGTGTCCCTTTCACAAAGAGACGCAGAGACGCCGAGAGACCCGTTTACCGAGCGGATCGTTGCCGCAGCGATCGAAGTCCATCGTGCGCTTGGCCCCGGCCTCCTCGAATCCGCGTACGAGGAATGTCTCTGTCACGAACTGAATCTGACTGGTCTCCGGTTCGAGCGCCAGGTGGCGCTGCCGGTCACCTACAAGAACGTTCGCCTTGACTGCGGGTATCGAATGGACATCGTCGTCGAGCGCCGGGTTGTGCTGGAGGTCAAGGCCGTGGAAGCGTTGCTGGCCGTTCACTCGGCGCAGCTGCTGACCTACCTCAAACTTGCCGCACTTCCTACCGGGCTGATTCTCAATTTCTCCGCTCCCGTCTTGAAGAATGGAATCAAGAGACTCTCACTGACCAAGTGACTCTGCGCCTCTGCGTCTCTTTGTGAGAGATTTGGCCATGCTGCTGATGATCGACAACTACGACAGCTTCACCTACAACCTCGTCCAGTACCTGGGCGAGCTCGGCGCCGACGTGCGCGTGTACCGCAACGACGCGGTCACGCTGGACGAAGTCGCCGCAATGCAGCCGGCAAACATCGTCGTATCCCCGGGGCCGTGCACGCCGAACGAGGCGGGCATCTCGGTGCCGCTGATCCGGCGCTTCGCCGGGCAGATCCCGATCCTCGGCGTGTGCCTCGGGCACCAGTCGATCGGGCAGGCGTTCGGCGGCCGCATCGTGCGCGCGCAGCGCGTGATGCACGGCAAGCTCTCGCCCGTCACGCACGACGGCCGCGGCGTGTTTGCCGGGCTGCCCTCGCCGTTCTCCGTCACGCGGTACCATTCGCTGGCGATCGAGCGGGATCGCGTGCCCGCCGACCTCGAGGTCACGGCCACCGCCGACGACGGGGAGATCATGGGCGTGCGGCACCGGCGGTTCGCGGTGGAGGGCGTACAGTTCCATCCGGAGGCGATCCTGACCGAGCACGGCAAGCGGCTGCTCGCGAACTTCCTGGAGTACCGGCGATGAGACCCATCGGATGCGTCATCGGCGCCCTCGCGTGCGCCGCCGTCGCGTCGGCGCAGGCCGGCGCGCTCGACGAGTGCATGATCAAGGGCGACCAGGCGGCGGTCTCGCGCTGCCTCGTCGAGGCCGACAACGAGGCGCAGGCGGCGCTCAACAAGGCGGAAGGCGACGCCGGCAAGCGGGCGCGCGACCTCGACACCGCGACCGGCCGGTCGGGCGCCGCCGCGGCGCTCGCGCGGTCGATGCGGGCGTTCTCCGAGTACCGGAAGGCCCAGTGCGACTTCGTCCGCGCGATGTACGCGAGCGGGGCCGGCGCCGAGCAGGGGATGCTCGGCTGCCGCGTCGACCTGACGCGCCGCCGCGTGCGCGACCTCTCGAACCAGTAGCGGGGCAGCCATGACCATCACGGCGCAGGAGGCGCTGCAACGGACGATCGAGCACCGCGAGATCTTCCACGACGAGATGCTCTCGCTGATGCGGCAGATCATGACCGGCGAGGTGTCGCCCGTCATGATCGCCGCGATCACCGTGGGCCTGCGCGTGAAGAAGGAGACGATCGGCGAGATCGCCGCGGCCGCGCAGGTGATGCGCGAGCTGTCGACGAAGGTCGACGTCGTCGACCGCGAGCACCTGGTCGACATCGTCGGCACGGGCGGCGACGCGTCGCACACGTTCAACATCTCGACGGCGTCGATGTTCGTCGCCGCGGCCGCCGGCGCGCGCGTGGCCAAGCACGGCAACCGGTCGGTGTCGTCGAAGTCGGGCAGCGCCGACGTGCTGGAGGCGCTCGGCGCGAACATCATGCTGAAGCCCCCGCAGATCGCCACGTGCATCGCGGAGACCGGCGTCGGCTTCATGTTCGCGCCCAACCACCACGCGGCGATGAAGCACGCAGCGCCGGTGCGGCGGGAGCTCGGCGTGCGCACGATCTTCAACATCCTGGGCCCGCTCACCAACCCCGCCGGCGCGCCGAACCAGCTGATCGGCGTGTTCCACCCGGACCTGGTCGGCATCCACGTGCGCGTGGCCGAGCAGCTTGGGGCGAAGCACGTGCTCGTCGTCTACGGCAAGGACGGCATGGACGAGGTGTCGCTCGGCGCCGCGACGATGGTCGGCGAGCTCAAGGACGGCGTGATCCGCGAGTACGAGATCCATCCGGAGGACTTCGGCTTCTCGATGAAGTCCAACCGCGGGCTCAAGGTCGCCGACGCGCTGGAGTCGAAGGAGATGGTGCTGGAGGCGCTCGGCGACGTCGACGGCACGCCGCGCGAGATCGTCGTGCTCAACGCGGGCACCGCGCTCTACGCGGCGAACGTCGTCCCGTCGATCGACGAGGGCATCGAGCGCGCGCGCGCGGCGATCGCGAGCGGCGCGGCGCGCAGGAAGCTCGACCAGTTCGTGGCGACGACGCAGAAGCTCGCCGGAGAGCAGGCGTGACGCCGGCGGGCGCCGCCGGCGCGGGCGGCACCACCGCGCGCAGCGACATCCTCGAGCGGATCATCGCGACGAAGGCGGAGGAGGTGATCGCCGCGCAGGTCGCGCGGCCGTTCGCGGCCCTCGACGCCGACGCGCGCGCGGCGCCGCCGCCGCGCGGCGTCGCGCAGGCGCTGCGCACGCGCGTCGACGCCGGCCGGCCGGCCGTGATCGCCGAGATCAAGAAGGCGAGCCCCAGCAAGGGCGTGCTGCGCACGGAGTTCGACCCGGCCGCGATCGCCGCGAGCTACGAGCGCGCGGGCGCCGCGTGCCTGTCGGTGCTGACCGACCGCCCGTTCTTCCAGGGCGCGCCCGAGTACCTGCAGGCGGCGCGCGCGGCCTGCGCGCTGCCGGCGCTGCGCAAGGAGTTCATCGTCGACGAGTACCAGGTGGCGGAGTCGCGCGCGCTCGGCGCCGACGCGATCCTGCTGATCGTCGCCGCGCTCAAGGACGCGCAGATGGCCGCGCTCGAGGCCAGCGCGCTCGCGTACGGGATGGACGTGCTGGTCGAGATCCACGACGGTGCGGAGCTCGAGCGCGCGCTCGCGCTCAAGACCCCGCTGCTCGGGATCAACAACCGCAACCTGCGCAACTTCAGCGTCACGCTGGACACGACGTTCAACCTGCTCGCCCGCGTGCCGAAGGACCGGCTGGTGGTGACGGAGAGCGGGATCGCC